>NZ_JBEXHQ010000002.1:0-315503 GCF_040607915.1 Micromonospora sp. NPDC005215 | reverse complement strand
GCGGGCGAGCCGTCAGCAGGCGCCGGCGGCGCGGGCGCGGCCGGGCCGTCAGCAGGCGCGGGTCGCGCAGGCGCAGGCGCGGGCGAGCCGTCAGCGGGCGCGGGTTGCGCGGGCGCGGCCGGGCCGTCGTCACCTGCGGCAGACCGGGGAGTACGCGCCGGACGGGTCCCCGGCGCGGGCCGCGCCGGACGCTCACCGGCCGGGCGGGCCGGGGTGCCGCCACGCGGACCCTCCCCCACCCCACCGGCACCGGCCGGGGTGGGCGTGGTCCCCCACTCGCCCGGAGCGGGAACGCCCGGTGGGCGGATCGGCCGCCGTCCACCACCGGCCTCGGACTCGCCCGGTTCCTTCGCGCCCGGCCAGGGCTTCGCCACCCGGGAAGCGAGCACGAACTCCTTGCGGAGCGGGTGCCCCTCGAACTCCGGCGGCAGCAGCAGCGGCAGCAGGTCCCGATGGCCGGCGAAGTCGATGCCGAACATCTCGTGCGTCTCCCGCTCGTGCCAGGCGGCACCGGGGTAGACCTCGACCACCGAGGCGACCGTTGGCGCGTCGCGCGGCAACCGGGTGCGCAGCAGCACACCGTGGCGCAGCCGCGTCGACCAGAGGTGCGCCACCACGTCGAAGCCGTCGGTCAACTCGTCGACCGCGGAGAGCCAGTCGAAAAAGTCGCAGGCCAAGGCGTCGTCGTCGCGGGCGGCCCGGACAGCGGTCAGCCAGCTGTCCGGCGGGACGTCCACGGTGGCGCGGGCGAACCGTTGCCCGCCGGAGACCGACGGGGTCGCCGCAACCGGCGCGAGCAGCGCGACCAGCCGAGCGCCGACCTCTTCGGGAGTCATGCCGCTGATCCTAGTGCCGGTCGGGTCCACGCCTGGCCGCCGCCGAGGCCCGGTGATCTGCCGGCTTTGCAAGCGGCGCGACCCCCGGCGGGGAAAGATGAGGACGTGCGCGCTGTGACTGTGCAACCCGGAGTCGCCAACTCACTGAGCCTCGTCGAGGATCAGCCGGAGCCGGCTGCCGAGGAAGGCTCGGTGCTGGTCGAGGCGCTGGCGGTCGGGATCTGCGGCACGGACCACGAGATCATCGCCGGGGAGTACGGCGAGGCGCCGCCGGGTGCGGACCGCCTGGTCATCGGGCACGAGTCGCTGGGCCGGGTGATCGAGGACGCCAGCGGCACGCTGCAACCCGGTGACCTGGTGGCCGGGATCGTCCGGCATCCCGACCCCGTCCCCTGCCCCAACTGCGCGGTAGGCGAGTGGGACATGTGCCGCAACGGTCTGTACACCGAACACGGCATCAAGGCGCTACCCGGGTTCGCCCGCGACCGCTGGCGGATCGAGCCCCGGTTCGCGGTCGGGCTCGACCCGGCGCTGGCCCAGGTCGGCGTGCTGTTGGAGCCGACAAGCGTGGTGGCGAAGGCCTGGGACCACATCGAGCGGATCGGGCACCGGGCCGAGTGGCAGCCGCAGACCGTCCTGGTCACCGGGGCGGGGCCGATCGGGCTGCTGGCCGCCCTGCTCGGCACCCAGCGCGGGCTCTCCGTCCACGTGCTCGACCGGGCCACCGACGGGCCGAAGCCGGAACTGGTCGCCGGGCTCGGCGCCACCTACCACGCGGTGCCGGTCAACGACCTGCCCTTCGAACCGGACGTGGTGATCGAGTGCACCGGCGCGCCCACTGTGGTCCTCGACGTCATGTGCAAGGCGGGCCCGACCGGGATCGTCTGCCTGGCCGGGGTGTCCAGCGGTGGTCGGAGCATCGACTTCGACGCCGGCGCCCTCAACCGGGCGTTGGTGCTGGAGAACAACGTGGTCTTCGGCTCGGTGAACGCCAACCGGCGGCACTGGAACATGGCGGCGCAGGCGCTGGCCCGCGCCGACCAGGTCTGGTTGGAGTCGCTGATCACCCGTCGGGTGCCGGCGAACAGGTACGCCGACGCGTACACCCCCGGGCCGGACGACATCAAGGTGGTGCTGGAGTTCGCCTCCTGAGCGCCGCCCCCGCTCAGATGCCCGGCAGCCGGCCGTTGCGGAACAGGTCGACGAAGAGCTGGTGGTCCTGCCGGGCGCGCACCCCGTACGCGTGGGCGAAATCCACAAGGTGGGCGACGAAGCCCGGCTCGTCGGCGTCCACCGCTGCCACGATCGCCTCCTCGGTGGAATAGTCCACCAGGTCGTGGCTGGACTCGTCGTCGGCGACCGAGTGCATCCGGGCCACCGCCCGGCCCAGGTCGACGAGGACCCCGGTCAACTCCTCCGGCTCGTTCACGTCCGACCAGTCCAGGTCCGCGGCGTACGGGGAGACCTCGGCGACGAGCTGACCGGCCCCGTCGAGCTCGGTGAAGCCCAGCCACGGGTCGGCGTGCGCCTGCAACGCCCGCTGCGATTCGGCGGTCCGGTGCCCCTGGTGCTGGAAGTAGCCGCGGACCGACTCGTCGGTGACGTACCGCGCCACGGCCGGCACCTGCGCCTGCTTCATGTAGATGACGACGTCGTTCTCCAGGGCCTGGGTGTGCCCCTCCAGCAGCAGGTTGTACGACGGCAGCCCGGCGGACCCGATGCCCACGCCCTTGCGCAGCACCACGTCCTTGATCCGCGCCGCCACCGGCCGGAGCTGCGTCGAGGCGGTCGGCAGGGTGCCCAGGTAGTCCTCGAAGGCGGCGCACACCCGGTCCCGGGTGGCGTCGTCGACCTCGAAGACCCCGTCACCGACGGAGAACCGCCGTTCGTAGTTGTCGATGGTCGTCTGCGTGGCGAGCAGGTCCACGCGGGTGTTGAGTCGGGCCTGCTGGAGCACCCGGCGCAGCACCCCGTCGGCGTTCTCCAGGGTGATCGAGCCGATCGCGTCGTCGCCGCCGGCGGCGATCGCCCGCAGCTCCGTCAGGTACGACCGGGCGAAGCCGGCGACCAGATCGCCGATCGACGTGTCGGAGAGAGCCTTGCCGTAGCCGAGCAGCGCCACGCTGGCCGCGAGTCGGCGCAGGTCCCAGGTGAACGGCCCGACGTACGCCTCGTCGAAGTCGTTGACGTTGAACACGAGTTGCCCGGACGCGTTCATGTAGGTGCCGAAGTTCTCCGCGTGCAGGTCACCGTGGATCCACACCCGGCTGGTCCGCTCGTCGAGGAACCGGTCGTCGGCGAAGTCGCCGCGCTGGTCGGCGTAGAACAGCGCGGCGCTGCCCCGGTAGAAGGCGAACGGAGACGCGGCCATCTTCCGGAACTTGCGGCGGAAGGCGGCCGGGTCGATCGCCATCGACGCGCCGAACTCCTCGGTGAGCACGTCGACGATGTGGGTGGACCGCTGGTCTGTGGAGCTGGTCATGATGCGCAGGCTAGCCCGGCCCGGCCACCCGTACGTCAGTTCGTGGCGGGTGGGCGTACCGGCGCGGCGGTGAGCGAGTCGACGGAGCGCGGGGCGGCGGCTTCGCGGGGCGGGGCGTCCAGCGGGGAGGCCAGCAGGTCCCGTTGCGGCACACCGCCGACGCCGGACTGCTCGGCGGCGATCTTTTCCTGTAGGCGCAGGATGCCGTGCAGTAGTGCCTCCGGCCGGGGTGGGCAGCCGGGCACGTAGACGTCGACCGGGATGAGCTGGTCGACGCCCTTGGTCACCGAGTACGAATCCCAGTAGGGGCCGCCGCAGTTGGAGCAGGCGCCGAACGAGATGACGTACTTCGGTTCGGGCATCTGGTCGTAGAGCCGCTTGATCGCCGGCGCCATCTTGTCGGTCACCGTGCCGGACACCACCATGAGGTCGGCCTGTCGGGGACCGTGGGCGAACGGGATCACGCCGAGCCGGATGAAGTCGTGCCGACCCATGCTGGTGGCGATGAACTCGATCGCGCAGCAGGCCAGCCCGAAGTTGAACACCCAGAGCGAGTAGCGGCGGCCCCAGTTCAGCACGAACCGGATCGGCTCGCCGAGCACTCCCGGCAGCTGCACGAGCGCCCCCTCTCCTCCCCGACAGTGAATCACAGGCAGCGTCGACGCGGCCCGGCGGTGAGCTGCCCGGGTGCCCGGCCGACTGTCCCGGACCCGACAACGAATCGACATAGATCGACGCGCAACCTACCGGCGCGTCCGCCCGTGTGACTGATGCTGGAGAACATGCCGCCAGCGGCCACCAGGGGGAGGGCGAGTGGTTGTGACGAGAGACGTGCGGGTGGGTGGGCGACCGCCGGACAGTCCGGGCAACTTCACCCCGACGGCCACCGAACTGGTCTTCGACGACTTCTACCACGCCCACTTCCGCGGGCTGGTTGTGCAGTTGACCGCGTACACGGGTGACCGCGGGCAGGCGCAGGACCTGGTCCAGGAGGCGTTCTGCCGGGCGTACGCCCGCTGGGACCGGCTCGCCGGGTACGAGGACCCGTTGGCCTGGGTCCGCAAGGTCGCCTGGAACCTCGGACACAACCGCTGGCGGCGGCTGCGGACCGCCCAGTCGTGGCTGCTGCGGCAGCGGGAGGCCCACGTCGCCGGGCCGAGCCCCGACCGGGTCGCCCTCGACGTCGCGTTGGCGAAGTTGCCGCCGAAGCAGCGGCGGGCTGTCGTTCTGCACTACCTCGCCGATCTGTCGGTCGCCGAGATCGCCGCCGAGGAGCGGGTTGCCGAGGGCACCGTCAAATCCTGGCTGCACCGGGGCCGGACTGCCCTCGCGACCCACCTGCGGGACACCAACGAGGAGGTGCGGAATGTCTGAGCAGGAGACCCTCGGCCTCGCCGAGGAATTTGCCCAGTACCGCCGTACCGTGCTGGACAAGGTCGAGGTGCCCGGCCCCGCCGCCGTCCGGCGGACGGTACGAGGCCGCAACCGACGCCGGTGGGGGGCCACCGCCACGACCGTGCTCGCGCTGTTCGGCGGGTCCGCCATCGGGTACGCGGCGATGAACGGCCCGGACCGTCGGCCGGGTCCGGTCGACCCGACGCCGAGCATGTCGGTGTCGCCCACGCCGGATGGCTCGACGAGCCCGACTCCCAGCCCCGCCGTGAACAGTGGCGGCCCCGGCTCCGCAGTGCCTGACGGCCGGATCAGCCGGGCGCAGTTGCTCGGCGCATCGGTGACCCTGCCGGCGTGGCGGGCCGGGCCTGGCTGCCCGACGTCGGCCGTGCGGATCAGCGGCGACGACCGCGAGGGGGTCAACTGGCTCGTGGCGCTCGACCACGGCGACGTCGACGCTGACGGGGCGGTGGAGACGGTGGCGCTCGTGCAGTGCGTGCTCGGCACCCGCGGTCCCATGCAGGTGGTCGCCTTCGACCGGGACGAGCGGGGGAAGGTGGTCACGCTCGGCCGCGTGGTGGCGACGACCATCGACAAGCCGCAGTGGCTGTTCGCCCTCGACGTGGTGGGCGACGGCACGGTCCGCGTGCAGGTGGGTGACATCGCTCCCGGGGGCGGCTGGCCCGCCGACTGGTCACAGAGGCAGTGGCGGGGCTACCGCTGGAAGGGCGACGCCTTCGCCCAGGTCTCCGGGCCGACGAGCTTCGGTCCGAACCGGCACGACGTCAACCTTGTCGTCACCGCCACGAATCTGGTGCTCGCCGACGCTGCCGACGGCTCCAGGGTCGGCGCGGTCACCGTACGCATCCGCAACGGGGCCGGGCCGGCCGCCTACGTGGCTCTGCGGCTGGGCCTGCCGGCGGAGGTCCGCCCGGACGGCAGTGGTTGGGCGACGTGCCGTAACGACCCGGAGACGACCCGGGAGCCGGTGACGTGCGACCTGAACCGGCTCGAAGCCGGCAAGGAGATCCAACTGACGTTGGGCTTTCGGGTTCCGGCGGGCACCACAGTCGGCACCGGCAGGGCCGACGTGGACGTCCGGGCGATGGACGCCAACTTCGACTTCGTCGAGGAGGTCTACGACGTGGACAACACCGTCTCGATCAGCTACCGCTGAACCGGTCGGTCCGGTCCGCCGTCAGGCGACAGCGGACCGGACCGGCGGCGTCACCAGGTGGGACGTTGCAGCAGTCCGACGAACTCCACGAGCAGCCGTTCGCGCAACGCTGGCGGGGCGGCGTCGAGCAGTGTGTTCACCACCGCCAGCCGGTCCGGCGTCGCCGTGCCGACGCCACCGAGTCCGAGCCCGGCGGCGAGTCCGGCGACACGTTCGGGCGTGAGGGCGTCCGGGGTCAGCGACGTCGCCAGCGCCACCAGCTCGGGCGGGAGGGCGACCGGACCGGCCGTCCGGGCGGCGGCCACCGCCTCGACCAGGTCGGGCCCGAACTCGGCGACTCGGGGCGCGACCGAGGCGGTCACCGTGAGGTGCACACTCGCCGGCAGCCCCGCGTAGGACAGTTGGGGCTGGGTGTGCCAGCCGCGCGCGGTCAGCTCGTCGACAAGCACGAACAGGTCGGGGCCACCCTCGGTGGCGGTGAAGCAGACCACTGTCGACTCGGGCTCGGCCAGCAACCGCAGCCCGTCGACGGCGCGGACCGCGTCGGCCAGGCCGGCGACCGCGTCCCGGGTGACTTCGGCCAGCCGCAGGTAGCCGTCGTCGCCGAGGTGCCGCACAGTGGCGTACGCGGCGGCGATCGGCCCGCCCGAGCGGGTGGACGCGATCACCGGGTTGATCATCGTGTAGCCGGGCCAGTCCGCGTACGCGAAGTACTGCGGGGCGCGGAGAGCGGCGTCCCGGTGCAGCAGCACCGACACGCCCTTCGGGGCGTACGCGTACTTGTGCAGGTCCACCGAGATGGAGGTGACCCCGGGTACCGCGAAGTCGAACGCCGGCACCGGCTCGCCGAGGCGGCGCAGGTACGGCAGGGTCCAGCCGCCGAAGCAGGCGTCCACGTGGCAGCGCACCCCGGCGTCGGCGGCCACCGCCGCGATCTCCGCGACCGGGTCCACCACCCCGTGCGCGTACGACGGGGCGGAGCAGGCGACAAGCACCGTCTCCGGGCGGATCGCGGCGGCCATCGCGGTCGGGTCGGGGCGCAGCGTGTCCGGGGACACCGGCACCACGTCCAGCGCCACCCGCAGGTAGTGCGCCGCCTTGGCGAACGCGGCGTGCGCTGTCGACGGCACCACGATCCGGGGCGCGGCGATCTCCGGGTGCGCGTCCCGGGCCGTCTTGACGGCGAGGATCAGCGACTCGGTGCCGCCACCGGTGACGCTGCCGACGACGTCCGGGGCGGTGGTGCCCGGACCGGCGCCGAGCACCCGGCCGGCGGCGCCCACCAGGGCGTTCTCCATGGCCAGCAGGGACGGAAACGCGGTCGGGTCCAGCCCGTTGACGTGTGCGCTCTCCCGATGCGCGGCGGCGGTCAGCTCGTCCAGGCCCGGTACGGCGGGGTCGTAGACGTACGCGAACAACTGCCCCCCGTGGGTCGGCCGGTCGCCGGCGCGCAACTGCCGAACCTCGTCGAGCGCAACCTCAGCCGCGACCCCGAGAGGCAACGCGACCCGGCCCTCGACAGTGCTCTCGTCGATCATCAAGTGCTGGTGCCCTTCTCGTGACCTCAACGGCGTTCGTCCCCGAGCACAACTCCCGGACCGCCCGGAACGTCCTGCGGCTCGGGGGTCAGGTGGCCGGGGGTGAGGGTGTATTGGCGAAGCAGGAGGATCGGCGGGGCGATCAACAGGGCCGGGATCAGCGTGAAGCCGAGGAGGACGCCCAGCCGGGCCGAGTCCGACTGGACCGCTGCCGAGCCGGTGTCGGAGGACACGTAGCCGGCAAGCTGGAGCACCAGGCCGTAGATGCCCGGGCCCAGCGCCAGACCGAGAGTTTCCCCGGCCGTCCACAGGCCGGTGAAGACACCCGCCTGTCGCCGACCGGTGCGCTTGGTGTCGTACGCGATGCAGTCTGGCAGCATCGCCAGCGCGAAGACCTGCTGTCCGGCGTACCCGACGCCGATCACCGCGACCACCAGGTAGACGGCGACCGTCGGAAGCACCGGCGCGGCGACCAGGGCGAGCGCTCCCACGGCGAGGATCAGCGAGGCGGCGACCAGCGCGGTCCGCTTGCCGAGCCGGGCACCGACCCGGGACCAGATCGGCATCACCAGCAGCGCCGGCCCGACGAAGCAGACGAAGAGCACTGTCGGCCCGCTCTTGTCGTCGCGCAGGATCTGCGCCGCGAAGTAGTTGACCCCGGCCAGGATCGTCGCCACCCCGGCGGACTGCACGACGAAACAGATCAGCAGCGCGCGGAAGGGGCGGTTGGCGGCGGCCACGGCGAGTTGGGCGCGCAGGGTCGGCTCGCTCCCGCTCACCGTGCCGGTCGGCGCGGACCGGGTGCCGAGGAACGCGCCGAGGGCGCCGAGGGCGATCAGCACCGCCACGAACAGGCCCATCCACCGGTGTCCGGCCACGCCGTCCCCGCCGGCGGTCACCACCAGCGGCGCGATCGCGCCGGAGACCAGGATGGCCAGCGCCAGCACCGCGATCCGCCAGCTCATCAGCCGGGTGCGCTCGGTGTAGTCGTCGGTCAGCTCCGCCGGCATCGCCACGTACGGCACCTGGAAGAAGGCGAACGCGGTGGCGGTGGCGAGGAAAGCGAACGTCACGTACGCGGCGGCGGCCGAGCCGTTGCCGAACGGCGCGGCGAAGATCGACGCGAACAGGACGGCGAGCGCGAGGCCGCCGATGAGCAGGTACGGCCGGCGGGCGCCCCAGGGCGATCGGGTGCGGTCGGAGATCCGCCCGGCGACCGGGTTGACAAGCACGTCCCAGGCTTTCGGCAGCAGCACCAGCAGGGCGGCCAGACCGGCGGCCACGCCCAGCGTGTCGGTCAGGTATGGCAGCAGCAGCAGACCGGGCACGGTGCCGAACGCACCGGTCGCCAGGGAGCCGAGCGCGTAGCCGGCGTGCACCCGTCGAGGCAGCGAGCCGGCGCTCGGCGGCGTTTTCATGGGGCCGAATATTACTCACGTTGCGTCGGAGGTCACATCCCCTCATCTGGTGATCAACCCGCCGGCCCGTCCCGGACATCCACACCGTCGGGTTACCGGCAGCGAAGCCCGCAACCGCCTCCGCAGTCTTGGAGTGTTACCAGCGCCGAGGGGCAAACCAGTCCGGCGGTGACGGGGGAGGGGCAGTGACAGCAACGATGGGGGCCCGCGCCAACGAGCCACCGGCGGCACGAACGGCCGGTGCGGTGGTCGAGGAGACGATCACCTTCGACGACTTCTACCACGCGCACTTCGGCAGCGTGACCGCCCAACTGTGTGCGTACACCGGCGACCTGGGCCATGCCCAGGACCTGGCCCAGGAGGCGTTCTACCGAGCGCTGGCCCGCTGGGACCGCCTGGTCCGCTACGACGACCCGGTGGCCTGGGTCCGCCGGGTCGCCTGGAATCTGGCCCGAAGCCGCTGGCGACGCCTGCGTACCGCCCGCAACCACCTGCTGCGACAACGGCGCACCGAGGCCGAGGTGGCCGGCCCGACACCCGACCGCGTCGCCATCGACGCGGCGCTGGCCCAACTGCCCGCCAACCACCGCCGCGCGGTCATCCTGCACTACCTGGCCGACCTGTCGGTCAGCCAGATCGCCGCCCAGGAAGGGGTGGCCGAGGGCACCGTGAAGTCCTGGTTGCACCGCGGCCGGACAGCCCTGGCCGGGCTGCTCGACGAGAACACCGAGGGGGTGTGCGATGTCTGACCTCGACCCGCGACTGCGCCAGCGGCTCGGCGCGTACCGCAATGACGTGATCAGCAGCGTCGCCGGTCCCGGTCCCGACCAGGCCCGACAGCTGCTGCGCCGACGACGGCGGATGGCGGCGGTGGCCGCGGCCGCGGTGGCTGTCGTGCTGGTGGTGGCCCCCGTCGTCGCCAACGCCGCGCTCAACAACGACGACCGGAATCCGCCGGTGCCGGCGGAGTCGGTCACACCGACGCCCCCGCCCCCGTCGGCGCCGCCGACGCCGCCGCCCCCGACCGGGTCACCGTCGTCGAGCATCGCCCCCACCGCCCCGGACGGGCGGATCAGTCGGGCCCAACTGCTCGCCGCGCGGGTCGACCTGCCGAATTGGCAGCCGGGCGAGATGGAGGGCGGCTGCGCCACCGCCAAGGTTCGGCTCCGAACCGACACGGACGACACCTACGTGTCGGAGCTGGCAGAGCACGCGTTCAGGTACGGAGACCTCGATGGCGACGGCGCCGTCGAGACCATCGCCGTCGTCTCCTGCCGGTACGGCGAGGCGTCGGCGAAGCAGGTGGTGGCCTTCGACCGGGACCGGGACGGCCGGATCGTGACGCTGGGCAGAGTGTTCCGGACCGGCGAAGGGCTCCGGGACGTCCTCGCGACGGAGGTCGACAGGTCCGGGTCGGTCGAGGTGCGGGTGGCGGACATCCAGCCCTGCTGCGGCACACCGGGCTACCTGCAACGGGAGCAGGTGCGGACGTACCGGTGGGACGGCGAGCGGTTCAACCAGACCGACGGCCCCACGGCGTTCGGCAAGGATCCCCGGCTCACCGACCTGAGGATGAGCATGACCCACGAGCTGGTCGACGTTCCCGGTGCGGACACCCGACGCACCCTCACCACGGTGTTCACTGTCACCAACGCCGGGCCGATCGACGCGCCCCAGGTCGCATTCCACGGCATCGAGGCGGGCGAGCGGAAGGGCGGCGACTGGTCCCGGTGCGACCCGAACCCCTCGCTCCAGGCTGACAACCCGACGTGCCTGCTGCCGGGGGTTCCGGTCGGTGAGTCGCGCCGTTACACCTTCGTCCAGCTGGTGCCGGGCACGCCGAGAGCCGACGCGCAGACCCAGCGGTTCTTCGTCTTCCACTGCGACGCCCAGGACCGCTGGTGGCCCGACCTGAAGAAGGACGACAACGAGGTGACCTCTCCGATTCGCTTCTGAACCACCGCGCGGTGCCCTGTCCCCTGCCGGGACGGGGCACCGTCTGCTGGCCGGGGCGGCAGCCACCACGCGCGTCTCGCGTCGGTCAGCCTTCTCCGTCCGGAGACCAACCGGCCGCCGCCATGTCCACGCCCTCGCCGCGCAGCGGCGCCCCCTCGGCGCGCAGCCGGGACCGTGCCTCCCGCTCATGCCCCGGCGGCAACCGGCCACCCGCCGTCACCACCCGATGCCACGGCACCGAGCCGCCGTGTCGGGCCATGATGTTGCCCACCAGCCGCGCCGAGGCACGACCCGAACGCTCGGCGAGCGCATCGGCGACCCCGCCGTACGACATCACCCGGCCCGCCGGGATCCGCTCGACCAGGTCGAGCACCGCCTCGACGTACTCGTCAGGAGTCACAATCCGCCACCATATGGGAACGCCGCCGGGCGGTGCGGCGGTGACCACGCAGAATGGTCGGGTGCGCGACGCAGTCACGGCGGCCCGGCGGGTCGTCGTCAAGATCGGATCCTCCTCGTTGACCACCGCGACCGGCGGGCTGGCCGACGAGCGCGTCGACACGCTTGTCGACACCCTCGGCCGACTGACCAGCGAGGGACGCGAGGTGGTGCTGGTCTCCTCCGGCGCGATCGCCGCCGGCCTCGCCCCGCTCGGGCTGCCCCGACGCCCGCGCGACCTGGCCACCCAGCAGGCCGCCGCCAGCGTCGGGCAGGGCCTCCTGATCGGCCGGTACGCGGCCAGCTTCGCCCGGCACGGTCGCACCGTCGGGCAGGTGCTGCTCACCGTCGACGACGTGACCCGACGGGCGCACTACCGCAACGCGTACCGGACGCTGCGCAAGCTGCTCGACCTGGGGGCAGTGCCGATCGTCAACGAGAACGACACGGTGGCCACCCAGGAGATCCGGTTCGGCGACAACGATCGGCTGGCCGCCCTGGTCGCCGCGCTGGTGCACGCCGACCTGCTGGTGCTCCTCTCCGACGTGGACGCGCTCTGGACCGGCGACCCCACCAATCCGCACTCGACCCGGATCGCGGAGGTCCGTGACGACGCGGACCTCGCCGGGATCACCATCGGCGGAGCCGGCCGCTCCGGCGTCGGCACCGGCGGCATGGTGACCAAGGTCGAGGCCGCCCGGATCGCCACCGGCTTCGGCATCCCGGTGGTGCTCACCGCCGCCGACCTGGCCGCGCCGGCCCTGGCCGGCGACCCGGTCGGCACCCTGTTCCATCCGCAACGGCAACGCCCGACAGCCCGGCTGTTCTGGCTGGCCCACGCCACGTCGCCCCGGGGGCGGCTGCACCTCGACCCGGGCGCGGTGGCCGCCGTCGTCGGCCGGCGCAAGTCGCTGCTACCCGCCGGCATCACCGCCGTGGACGGCACCTTCACCGCTGGCGACCCGGTGGACCTGGTGGACACCGCCGGCGCGTCGGTCGCCCGTGGGTTGGTCAACTACGACGCGGTGGAGCTGCCGGGGCTGCTCGGGCGCTCCACGTCCGAACTCGCCGCGGCGCTCGGCCCGGCGTACGAACGAGAGGTCGTCCACCGCGACGACCTCGTCCTGCTGTGAGGAGTGTCGGCATGAGCGAGCGCCAGCGAACGAATCATCAACTCGGGGCGGCGGTGCCCCAGGCCGGCGCGGAGCGAAGCGGAGTGTCGGCATGAGTGTCGTCGAGCAGGCCCGTCGGGCGCGGGACGCCGCCGCGGAGTTGGCAGTGGCAACGCGTACGGTCAAGGACGCCGCGCTGGTGGCGATGGCCGACGCGCTGGTGGCGCGTACCCCGGAGATCCTGACCGCGAACGAGACGGACCTGGCGGCCGGCGGGGAGGCCGGGCTGAGCGCGGCCGTGCTGGACCGGCTCGCCCTCGACGCGGGCCGGGTGGTCGGCATCGCCGACGCGCTGCGCCAGATGGCCGCGCTGCCCGACCCGGTCGGCGAGGTGGTACGCGGTTCCACACTGCCCAACGGGCTGGAGTTGCGCCAGATCCGGGTGCCGTTCGGGGTGGTCGGCATCATCTACGAGGCGCGGCCGAACGTCACAGTGGACGCCGCCGGGATCTGCCTGAAGTCCGGCAACGCGGCGCTGCTGCGCGGGTCGTCGTCGGCCGCGCACTCCAACGCCGCGCTGGTCGCGGTGCTGCGCGACGCGGTCGCCGGGGCCGGGCTGCCCGCCGACGCGGTGCAACTGCTCGACGCCAGCTCCCGCGACTCGGTAAAGGAGCTGATGCGCGCCCGAGGGCTTGTCGACGTGCTCATCCCCCGCGGTGGCGCGTCCCTGATCCGCACCGTGGTCGAGGAGTCGACGGTGCCGGTGATCGAGACCGGGGTGGGTAACTGCCACGTCTACGTGGACGCCGCCGCCGACGTGTCGCGCGCCGTCGCGGTGACGTTGAACGCCAAGACGCAGCGCCTGTCCACCTGCAACACCGCTGAGTCGCTGCTGGTGCACGCCGGCGTCGCCGACGCGTTTCTGCCGCCGATGCTGGCCGCCTTCGCCGAGGCCAGGGTGACAGTGCACGGCTCCCCCGAGGTGGCCGCCTACTCCGCCGCCGTGGTCCCGGCCACCGAGGAGGACTTCGCCACCGAGTACCTGTCCGCCGACATCTCGGTCGCGGTGGTCGACTCGCTGGACGCTGCCGTCGGGCACATCCGGCGCTACGGCACCGGGCACACCGAGGCGATCCTCACCGATTCGGCGAGCGCGGCCCGCGAATTCGTCGCGCGGGTCGACTCGGCCGCGGTGATGGTGAACGCGTCGACCCGCTTCACCGACGGCGGCGAGTTCGGGTTCGGCGCGGAGATCGGCATCTCCACCCAGAAGCTGCACGCCCGTGGCCCGATGGGCCTGCCCGAGCTGACCAGCACGAAGTACGTCGTCACCGGGGACGGGCACCTGCGTTAGGCGCGACCGCCAGTCGGCCCCTCCGATTCAAGGATGTCGGAGTGTCCGGCTCGCCTGGACGCCCCAGTTTCCGGGATCACGAGTGGATCAGGCACTCAGCCCCGCGGCACGCCCGACGCGGCCGGCGCGGGCCGGACTGCGCGGATCGCGGACAGTGTGGTGTGCACGTCGAACTGGTGGCCGTCGTCGCTTTCCCAACCGCCGTCGCTGCGCTGGGTCTCGGTCAGCCGGCGCAGCGCCCGCACCATGATCCAGTCCTGTGGGTCGATGCCAGCACGACGCAGCGTGGCCGCCAGCCACGCCGCGTCACCCGGGGACATCTTCGGCATCCGCTCGGCGAGCACCACCTGGATCCGCGCCGACTCCTGGAACATCTCCTGCCGGTGCAGCACCGCCGCGCCCAACCAGCCGGCGGCGAGGAACGACGGCCAACTACCGTCCGGCCGCAGCCGCGCGACGAGTGAGTGCGCCGCCGCCTGCACCACCCCGGCGTACGCCCCGCCGACCCGATGGTCGAGCGGACCCGAGGCACGGGCGTCCAGACCGGCGACGGTGAGCCAGAAACCGGCGTTGGCCGACAGCAGGAACTGAGCCTCCGGATCACCGGGCCGGGCCCACTCCGGAGCTGAGTCGGCAAGCGACGCGTCCTCGTCCCAACCACCGTCGGCCTGCTGCCGGGACGCCAACCAGTCCAGTGCGCGGCGCGGGGCAGGACGGCTGAGCGCGCCCAGGTCGTCCAGCTCGGCGAGCCGGAAGCAGGTGGCATCGATCGAGGCGATCCCGCCGCCCCAGGTGGCCGGCCAACCGCCGTCGGGTGACTGGCCGACCTCGGCGATCTCCAGCAGCTCGACGGGAACCGTTGTGCCGTTGCGGAGCCAGGAGAGACGGGCGCGCTCCACCGCATCCCCATGCGCCACGACGAACCCGATCGCGGCTTCCAAGTCGACCACGACGGAGACGCTACCTGCGCAGACGCCAAGCCGCCTCGGAGAATCGGCCAGCCCGCGGTGGCTGCGTCGCTCCGGCCCGCGGGCTACTCGGCGTCACCCCGCGTCGATTCGCCGACGGGCGGCGAGTGTGGGGAGCCACCCCCGGGGCGGCGGCTGGCCGCCACCCCGGAGACGGTCGATCAGTACGCGGGCAGCGACGGGTCGATCTGCTTGATCCAGGAGAGCACGCCGCCCTGCACGTGCACGGCGTCGCGGAAACCGGCCGCCTTGAGCGCGGCGAGCGCCTCCGCCGAGCGGACGCCGGACTTGCAGTGCAGCACGATCTGCTTGTCCTGCGGGAGCTTCGCCAACGCCTCGCCGGAGATGATGTCGCCCTTGGGGATCAGGGTGGCGCCCGGAATGCGGACGATCTCGAACTCGGCGGGCTCCCGTACGTCGACCAGGAAGATGTCCTTGCCGGCGTCCTGCCACTCCTTGAGCTCCAGCGCGGTGATGGTCGAGTCGAGCGTCGCCTCCTGGGCCTCCTCGGAGACCGCGCCGCAGAAGTCCTCGTAGTCTTCCAGCAGGTCGGTGACCGTCGGGTTGTCGCCGCAGAGCGCGCAGTTCGGGTCCTTCCGGACCTTGATCTTGCGGTATTCCATTTCCAGGGCGTCGTAGACCATCAGGCGGCCGACCAGCGGCTCACCGATGCCGGTCAGCAGCTTGATCGCCTCGTTCACCTGGATGGAGCCGATCGACGCGCAGAGCACACCGAGCACGCCGCCCTCGGCGCAGGAGGGGACCATGCCGGGCGGTGGCGGCTCCGGGTAGAGGCAGCGGTAGCAGGGGCCGTGCTCGGCCCAGAACACCGAGGCCTGGCCGTCGAAGCGGTAGATCGAGCCCCAGACGTACGGCTTGCCGAGCAGCACCGCCGCGTCGTTGACCATGTAACGGGTGGCGAAGTTGTCGGTGCCGTCGACGATCAGGTCGTACTGGGCGAAGATCTCCCGGACGTTTTCCCGGTCCAGCGCGGTGTTGTGGATCTCCACCTGGACCAGGGGGTTGATCTCGCGGATCGACGCGGCGGCGGACTCGGCCTTGGACCGGCCGATGTCGGACACGCCGTGGATGATCTGGCGCTGGAGGTTGGACTCGTCGACGGTGTCGAAGTCGATGATGCCCAGCGTGCCGACCCCGGCCGCGGCAAGGTACAGGAGGGCCGGCGACCCGAGGCCACCAGCGCCGACACAGAGCACCCGGGCGTTCTTCAGCCGCTTCTGCCCGGTCACCCCGACGTCCGGGATGATCAGATGGCGTGAGTAGCGGCGGATCTCGTCAACGGTCAGCTCGGCGGCGGGCTCGACGAGCGGGGGCAACGACACGGTGGACTCCCCGGGATCGGCGGTGTGAACCGCGCCATTGTCGCTCGCGGCAGCCCCGCTCGGCCATGAGGGACGACACTGGTCCGCGATACGGGAGCGGGAATAACCGACGACCCGACCGCTCAGGGGACGATGTCACCCGCGTAGCGACGGTCGTCGAGGTAGGGCCAGGCGTTTGCGACACAGCCGTGCAGGCCGTACGTCTGCTGCTGCATCACCGGGGCGGGCTCCCCCGGGCCGGGGCAGGCCTCGTGCTCCTCGCCGAACTCGTGGCCCACCTCGTGGTTGATCACATAGGTGCGGTAGGTGTCCAGCGGAGCACCGTAGTCGGGGACCGCCTCCATCCAGCGCGCCAGGTTGATGACGACCTGGCCGGGCATCCGGCAGGAGGTGTAGCGCTCGGTGGCCAACCCGCCCTCGGCGCACATCCGCTCGGACGTGACAGGGGTGGCCAGGTAGATGGTGAAGTCCGCCGCCCTGGCGTCAGCCACCCGCTGCACCCGCAGCTCCTCGGAGGCGATCCAACTGCGCTGGTCGGCCAGCACCTCGTCCACCTTGGCGGCGAACGCGGCGGCGTCCTGGCCGGTGCCGCGTTCGACAACGACCCGGTAACGGCGCAGCGGCCCGTCCGTTCCGTGCACTGGCGTCGCACCGTCGGCCGCGGTGAAGCGTCCGGCTCCGACCGAGGGGTAGCTGGTGGGTGCCGGGTGCGCGGCCGCCCCACCGCCGCGGCCCATCTCGCCCTGGGTGGTGGCGGGAGTGCCGGCTGGCGGCTCGCCGCCCCGGTTGAGCGTCACGCCGACGCCGACGCCGACGGCGAGTACGAGCACGAGCCCGCCGAGCAGCAGGGTGCGGCGGCGTCGCCGGTGCATTCGGGCGAGTGTGGGACGCGCGCCTTCGTACGCCGACCGGCCGGACCGGTCGGGCGGCGAGGGCGGGCCGTAAGGGGACGACGGCGTCATGACGTCGAGCCTGCCAGATTATTCGGGCATTTCTCCGTTTTTGCCACTATTCAGGCATGATGCCTGATGGTGGGCGGGGCGTCGGCCGGTCAGCCGGTCGTTCAGATGGCAGGGCCGGCGTAACGGCGCCCGTCGAGGTACGGCCACGGGTTGACCCGGCACCCGTTGAGGAAGAGCGTCTGCTGCATCATCACCGGCGCTGGCCGGCCCGCACCCGGGCAACGCTCGTGCCGGTGCCCGAGCTGGTGACCGACCTCGTGGTTGACCACGTACGTCCGGTAGACGTCCAGCGGCACGCGGGCCGAGACGAAGTGCGGCACGGACAGCCGCCACCGATCCAGGTTGATGATCACCTGGCCGGGAGCGCGGCAGGAAGTGTACGGCCGACCCCCGATCCGGATGTCCACCCCGCCGTCGGCACACATCCGACCCGCCGTGCGGGCGGTGGCCAGGTAGACGGTGAAGTCGCGGGGCGCGTCCCCCGGCACCTGTTGGAGCCGCAGCCTGCCGCTGTCGACCCAACTGCCCGGCCCGGCAAGCGCCACCCGGACCGCCTCCGCGAAATCCGCGGCGGCCTCGTTGCTGCCCGACTCCACAGCGACCCGGTAACGCCGCAACCCACCCGCGTGACCCAGCACCGGGCCGGAACGGACGTCGTAACCGAACCTCCCGGTGCCGGCGCTCGGGACCGCGCCGGGCGCCCGCAGCACCGGGGACGGGCTGGACGCGACCGCGGCGGAGGTCGACGGGCCGACCGACGGCGGCAGCGGCGCGGCCACCAGCGGCGGCAACGTGACGACCTCGTCGGCGGCCAACCGGCCGGCGCCGGGATGCCCACCGGGCCCTTCGGCGATCACGGTCACCGCCGCGCCGACCGCCAACACCACCGCCACCAGTTGGGCGAACAGCGCGAGACGTCGCTGACGGCGACCGGGGACATGGGCTGAGCTGGGCATCCAGGTCAGCCTGCCAGATCGGTCCGCCCCGCGGTCTCCTCCGTTTCGGCGAGCAGACCGACCACCGCCCGGGCAACCAGGCGGGGCACCTCCAACTGCGCCACATGACCGACGCCGTCGAGCATCATCAACCGGCTGTCCCGGATGACCCGGGCGGTCTGCGGAGCGACCCGCACGTCGACCAGGCGATCCTGACGGCCACCCACCACCAGGGTCGGTGCGCGTACCGCCTCGGCGAGCCGCCACAGCGACCCCGACCCCGGCAGGTACGCCCGCAGGAAACTGGAGACCAGTCCGCGGAACGTCCGGACGTACGCGGCGGCGTAGTGCTCCGCCTCGTAACGCACCCGGATCTCCTCCAACGCCTCGGCCCGACGCTGGTCGCAGATCCGGCTCAGGTCGGCGACGCACGCCTCCAGCACCTGCTGGGCCATCACCTCGGGAGCGAGCTGGGTGAGGTGCCGGGCGACCAGCCGTTCACCCCGCGGGAGGGCGAGCACCGGCAGCATCCGCCCCTGCAACGAGCGGCGGAAGTCGAGAAACGGCAGGGCCGGGGAGATCAGGGTGAGGGTACGGACCAGGTCGGGTCGGAGCCCGGCGACCTGCACCGCGATCGCGCCGCCCAGCGAGTTGCCGAACAGGTGCACCGGACCCCGACCGGAGTGCTCGATCCAGCGAACGACCAGATCCGCGAAGGCCGGGATGGTGTAACGGGGACCCGGCTCACTGCGACCGAAGCCGGGAAGGTCGATGGCCTGACCGTCCAACCGGTCGGCGAGCAGCCCGGCCAGGTCGGTCCAGTTCTGTGACGACCCGCCCAACCCGTGCACGTACAGCGCGGGTTCCGCCCCGGCGGCGGTGGCCGGGGTGTCCCGCACGTACGTGACCAGGCCGTCGAGGCGAACCTCCCGGCCCGGCCAGGGCGGCGGGACCTGGTGATCGGGGAGCAGGTGGTCAGGCCAGAGGGTGGCGCGCTTCATTGTTCCAGTCTGCCCCGTTCCACTCAGGACAGCAGCGCCTCCAGCCGGCGGTTCACCGCCGCCAGCGTCGCGCGGACCACCGCCTGCCGTGGGTCACCGGCGACCAGAGCCGAGCCGGCGAGCTGCTCGACCCAGCCCGCACAGACGAGCAGCACCACAACGGTGGCCACCTCGCAGTTACCGAACGGCACCACCGCCGCGTGCTCGACGAAGCAGCGCCCCCGCTCGGCGTTGTCGGTGCCCCGCAGCAACTCGTCCACCGCGGCAGCCGCCGCCACCGCGCAGAGCCGCAGCACGTAGCCGTCCACCGCCGGCCCGGTGGCGTACCCGGAGGCGCTGTCACCCTCGGCCAGCAGCCGGACCTCCACGTTCGCGTCCAGGCCGAACGTGCTCACCTGCACGTGGTCGATCACCACCCGCGGCCCCGGCACGCCCCCGGTGTCCAGAGGTCGGGACGGCGCCGACTCCGTCGTGGTCACCTGACCACCGGAGTACGACGTGCCGAGCGTGGCCGGGCTGCCGGTCGCGGCACCGGCCGGCGCGGCCGAGACCGATCCGGGCTCCTCGACCGTGGCGCGACCCCGGTGCGGCGCGTTCGGCCGGCGGCGGCGCGAGGTGTCAGTGCCGGCCCACCGCTCCGAGCCTGCCGGTGTGGCCTCCACCGGGCCGCCCGACGGACGTCCCAGCGCGGTCGGCTCGGCTGCCCGAACCTCACCGGTACGGGCATCCGGACCGCCGTCGCGCGGGGCTGCGCCGGGCGGCTCCGCGGTACGCCGCTCGGCGGGTCGGGGTTCGGCCAGACGTCGGCGAACCGGCGGAGGTGGCGTGCTGGGCAGGCCGGGAACGTTCTGCGGGGCGGCGGCCAGCCCCATCCGATCCTGCAGCAGCCGGGCCACCTGTCGGCTCACCTCGGCCGGGTCGGCGCCGTCGGCCAGGTCCAGGCGCAGGCTGTGCGCCCCCGCCGGGGTACGGCGCAGCGCCGCGTCGCGGACACCGGCAACCTCCCGAACGGCGTCCAGGATCGCGTTGACGTCAAACCCCTCGGGGCGCTCCCGCAGCGGGGCTGGTTCGTCGTCACGGCGAAGGTGGGTGGCGATGCGGGCGAGCTCCGGGGTTTCGGCGGGTGGCTCCACGGCTGGCGGCTCCGGCACGACGGGCACGTCCGGTTCCGCGGGGACGCGCTGCGGCAGCACCACCGCCCTCGGGTCTGGTTGCCGGCCGTCGTCGGCCGGCTCGGTCGACGACGTCGGGTCGGGGGCGGATCGGCGAGCCGCGTAGGGCGAGGTGGAAACGGCTGCGGACCGGTCACGGCGCCCGGACCCGCTGGTGGCGGAGGGCGGAACCGCTCCGGTGGAGGACAACGTGGTGTCGGCGGCCGACGGGGCGGTCGCCCGGGGTGACTCGACGGGAGACGGCCCGGGCGGCTCGGGTGTCGCCGGCCGGAGCCGGAAAGGTGCGGCCGGCCGGATCTCGGGCCGTGGCAGGCCGGACGGCTCGCCCGCCTCGCCGCCGCCGGTCGCGCTTGTCGACTGGCTGGCCGGCCAGGACGGGCGCTCGGCGGGGGCGGCGGGGATCCGGCCCTCGGACCAGTCCGGCCGCTCGGCCGGTGAGCTGCTCGCCGTCGGCGAACCGCCGACCCACGAGGGACGCTCCGCCACCAGGGGCGGGCCCGCCGGGGCCGGGGGCGCGTCGGCCAGCGCGGGAGGTGACCCGGCCGGTGCCGGAGGTGGCGCGTCGGCCGGCGCGGCTCCGGAGACCCAGGAGGGCCGCGTCGGCGGGGCGCTGGTCGGTGTCGGATCGGACCCGCCAGCCCAGGACGGTCGCGCTGGTGTCGGGCTGGTGGGCTCGGGGACGGACCCGCCGGCCCAGGACGGGCGTACCGGCGGGACGCTGGTCGCGGCCTCGGAGCCGCCGGCCCAGGACGGCCGTGCCGGCGGTGCGCTGGGCGGCGTCGGATCAGCTTCTGCGGCCCAGGACGGCCGCGCTGGCGCCGGGCTGGTGGGCCCGGGCTCGGATCCGCCGGCCCAGGACGGGCGGTCCATTCGGGGTACGCCGGACCCGGCCCAGGAAGGTCGATCAGCCGGCGGACCGCTGGTCGGCGTGGGACCGCCGGCCCAGGAAGGTCGATCAGCCGGCGGGCCGCTGGTCGGCGTGGGACCGCCGGCCCAGGAAGGTCGATCGGCTGGCGGGCCGCTGGTCGGCGTGGGACCGCCGGCCCAGGAGGGGCGCTCGGCGACCGGTGGTGTCATGCCCGACGACGACACCGGGGGTCCACTGGTGGGGGACGCGTCCGCGTCGACAGTCCGGGACGCAACGGCGGGCGGTGCGGCCCAGGACGGGCGATCGGACGGCGGCGGGGTGATCTGCTCGCTGGGGCGCACCGGCGCGGCTTCGGACCCGGACTCACCCCGGGTGACGTCGTACCCGCGGGGCGGATCGGCACGCACCGGCTCATAGGGGCGGGGCAACTCGGCGCGCAACGGCTCGTACGGCTGGTGGGGCTCGGCGACCCAACCCGGCGCG
This sequence comes from Micromonospora sp. NPDC005215, assembly GCF_040607915.1. Classification (NCBI taxonomy): domain Bacteria; kingdom Bacillati; phylum Actinomycetota; class Actinomycetes; order Micromonosporales; family Micromonosporaceae; genus Micromonospora; species Micromonospora sp. NPDC005215. Next base: position 294,068 of record NZ_JBEXHQ010000002.1, on the reverse strand, counting down.
GCCTCGTCCCGGGCCTTGGGAGCAGCCGGCTCGTCGTCGGGGCGGGACCAGGGCGGAGCCCACCCGGCGCCGGAGCTCGGGCGGTTCCAGTTCGGCCCCGACCAGTCCGGTTCGATGGCCGGCGACTCGCCGGCACGGTGCGCTTCGCCTGGTCGGGAGTTGTCCGCGGCGCGACCCGGCTCGGCCGCGTCGGCGTGTCCGGCCGGCCCCGGTGGGCGGCCTGGTGCTGCCGGCTGCTCGGGTGCGAGCGGGTCCCGCCAGTCACGTGGCGCGGCCGGTTCGTCGGCGGCCAGCCGCTCGCTGGTCGGCGCGCGGAAGCCGGGCGGCACCTCGAAGCCCGACGCGGCGGTGCCGACGGGCGGCACCTGGACGGCCGGCGGCGCGGAGGTGGGCAGGCCTGGCTCGGCCCAGCGAGCGCGGTGCGCGGCGGCCGGATCGACGGTGGAGCGTGTGGCGGTGCCCTTGTCGGGCTCGCCGGCACCCTGCTCCAGCGGAGGGACGGGGCGTTGGGCGGGCACCACCAGCCGGTCACCGGTCGCGTCGGGTCGACCCTCGGCGGGCAGCCCCGGCGGTGCGCTCACCGGCGTGGGGCGGCCCGCGGGTGGTTCGAGTGCGGGTTGGCGGACGCCGTTGGTGTCGTCCGGGTGGTGCACGCCATTGGTGTGGTGGCCGTTGGCGCGGGTCGGCGGATCGAGGTCATTCGGCAGCCCGACCAGGGGCGCCGGCAGGTCGCCGTGTCGGCTGGAGGAGGTGCGCCAGCCAGCCGCGGGGTCGGGTTGCCAGCGGGGCGCCTCGTCCCGGGCATCCTCGCGATCGGCGGCTCGGGGCCACCCACCCGCCGGGGGCGCCCACCCGCTGACGGAACGGCCCGGGTCGTCGTGCTGACCCGCTCCGTCACCGTGCTCTCCCGGGGTGGCGGCTCCGGGTTGCCCTGTTTCACTCACCGCGCGCTCCTTGGTCGCCCCCGCTGAGGCTACCGTGTGCCGAGAGTGGCGATAAGTTACAGCGGCGGGCCATTTCCACGACGGGGGTCACGGGCCCTGCCCGGTCTGGGGGGAAAATGCCGGCTCGTACAGAGAACTCGGAGGATCCCATGACCGCTGCGGGGAACGGTGCACAGACCGCTGGCCGGCCCACCCGCCTGCCCCGCTCCGCGCGCCGTAAGCAGCTTCTCGCTGCGGCGCAGGAGGTGTTCGTCGCGCAGGGCTACCACGCCGCCGCGATGGACGACATCGCCGAGCGGGCCGGGGTCTCCAAGCCGGTGCTCTACCAACACTTTCCCGGAAAGATGGATCTCTACCTGGCGCTGCTCGACACGCACTGTGACGCCATCGTCGCTCAGGTGCAGGACGCGATGCGCGGCACCAGCGACAACAAGGAGCGGGTCGGTGCGTCGGTGCGGGCGTACTTCGACTTCGTCGACCACGAGAGCGAGGCGTTCCGGCTCGTGTTCGAGTCGGATCTGCGCAACGACCCGGCGGTGCGGCAGCGGGTGGAGCGGGTCGAGCAGGGCTGCATCGCGGCGATCACCGACACCATCATCTCGGACACCGGGGTGAGCCGGGCCCACGCCGAGCTGCTCGCCTCCGGGCTGGTCGGCGCGGCGGAGACGGCCGCGCAGTTCTGGCTGGCCGGTGGCCGCCAGGTGCCGAAGGCCGAGGCCGAGGCACTGGTGGCCGCGCTGTCCTGGCGGGGCATCGCGAGCTTCCCGCTGCAAGGTGAGTCAGCCTGACCGCTGACCCCGTGATCGGATAGCCTTCCCAGGGCGGTTCTTTCGCCCCAGTTGAGGAGGCACAGTGGAGGTCAAGATCGGCGTGCAGTACGCGCCGCGTGAGCTGGTACTGGACAGCGCGCAGTCGCCGGCCGAGATCGAGCAGATCGTGACCGACGCCTTCGCCGGTAACGGCGGCACGCTCTCCCTGACCGACGAGAAGGGCCGGCGGATCATCGTTCCGATCGAAAAGGTCGCCTACGTCGAGATCGCCGAGGCGTCGTCCCGGGCGGTCGGCTTCACCGTCCGCTGACCGGTCCGGCCATCGCGGCAGGTCGGCGTTGGGCCACCTGCCGCGGGCCGGCACCCGATGCTCGGCGGTTCCGGCCGGCGGAGGCCCGCCGCACGGCGCACGGTGCCGCGCCTGCGGACAGCCGGCACCTCGCCCGGCCGGGAGCGACGCGGCGAGCGCGCCCCGCTCGGTTCGGGCTCCTGGATGACGTCGCACGCCTCGGCCACCACCCCGCCCGGCATGGACCGGACCGCGCGTCGGTGACTCGCGCGGGGTACGTCACACCGCCCCATCTGTGACACAGGTCACAATCATCGCCCCCGCGTGTCGCCTGGCCGACCGGGAATCGGGACGAGGCCATGCCTGTTCAGGTAGCATGGAGCAGTTGCCGTGGGCGCCGATCTGATCGAAGCTCAGCCCGCGGCGCGCGTGCGGCCCGGTCCGGCTCGGCAATCTGCCGCCGACCGTGTGGCCCGCGTCATACCGATCGCGCCCTGAGGACATGACGGGCGCACCCACGAGAGGGCACCCCCACATCCACATGAGCGAGCTGACTCAAGATTTGATGGACGGCCAGGAACTGGCCCCCACCGCCCCGGTTCGACCCGAGGCCCCCACGTTCGCCGCACTTGGCGCCCGCGCCGAGACCGTCGAGGCCCTGGCCGCGGCGGGCATCACCCGCGCCTTCGCCATCCAGGAGTACGCGATCCCGATCGCGCTGCGCGGCGTCGACCTGATCGGTCAGGCGCCCACCGGCACCGGCAAGACCCTCGGCTTCGGCGTTCCGCTGCTGGACCGGGTCTTCGCACCCGGCGAGGGCAGCGACGGCGTCCCCCAGGCGCTGGTCGTGGTCCCCACCCGCGAGCTGGGCATCCAGGTCGCCAAGGACCTGGCCGCCGCCGGCCGGACGCGCGGCGTCCGGGTGCTGCCGATCTACGGTGGCGTGGCGTACGAGCCGCAGATCGACGCGCTGCGCAAGGGCGTCGAGATCCTGGTCGGCACCCCCGGCCGCCTGATGGACCTGCAGAAGCAGAAGCACCTCCGACTGGACCGGGTGCACGCGCTCGTCCTCGACGAGGCCGACCGGATGCTCGACCTGGGCTTCCTCGACGACGTCGAGAAGATCCTCGCGATGCTCCCGGAAGACCGCCAGACGATGCTCTTCTCGGCCACCATGCCGGACCCGATCGTCACGCTGTCCCGGCGTTTCCTGCGCCAGCCGATGACGATCCACGCCGGGCACACCGCCGAGACCGGCCCGTCGCCGCAGACCCAGCAGTTGGTCTACCGCACCCACTCGATGAACAAGGTCGAGGTGGTGGCGCGCATCCTCCAGGCGGAGGGGCGTGGGTTGACCATGATCTTCACGCGTACCAAGCGGGCCGCCGACCGGGTCGCCGAGGACCTCGACTTCCGCGGGTTCGCGGTCGCCGCGGTGCACGGTGACCTCGGCCAGGGTGCCCGCGAGCGGGCACTGCGGGCCTTCCGGGCCGGCAAGATCGACATTCTGGTCGCCACCGACGTGGCGGCCCGCGGGCTGGACGTCACCGGCGTCACCCACGTCATCAACTACGACTGCCCGGAAGACCAGGACACCTACACCCACCGGATCGGTCGTACCGGCCGGGCCGGCGCGACGGGCGTCGCGGTGACCTTCGTCGACTGGGACGACATGCCGCGCTGGCGGATCATCGACAAGACCCTCGGTCTCGAGATGCCGGAGCCGCCGGAGACGTACCACACGTCGCCGCACCTCTACACCGACCTGCACATCCCCACCGAGGTCAGCGGCACGCTGCCCACCGCGGAGCGCACCCGGGCCGGGCTGTCCGCCGAGATCGAAGAGGATCTGGGTGGCACGACCCGCTCCCGTCGGGGCGACAGCGGTGGTCGGGGCGGCCGACGCGGGGAGAGCCGCGGCGAGGGTCGAGGTGAGAGCCGTGGTGAGGGCCGAGGCGAGCGCCGTGGGCGGGGTGACGGTCGCCGGGACCGGTCCGACGCCGGCACCCCGGCCGTTGCCGAGGCGCCCGCCGCCGTCGTCGACGCCGCCGTCGACGCCGAGGAAGGCACCCGTACCCCCCGCCGCCGGCGTCGCCGCCGGGCCGGTGAGGCGGTCGTGGGCGAGCCGACCGCGGTGATCTCCGCTGACTCCGGCCCGACCGAGCCGGCCGCCGCGTCCGACGGTGAGCCGTCGAAGCCGCGCCGCCGTCGGCGCCGCCGTGGTGGCGGTTCCGACGCGGGTACGCCGGCCGAAGCGACAGCCGACTGACCACCAGCAACATCTGACATCCCCCGCACCGCCTCGCGCGGTACGGGGGATGTTCCCTTCTCCCACCCCGCCTGCCGAAGATGGAACGATGCCGGAATCACTGGAAGCCGCCCTGACCGAGGTCCGGGCGTTGCTGCTCGACCCCGCGCTGACCCGGGCGGTTGCCGCCGGACGTCGCCGCGGACGCCACCCCACCGTCGCGCGGGCCGAACTGCGCCCGGTGACGCTCAAGGCCGGGCCCCGAATGCAGATCACCACGTCCGACGGCGCTCGCCCGTACACCCGCAACATCGCCTCCGGTCCCGACGCCGCTGCGGCGGTCGACGAGCTGCTGGCCGAGCCGTTCGGCAACTGGCACGTCGAGACGACCGCCGCGACGCTGCAACTACGGGTGACCAAGTCCGGCGAGGCGCAGGTGCACCGGGCCGTGACCGCCCGTGCGGCGGCGACACCCAGCGGAAATGACCGGGCCAAGGAATATCTGCTCGACCCCGGTGACCCGATCTTCGCCGAGATCGGCGGCTCGGCGGCGAAACGCCGCCAGGTGGACGCGTTCCTACGTGCCCTGGCCGCGACCCTGCCCGACGAGCTGACCGGTCCGCTCCGGGTGGTCGACCTGGGCTGCGGCAACGCCTACCTGACGTTCGCCGCGTACCGCTACCTGACGAGTCGTGGGCTCGACGTCCAGCTGGTCGGCGTGGACGTCCGGGAGGACCAGCGGCGGCGCAACACCGAGCTGGCGCAGCGGCTGGGCTGGGCCGACCGGATCAGCTTCGTGGCCGGCACGATCGCCGACGCTGTCGTCGACCCCGCCCCCGACCTGGTGCTGGCGCTGCACGCCTGCGACACCGCCACCGACGAGGCGCTGGCCCGTGCGGTGCGCTGGGAGGCCCGCTGGGTGTTGGCCGCACCGTGCTGCCACCACGATCTGGCCAAGCAACTCCGCGCCCATCCCGCCCCTTCCCCGTACGAGCTACTGACCCGGCAGGGCATTCTGCGCGAACGTTTCGCCGACGTGCTCACCGATGCGCTGCGGGCCGGGTTGCTGCGGGTGCACGGGTACCGGACCGAGGTGGTGGAGTTCGTGGACTCCCAGCACACGCCCCGCAACCTGCTGATCCGCGCCCGCCGCACCGGCGCCGAGGCGACCGGACCGCAGCGTGAGGAGTACCGCGAGCTGGTGGACCAGTGGCGGGTCACGCCCCGGCTGGCGACCCTGCTGGCCGCCGACGGGGAGCCGGCCGACCGGCAGCCGGCGACGTAGTCGGCACCTGGGCGACGACTAACGACGCCGTTCGCCGTTGCCGCCGCGATCCCGGCCACTTGTGCGTTCGCCGGCACCACGGTCGAGGACCGTCACCCGTTCGCCACCGCTGCGCTGACCGGCCCAACCGCCGTCGGCCGGGGCGGTGGGGAACGGCACGACCTTGCCCGTGCTCTCGGCGTTGCCGGCGGCCGCGAAGGCGTTCCAGGAGATGTCGACGAGCAGCTTCTTCATCTCCGCGTGCCGGATGGCGGCGTTGTGTTGCAACGCCATCCGGGCGCCCAGCACCACGCCGACCAGCGTGGTGGTGATCGCACCGGTGGCGGCCAGCACGTGCTGGCCGGTCGCGGAGTCGGTGCGCAGCACCAGGATCAGCAACCAGATCCAGAACGCGGCGGCGAAGACGCCAGTCTTGGCGACGAAGAAGAGGCTGACCGCACCGGGCTGGTACGGCTGGGGGCGGCTCGAATCGGCCATGGTGCTCCTCGGCGGTGATCCGGTCGAACACGGCTGGCGGTCAGACGCCAGGCCGGGACGGGCACCGAGCCTAGTAGAAGAACGATGATGATCGCTCGGAGCCTGTTTCGGCCGGCCGGCATCCCGGCGGAGAAAAAGTCTCGTCCACGGGACAGTTTGTGCGCTCAGTCAATTGTTTCGGGCCCCGGACGTACTACCCTCGGAAGGCGCATTGTCCCGGTGCGCCGGCAGGGGGGAAAGACACGCAGGGATGGGATCAGCCGACGTAACACCGCAGATGGCCTTCGCCCGCTTCGTCCGGCGCGCCATCGACGACGCTCGCGACGAACGTGGCTGGACCGTGACCGATCTTGCCGCGCACACCGGTGTGGGCCGCTCCACAGTGTTTCGTTGGCTGGCCGGTGACTGGCAGGACTATCCCGAGTTGGCCAAGGTGCGCGGCTTCTGCGCCGCACTGGATCTGCCGGTCGCCGCCGCGTTCCGCGCGCTCGGCCTGCCCGACGCCGGCCCCACGCCCCGCCGACGCCACGACGACGGCCCCGTCGAGGCTGACGTCCGGGCCATCCTTGACCGGCTGGCCGACCCGACGGTCCCCGCCGAGGAGAAGCACCACATCCGCGACCTGCTCCGCTACCTGGCCCGCCGCCCCATCCGCCGCGCCGGCTAGCCCCGCACGGAACGCTCGTCCTAGCGGACGGTGACTGTGAATTCGGCGGTGTGGACGTCGGCTCCTACCTGGAAATCGAGGTAGAGGCGGTAACGGCCTGGCCCGGGGGTGGTCAACCAGAACTTGACCTGGCCGTCCACCAGCTCCGGCTCCGGGTGCACGTGCAGGTAGCCGAGGTCGCCCTCGCGTAACGCCACCAGGTGCCCGTACGCGCCGAGGTAACGCTCCAGCGGGGCGGCACCGCCGGAGCCGTCGATCCGGAAGGTCAACGGCACTGTCGCCCCGGCCTGCGGAGTGCCCTGGTAGCCGACGGTGAACCCGTCCACCGTCGTCGAGGTGGCCGCGGCGGGCAGCGACCGGGGCTGGTAGTCGCCGGGCGCGACCAGGTCCGCGCCGAGGGTCACCGCGGTCTGCGCGCCGTTGTCGGCGACCACTGTGAAGTCGGCGTACGCGCGCCAGACGCCGGGCTGCGCGAGAATCAACGGCACCGACCAGGTGCCGTCCGCCGCCATCGTCGGGTGCAGGTGCTGGTAGCCGGTCAGGTCGCGGCGGACGACGACGAGGTGCATCGGCTTGTCGTGGACGACCGCGAAGCGGGTCACCGGCCGGCGCTGCGCGTCGCGCACCTGGAAGCGGAGCTGACCGGGGCGACCGGCGGCGAACTCGGCGCCCAGGGGGGCCAGGGTGAACCCGGCCGAGCTGACCGCCAGCCCGCCCGGCTCGGTGGCCGCGCCCTGATCGGTGCTCGTGGTGCTGCCGTGGCTGTGCGGCCCGATGCCCGGGGGGTCGGTGTGCTCGGCCGCCAGGGAGGGGCTGCCGGTGGTGGTCCCGGTGGCGTTCACCCGGCCGAGGCCGAAGCCGAGCAGCACCGCCAGCACCAGCCCGCCGACCACCAACGCCAGCCGGAGGGTGCTCCGGTCCGGCGCGGCCGAGACCGGAGCAGGCACCGCCGCCACGTCGGGGACCTGGTCAGACCGCACCGCCGCGTCGGCAGGTTGGCCGGGCAGCGCCGCCACGTCGGGGACCTGGTCAGACACCACCGGCACGGCGGCGGGGTGCTGGTCGGTCATGCCGCCCACCGTACCGCCGCGGCGGACCACCCCAGGCCGACGCCCGGACGGCGTGGCGACCGTCGCATTCGCCGCAGCCCGGGAACTTTCCCGCGCCGACGTGCGCGGACCGGCCCACCCAGGTGCCAGCGGGTCAACCGGCCACGGCGAGGGCGAGCGGGAGCACGTCGGGTGCGCCCGCCCGGCGCAGTGCCCGGGCCACCAACGTCATCGTCCAGCCCGAGTCGACCAGGTCGTCGACGAGCAGCACCGGGCCGTCCAGGCCGGCCAGAGCGTCGGCCAGGTCGGCCGGCACGGTGAACGTGTCGTGCAGCGCGCGTACCCGTTGGGCGCTGTTGCCGCGCGGCCCGGCCGGGCCGCCGGGACCGGCCGAGGTGACCTCGCCGAGCAGCGGCAGCCGGCCCACGGCGGCGATCCGCTCGGCCAACGAGCCGAGCAGCCGGGGCCGTCGCCGGGAACCGACAGCGACCACCCCCACCGGCCGGCGCGGCCACGGGTCGTCGCCGTGCGCCCACGCCTTCAACACCTCCACCACCGCGCCGGCGACGTCGTCGGGCACCGGCGCGTCCGCCGCGTCCGGGCCGACGAGATCACGCAGCCGACCACCCCAGCCCAGGTCGGACAGGCGCCCCACGGCCCGGCCCGCCAGCGCCTGCTCCGCGGGGGCGATCCGGCCCTTCAGGGGTACGCCCACCGCGTCCAGGCCGGTCGGCCAGAGCTTCTTGGGGGCGATCTCCACGCCGGGTCGGCCCAGGAACGTCTGCGCGGCGGCGAGCGCGGCCGTCGACACGTCGGCGGCGAAGAGCGGGTCGGCACACCTGTCGCACCGCCCGCAGTCGGCCGCCCCGGTGTCGTCCAGGCACTCCCGCAGATACCGCATCCGGCAGTCGGGCGTGGTCGCGTACTCCCGCATGGCCTGTTGCTCGACGGTGCGGGCCTCGGCGACGCGCCGCAACCGGGCCTCGTCGTAGACCCAGGGCTCGCCGGTGGCGAGCCAACCACCGCGCACCCGGCGGACCGCGCCGTCCACGTCGAGCACCTTGAGCATCAGCTCCAACCGGGCCCGGCGCAGGTCGACGAGGGGTTCGAGGGCCTGGGTGCTGAGCGGGCGGTCGGTGTGCAGGGCGGCCAGCACGGCACGCACCTGCTGCTCCGGCGGGAACGCCAGCGAGGCGAAGTAGCGCCAGATCGCGGCGTCCTCGACACCGGGCAGCAGCAGCACCTCCGCGTGCTCCACGGCACGTCCGGCGCGGCCGACCTGCTGGTAGTACGCGATCGGCGAGGGCGGGGCGCCGAGGTGGACGACGAAGCCCAGGTCGGGTTTGTCGAAGCCCATGCCGAGCGCGCTGGTGGCGACCAGCGCCTTGATCTTGTTGTCGAGCAGGTCCTGCTCAGCGGCCCGCCGGTCGGCGTCCTCGACCTGCCCCGTGTACGAGGAAACCGGGTAGCCGCGGGAGCGCAGGAACTCGGCCGTCTCCCCCGCTGCCGCCACGGTCAGCGTGTAGACGATGCCCGAGCCGGGCAGCTGGTCCAGGTGGTCGGCGAGCCAGGCCAGCCGGTGCGCCGGACTGGGCAGGTCGAGCACGCCGAGGCGCAGCGACTCGCGGTCCAGGGTGCCGCGCAGGACGAGAGCGTCGCCCAACTGCTCCGCCACGTCCTGGGTGACCCGGGTGTTGGCGGTGGCGGTGGTGGCCAGCACGGGCGTGCGCTCGGGCAGCTCGGCGAGGAACGTGCGCAACCGCCGATAGTCGGGCCGGAAGTCGTGCCCCCAGTCGGAGACGCAGTGCGCCTCGTCGACCACCAGCAGCCCGGTGGTCGCGGCCAGCTTCGGCAGCACACCGTCACGGAAGTCCGGGTTGTTGAGGCGCTCCGGGCTGATCAGCAGCACGTCCACCGCACCGGTCTGGATCTCGGCGGTGATCTCGTCCCACTCGTCGAGGTTCGCCGAGTTGATCGTGCGAGCCCGGATGCCGGCCCGGGCAGCCGCCTCGACCTGGTTGCGCATCAACGCCAGCAGCGGCGACACGATGACGGTCGGGCCGTGCTCGCCGCCCTCCCGCAGCAGGGCGGTGGCCACGAAGTAGACAGCCGACTTGCCCCAACCGGTGCGTTGCACACAGAGCACCCGCCGCCGGTCGACGACCAGGGCTTCGATCGCCCGCCACTGATCCTCGCGCAGCCGGGCGTGGTCACCGGCCAGCCGGCGCAGCACCGCCTCGGCCCGCTCCCGCACCCCTGCCCGCTCTGCTGTCTCCACCCGGCATTTCTACCAGCGCCGTGCGCCTACGCACTGGTCCCCGCGAGAGGTTCCGGTCACGATCCGACCGCTGGCGGCTGCTCCGCAACGGGCACCGACGTCGGGGGCAGGAAGATCAGCAGCTCACGGAGGGGTTCGGTGGTGTTCGGAGGCAGCAGACAACGGCCCGCGAACTCTTCCATCGAGGCGTACGGGCCGCGCATCCAACGGTCCACCACGATCTGCCGGCACTGGTGTTCGGTCAGGCCGGGCAGCGTGGCGAGCACCTGCTCCGGGACGGCGTTGACATCGATCAGGCCGCCGTCGTCGAAGCTCCCGGCCAGGTCGGGTCGGCCGAGGCTCAGCTCACCGCGCGCCGCCGGGTAGTGGTACAGCAGGTAGCGGGCGTGCTCCCGACGGACGCGCCGCTCGACGTCGACTCGATCGTGCGCGTTCACCCGCTGGCTGCTGGTGATCGCCGCCCAGAGTCCTCGACTGAGCAGGATCACGTGCACCGCCCCGACAACCCAGGTGATCAGCGCCAGGCCGAAGAAGGAGAACGCCGTGACGCCCGGAACCTCGGCCTCCGGGTCCTCGATGTTGAGTAGGTTCACCTCGACGGTGATCAGGACCAGGTAGCCGACGCCGGCGATGGCGAGACGCCAGCTACGCCGCCAGACCGCGTACCCGAGGATCACGGCCCAGGTGAGGCAGCCGCCGGAGAGCAGGACGAGTGCCGTACCGACGATCGTGGCAACCCTGCTCGCCCAGCGCGGCGGCGACATCCTGACGCGCTTCTCGCCATTCGGGGGCGGCGGCGCGGTAAATGGGGTCGACAGGTACGGCGGCGGGCCGTACACCGGGAACGGCTTCGGGGCGTGAGCCGACAGCGGCGGCGAGCTGACGGGTGGCGGGCCGGCCTGCGGCGGCACGGCGGCAGCTTCCGCTGTCAGCGGCGGTGGCAGTGCCCTGGTCGACGGATCATCCGGTCGAGCCGGAACTGTCGTCGGCCACCCAGTGGGTGGCCCGGCGGCGGGCGGTGTGGCGGGGGCCGATGGTCCGGAGCTGGGCCTGGCTGGTTCGACGGCCGTCGATGGCAGTGACACGGCAGTGGGCGGCAGTAGCGCCGGATCGGCCCGCAGGACGCGCCGGTGCAGGTCCTGAAGAGCGTCACCCGGCTCGATGCCGTACTCGTCGCGCAACAGGCCGCGAAAGTCCCGGTACTCGGCCAGCGCCTCGGCCTGCCGCCCGCTGCGATGCAGCGCCAGCATCAACTGGTGTCGCAGCCGCTCCCGCAGTGGGAACTCGGCGGTCAGCTCGCGCAGCTCACCCACCATTTCCCCGTGCCCGCCCAGGCGTAGCTCCGAGTCGACCCAGCTCTCTAGCGCGGTGGCCCGCAACTCCAGCCAACGCTGTCGGGCGGAGTCGAAGAACGGCCCGGCGAAGCCGCTGAACGGCTCACCCTTCCACAACTCCAGTGTGGTCTTCAGCTCGGTCACCGCCTCGGCGACGCGATCCTCGGCGCGGAGGCGCTCGGCCCGGCGGATCCCCCGCTCGAATCTGATGGCGTCGACCGCGTCCGGCACGACCCGGAGCTGATAACCGGCGTCGGTGAGGGTCAGCACCTGACCGGGGCTACGCGGAGTGCGCTCGGGCTCCAGCACCCGACGCAGCCCAGCGACATATTTCTGCACCACGTTCGCACCGTTGGCCGGCGGCTCCTCGGGCCACACGGCGTCCACGATCTGCGTGGTGGTGACCGGACGGCCGCCGGAGAGCAGGAGCACGGCCAGGACGGCCCGTTGCTTGCCGGCCCCCAGGTCGAGATCCCGGTCGCCGAGCCAGGCCCGCTGGGGCCCGAGAATCTCGAAGCGCAGCTCACCTGACATGCGAGTTTCCGCTCCTGACACCCCACTGCCGGCGCCCCGTCAGTGCACCGCCGCCGAACCGCAGCATATCGGCAGTGGTTCCGCCGTACCGCCCGGCAGCATCTCTCCCGGCAGAAGCCAAGCACCGTCAAGGAGAGAGATTCTGTGATGACGAACGGAACCGGCCACACCGGCACCATTCGGCGGACTGTCAGCACCCTGGTTGGCGTCATCGCCGCGACCACTCTGCTGGCCGGCTGCGGCCCGGACGGGTCCGGACCCGCCGCTGGCGGCAGCCCGAGCCCCACCCCCACGCCGAAGGAGGCTCTGCTCGCCGCGGTGCCGGACGGTACTGAGGGAGCATTCCGATTCACCGGGAAAGACTCCAGCTCGGACATCTCGGGTGTGGTGGACCCGGCCGCGAAGGGCATGGACCTCACTGCCGCGTACAAGGACCCGGAGCACGGCTTCACCACCCGGATGTCGTTCCTCCTGGTGAAGGAGCAGCTCTGGCTGAAGGTCAAGTTCACCGGCACCGAGGGGCTGACCGGGCTGCCGAAGCTGCCGAACCGCTGGATGGAACTGGACCGCGCCAAGCTGACCGACGGGGAGACCGCGCCGACGTACGACGGTGCTGACGTCGGCAACGCCGGCCCGATCATCGAGGCCGCCACCTCGGTCGAGGCGAAGGACGGCCAGACGTACACCGGGGTCGTCGACCTGACCAAGGGTCAGGCCGGCAGGGCCGTCGGCGAGGAGGAGGTGGCGGCCCTAGGTGCGGCGGCCGGGCAGGTCCCGTTCACGGCCGTCGTCGGCCCCGATGGCAACCTCGCCTCGCTGACCCTGGCCGTCCCCGCCGCCGGCAAGGCGAAGGCCTGGACGTACCTGGTGAAGTACGCCGACTACGGCTCGGCGCCAAAGCTCGCCGCGCCGACCGGAAACACGGCACAGGAGGCGCCAAAGGCGGCCTACGACATGCTCAACAGCTGACCACCAGAGGGTCGCGGCCACACGGGGGGCCGCGCCCCTCCCCTCCACCCCTCAGCCCGTCGATCATGAAGTTGTCGCCGACCGGCACCCGGCGTGTCGTGGCAACAACTTCATGATCAACAGGGTGAGGGTGTGGGGTCGACGGGGTGAGAGCGTGGGATCGACGGGGTCAACGGCGGGGGCGGAGGGCGCGGGTCAGGTGGGTTAGGCGGGGGGCCAGGCTGGTCAGGCCGCCGGGGAAGAAGTAGACGGCCAGGATGAAGACCGTGCCCAGGACGAACAGCGGCTGGCTCAGCGGACGGCTCAGGACCGCCGGCAGGTTGTCGACCGCGTCACTCGTGCCGAACGCGGTCAGCCGATGGTCCAGGTACATGTAGAGGACGCCACCGAGAACCGGCCCCCACCGGGTGCCCGGCCCGCCGAGCACCACCATGACCAGCAGCGACAGGGTCAGCTCGGAGGACGTGATGTGCGGTGAGGCGCCGCCGACGATCAGGACGTAGACCACCCCGCCCGCCGACGCCAGCCCGCCGGCCAGCGTGAACGCCACCAGCTTGTAGCGGTACGGGTCCAACCCGAGCACGCCGATCCGCCGCTCGTCGTCGCGTAGCCCGGCGAGCACCCGGCCGGTCGGCGAACCGCTCACCCGGTGCACCACGAAGACCACAATCGTCAGGTACGCGAGCGCCAGCCAGTACAGGTTGACCGTGTTGGTCACCCCCACCAGGCCGGCGGGCAGCCCGGACACGTCCAGCGGCAGGCCCTCCTCGCCACCGGTGAGCCCGCCGAAGTCCCGCGCCACCAGGATCGCCCCGACCTGCGCGAAGGCCAGCGTGACCATGGCGAACGCGATGCCCACGGTCCGCAACGCCACCGCACCGAGCAGCGCGGCGAGGATCGTGCCGCCGGTGATCGTCAGCAACGCCGCCTGCCACAGCGGCAGCCCGGCCCGGGTGATGAGGATGTCGGTGCCGTAGACGCCGGCGGCGAAGTACAGCGCGTGCCCGAAGGAGAGCATGCCGGTCCGACCGAAGAGCAGGTCGTACCCGGCGGCCAGCCCGCCGAAGATCAGGCAGATGGCGAGCAGTTGCAGGGTGCCGGGCGAGTTGACCGGCCCCTCGAAGATCCCCGGCAGGGAGATCGTCGAGTACGGCAGGATCGCCAGCACGACCACCGCGACCAGTGGCAGGAACGGGCGCACCCGGTGCCACCGGCCTGGTCGCGACGCGGTGGGTGCCGGTGCCGGGGTTACGTCGAGGAGCGTCATGCCGTTGCCACCTTTCCAGCGATGCCCTGCGGGCGCAGCAGCAGCACCACGGCCAGCAGCCCGACCACGCAGATGTCGCCCAGCCCGGACGTGCCGTAGTAGTTGACGAACTGCTGCACCAGCCCGACGACGACCGCCGCGTACGCGGAGCCGACCACCGAGCCCATCCCACCGATCACCACCACGATGAACGCGAAGATCAGCAGCGAGCTGCCCTGGCCGGGCGAGACGGTGCCGAAGTAGACCCCGCCGAGCGCACCGGCGAGCGCGGCAGCCGCCCCACCGATGGCGAAGACCAGCGTGAACGCCTTGCGCACGTCGATGCCGAGCGCGGTCACCATCTCCCGGTTCTCCACCCCGGCCCGGATCACCAGGCCGTACCGGGTCCAGCGCAGGAACGCCAGGATCGCGCCGAGCACCAGCACCGCCGCGATGATCAGCAGCAGACCCCCGTTGGGCACCTGCGCGCCCAGGATCCCGGTCACCTGCCGGGTCCAGTCCGGACGCGGGAACGGCCGAGCGTCCGCGCCCCAGGTGGCCTGCAACAACGCCACCCCGGCCAGGGACAGTCCGACGGTGACAAGCACCTGCTCGATGGTGCGGGAGTAGAGCGGACGGATCAGCACCAGCTCGACCAGGATCGCCACCAGCGTGCCGGCGGCCACCCCGAAGGCGACAGCGAGCACGAAGCCGAACCCGTCGGAACCCGCGCCCGGCAGGTTGCCCGCCGCCCACCAGGTGCCGTACGCGCCGACGCCGAGAAACAGCCCGTGCGCGAAGTTGAGCACGTCGGCCAGGCCGAAGACCAGGGACAGGCCGGACGCGACAAGGAAGTACAGCGCCGCCAGGCCGAGCCCGGTCAACGTCAACAGGATCACGGTGCCCATCAGTGCTTCACCTCCGCCGAGCCGACACCCAGCAACGACTTGGTCAGCGCCGTCTCCAGCAGCAGCTCGTGGGCGTCGCCGGTCCAGGCCACCTTGCCGGCGGCCAACACCACCGCAGCGCGGGCCAGCCGGCGTACCACTGCCAGGTTCTGCTCGACGAGCAGCACCGGCACCGACTCCGCGACCCGTTCCAGCACCTCGGCCACCTCGGTCACCACCTTCGGCGCCAACCCCTTGGTCGGCTCGTCGATCAGCAGCAGCCGGTTGTCGTTGAGCAGCACCCGGCCGATCGCGAGCATCTGCTGCTGCCCGCCGGAGAGCGAGCCGGCCCGTTGCCGTCCGCGCCGGTCCAGCTCCGGGAAGAGCGCGAAAACCTTGTCGTACGCCGGGCTGGTGCCGCGCCGTTCGGCGAGCCGCAGGTTCTCGGCGACGGTGAGGCCGGCGAAGACGCAGCGGTCCTCGGGCACGTAGCCGAGCCCACCGCGGACCAGCCGGTGGGTGGGCCGGGCCAACAGGCTCTGCGCGCCCATCCGGATGCTGCCGCGGACCTCTCCGGCGAGCGGGGTGAGGCCGACGATCGCGCGCAGCGTGGTGGTCTTGCCGACGCCGTTGCGGCCGAGCAGGACTGTCACGCCGGTCGGGGCGACAGTGAAGGACACCCCCTGGAGGATGTGCAGCCCGGAGATCCGGACCGACAACTCCTCCACACTGAGGATCGGTTCCATCAGAGCGACTCCCCCAGGTAGGCCTCTTGCACTGTGGGATTGGCCATCACCGTCTCCGGGGTGTCGCAGGCCAGCAGCGCGCCGTGGTGCATGACGGCGATCCGGTCGGCCAGTTCCAGGATGACGTCCATGTGGTGCTCGACCATCAGTACCGCCCGGCCGCTGTCGCCGGTCAACGACTTGATGACGGCCACCAACTCGGGTACGTCTTCGGCGCTGACCCCGGCCATCGGCTCGTCCAGCAGCATCACCCGCGGTTCACCGGCGAGCAGCAGAGCGATCTCCAACTTGCGCTTCTCGCCGTGGGCCAGGGTGCCGGCGAGTGCCGTACCCCGGTGGGCGAGGCCGACCCGGTCGAGCGCCGCGTCGGCGGCGGCGGCGACCTCCCGGTCGGCCGCCGCCCGCCGCCACAGTGCCATCGAGCCCCCGCGGTGCGCCTGCACGGCGAGCCGGACGTTCTCCCGCACGCTGAGCGAGCCGAAGACCGAGGACGCCTGGAAGGTACGGCCCAACCCGAGGCGGGCCCGCCGGTGCGGCGGAAGCGCCCCGATGTCCTGCCCGTCCAGGGTGATCCGGCCCTCCGTGGCCCGGCGCAGGCCGGTGATCAGGTTGAACAGTGAGGTCTTGCCGGCGCCGTTCGGCCCGATCACGCCCAGGAACTCCCCGGGCGCGAGGTCGAGGTAGACGCTGTCGACGATGGCGACCTCACCGATCCGCCAGGTCAGACCGCGGGTGGCGAGCATGGCTCAGCCCTTCATGGCCACGGCCGGCGGCGCGGCCTCGTCACCGGTGAGGCTCTTCTGCGCGGTGGCCGTGAACGCGGTGCCGCTGCCGGTCAGCTTGGCCTGGAACATCGGCTGGAGCAGCGCGTGGTCGGCGGCCCGGATTGTCATCTTGCCCTTGACCCCGTCGAAGCTCCAGCCCTCCAGTGCGGTGACCATCTTGTCGACGTCGTCCCCACCCTCCTGCACCGCGCGGACCACCATCTGGGCGGCGGCGAAGCCGTCCGGGTGGAACAGGTCGGTGGTGCTGACCTTGGCCTTCAGCGCCTTGCTGGCCTCGGTGTCGCTGGCACCGTCGAAGTAGTGCGACAGGAAGGAGATCTTCGTGCCGGCCGCGCCGAACGTGGGCCAGGACGAGCGGATGTCCAGGCCGGTGACGACGGTGGTGGACGAGAGCACGCCCTGCTGGTCGAGGCTCTGCCACATGGCCGGGGCGGTGGTGCCGGCCCAGGCCACGAAGAGCAGGTCGGGCTTGGCCGCCTTGATCTGGCTGGCGAACGGGGTGAACTCGGTGGCGCTGGCCGGGGCCCGGACGCTGCTCACGCTGGCGCCCGCCGTACCGATGACGGCCTTGACGGCCCCCTCGTTGGCGTCGCCGAACGCACCGTCCTGGGCGAAGACCACTACCTTCTTGCCGGCCGGGTCGCCGATGAACGACCTGGCGGTCACCACGTCCTGGTAGGACTGCCGGCCGGAGCGGAACGTGTACTTGTTCGCGCCGGTCACCGCGTCGGTGGCCGCCGGCCCGGAGATGAACAGGACCTTGTTCTGCGCCGCGATCGGAGCGACCTGAAGTGCCACCCCGGAGGCGGTGGAACCGGCAATGATCTTCGTGCCCTTGCCGATCAGGTCCTTCGCGGCGGAGACCGCCTTGGCCGGGTCACCCGCGTCGTCGACCTCGGTCAGCTCGATCTTCCGGTCACCGACCTTGCCGGTGCCCTGGGTGGCGAAGTCCAACCCCGCCTTGAACCCCTCGATGTACTGCTTTCCGTAGCTGGCCAGGGCTCCCGACTGGGAGTACACCAGGCCGACCTTGACCGGCGCGGCGTTGTCGCCGCCGCCGGTGGCGGTGTCCTGCGGGCTGCCACAGGCCGTGGCGGCCAGTGCCGCAGCCATCATCGTGGCGGCGGAGAGGAACGCCCGCCGCGTGTGCCGGACCGTCATCGCGACTCCAGGGTGAGGACAGGATGCTGTGTTGTCGGCTCACGCTAGAAGTGACGTCACCCACGAGCTATGTGGCGGAAACACACAAGTCACGCCCGAGGGGTAGCCGCCGTAACGATCACCGACGGGTCAGCTCGGGGCTGGAGGGCGACCGGTACCCATGACCGCCACCAGACGAGGCGGGCGATGTGTCGTCCGGGGACACGGCGCGCTCGGTCGGCCGACCCCGAAGGAAGGCCGGCTCAGCCGCTCCCTCTACGAAATGGACTGTACCTGTAAAACCCTGTTCATCCGCCCGCGTAGCTCCCTCGGAATTACGGCAGCCCAATCGCCGTGACAAGACGAACGGGCTCGTTTCACGCCCCCACGAGAAGCGGGATTTGGTCATAAGCTAAGGCTCAACCAGATGCGGAACGGTTCGAACGCAGGACTCGTGATTTCGGGGGAACACAGCGTGTCACATGTGGCCACTTTCAGTCGATTCGTTCTCCTACTGGTATTCGTCGTTGCCGCAGTGAGTAAAGTTCGGGACCGCCGACGATTTCGAGAGTTCGCATCTTCGGTGGCCGCGCTACGTGTCGTGCCGGATCGCTTGGTCGGCACTGTGGCGATGATGGTGGCCGGGACGGAGCTCGTGGCGTCCGGGTTGCTCCTGATGCTCCCATCGCCGGCACTGACCGCAGCCGGGTTGGGCTTGGCCACGGCTCTGGTAACCAGCTTTGCCGTGGCCATCACCGTGGTCCTGAGGCGAGGGTTGACAGCCTCCTGCCGCTGCTTCGGCGGCAGCGGGTCCGTCCCGTTCGGCTGGCACCACGTGGCCCGCAACGCCGTGCTCGGGCTGATTGGCCTGGCAGGCGTCTATGCCGTCATGCGCGCGCCCACCCCGGACGTGGGCACGCTCGCCCTCACGGCCCCGTTCGCGTTGCTCGTGGCGCTGCTGACGATCCGCCTGGACGACGTAGTCGAGCTGTTCACGCCCATGTCCATCACTGACCGATAGCCGCCGGCCCGCCGCCGCTGTTCCGGTGGGCTCCGGTGGTGTCCGAGGCGTTCGCCGGGGCCTCGACTGGAGCACCGCCGACCTTGCGGATCACCACGCCGAGTATCCCCGCGGCGGGCACCGCCCCGAAGTGCCGCGAGTCACGGCTCAGGTCCGGATTGTCACCCAGCACGACCAACGTGGCCGGCTCGACGACGCCAGAACCCCTCGACCAGCTCGGTAACACAGCGGGCATCGGCTCACCCGGAGTTGCGGCGACCCGCTTGACCAACCAGGGCGTGGTCCGTTCCTCACTGCGGTCACCGGGCCGGCACGGGCCTGCAACGCGGAGGACGATGACATCGCCCCGCCGAATCCGCGCGGCCGGCACTCGCCGGACCACGACCCGGTCACCGGGAAGAAGCGTGGGTGACATGCTCAGCCCGGTCACCGCCACGACGGTCATCCGCGCCCGCAGCGCCACCAGGCCCGCGGCCAGCAGCAGCAGACCCCCGCCGAGCAACAGCGCCGTCATGACAGGACCTCCGTCGTCGAGGCGCGGTAGCCGGCCGCCTGCAACTCGAACAGGGCGGCGTAGGCGCCACCCTCCGCGATCAGTTCGTCATGGCTGCCACGCTCACTGATCACACCGTCGGCCAACACCACGATGGAATCGGCCTCCCGAACCACACCCAGTCGGTGGGAGATCAGCACGCCTGTCCGGCCGCGTCGGGCCGCCCGCAGTCTGGTGTGGACGTCGTGCTCCGCCTCGGCGTCCAGCGCCGAGCTGGGTTCGTCGAGGATGAGCAGATCCGACGCACCGAGAATGAGGCCACGCGCGAGAGCCAGGCGCTGCTGCTGACCTCCGGAGAGCACCATGCCGGTCTCGGGATCGCCCTGATCGGACTCGGCAAAGAAGATCCGGGTCAGCAGAGTCTCGTATCCGCGCGGCAGCTTGTTCAAGACGTCGTGCACGCCGGCAGTGCGTGCCGCCGCCTCGATCCGGGCCTGGTCGGTCAAGGCCGTGAGGTCACCCATGGCGATGTTCTCACGCGCGGTCAGCTCGTAGGCCAGCGCATCCTGGAACACGGTGCGAACTCGTCCGCGCAGCTGCGCGGGATCGAATTCCCGCACATCAACGCCGTCCCACAGGACGGCGCCACGGGTGGGATCGTAGAGTCGGCACAGCAGCTTGACCAGGGTCGACTTTCCCGCGCCGTTGAGGCCCACCACGGCAGTGGTCAGCCCGGCCGGGATCAACAGGTTCACTCCGCGAAGAACCCACGGCTGACCGTCGGCGTAGCGGAACCAGACATCACGCAGCTCGATCCCATGGCGCAGCGCAGGCACCGGCCGGGGGCACGGAGAGAGAGGGAGATCTGGTCCGGCATCGACCACGATCAGGTAGTGCCGGAACAAGAGCAGCGCCTGATACGACGAGACGGTGTCCGTGACCAGTCCGGCCAGGGCGGTCTGGACGCTGGCAACCGCTGCCACCACCAGCACGACATCACCCACCGAGAGCTCGCCGCGTACCGCAGAACGCACCGCGAACAGCAGCAGTCCTCCGGTCACCGCTGCGCTCAGCAACGCCAGTGCCGCCTGCACCGCCAGTTCGCGTCGATCGACCCGGCGGTGCTCCCGGTTGATGGTCTCGATCTCCGTGGTCATGCGCCGCCACAGGTAACGCCCCACCCCGAACAGCCGGACCTCCTTTGCCGCATCGGGGTTGGTGAGCAGGCTGGAGAAGAAGAGTTCGCGTCGTTGCGCCGGCCCTATCCGGCCCACCATGGCGGCCCGGCGGCGACTCACCGCTACCTCGGCCATCATGGCCGGAACGGCGCTGGAGAGCACCACCACCGCCACCCACGGGCCGAGCAGGAGCAGCGTGCCCGCAAAGCCGAGGACGGTGATCAACGATCGCAGTATCCCGAGCCCGCTGTCGACCACCTCGCCCGGACCGTTGATCCCGGCCGACTGCGCGGTCTGCAGGTGGTCAAGGAAGGCGGGATCCTCGAATCTGCCCAGGCCGACGAACCGGTCAACGGCCGCGTACAACCGGCCCTTGCAGTCGAGGCGTACCCGGCGTTCGAGCTCCAAGCGCAGGTAGCGGAGGGCGTGTGGAGCGAGCGCCGCCACGATACCGACCACGGCGAGTGTCGCGGCGAGTCCCGCGATATCCGCCCAACTGACCGTGTCGACGGAGAGGCGGTCGACGACCGCCTTGGTCAACCAGGCCACGGCGAGTGGGGTCAGTCCACCGACGACCGAGGCGGCCAGGTAGCCGGCGAGTTGGGCGGGTGCAGCGCGACGGGCTATTGCCAGTGCGCGGCCGGCGGCGCGAACGATCATTCGAGGCCGGTTCAGGTAGCTGCCGGCAGGGCTGCGCTGTCGGCGTGGATGATCGAGGCCAGGTCGAAGTTCGACACCTGCACCCGGTCACCGGCGACCAGCACGAACGCGGGGAAGCCGTCCACCGCGAAGGCCTGTTGCACCGGGCCCCGATCGGATTCCACCACGACGGTGGCCACCGGCTGCAATTGATCGACCAGGTCGGCGGCCTCTTCTGGGCTACCGGCGACCACGGCCAGGATGCTGTCCCGACCGCCCGGCCTGGAGGCAGCGTGTGCGAGGAAGCCGGGAAGCCGCTCCTTGCACGGGGTGCAGGAGGGCGAGAAGAAGCCGACCAGCGGCTGACTGCCCAGCAGGTCGAGTGCGACAGGGCGTCCGTCGACACTTTCGGCCGTGAAGTCCCCGATGCGGGAGCCCGCTGGCAACGCCACGTTGCTGTCGTCGCGGGCTCCTCCGCTGCGGATCTTGGCCAGCTCGGCGGTGTGCTCCCGCAGTCGGGAGATGACACCAAAGGTGAACAGCAGATTGACGGCCGCCAGCACCCCTACAAGGGTGGTGGCGATAGCTGAGTAGTCCATCGGTCTCCTCGTCGACAGGGCGGACGCGGGTGCGGGGTGGGTGCCCGTCGGAGCCGGGGGGGGTCGCCCGGCTCCGACGGACCGGTGCGGTCTCTCAGCAGCCGGAGCCGACAAACCGACACGGCTTGCAGCCGAAGACCGGGCAGCAGTACTGGGTGTACAGCGAGAGACCGCGGCAGTAGCAGAACTTCTCGTAGCACGTGTCATCCGCGCGGGCCTCCACCCGGGGCACCACCATGCCGACGATCCGATCGGCGAGCGTCGTCACCATCCGAGTCACCGGAACCTCCTCAGTCAAGGGTCGCCAGGTGCAACCGATGCCCTCATCCAAGTCGCCGGACCGTCATCGCACCACGACGTTCCACCGGACGCTCTGACGGACATCGGGTGCGCTGTCGTGCCGCGACCAAGCCTTCGCGCGCGCGGTGGGGAATAGCGTCGTCGACGGCGTGGGCCGCGAGAACGGCAGCGTGGCTGCGATGCCGTGAGTATCGGCAGGAGCACCATCGAGGCGCTTACCGCCGAGTCACTTCCGTAAGGCTCATCCATCGCCCCGGGCGTTACTACCACCCCGCCATCGACGATGGTCTGAAGTATTGTCGTTCGCGTATACGTCCACGGGGGAGTTAATATGTCGGACACATTCGCCGCCCTGCTGCGGCGGCATCGTCTACGGCGTCGGTTGACGCAGGAGGCGCTTGCCGAGCGGGCCGGCATTAGCGCACGTTCAGCCGGAGCAATCGAACGCGGTCCCGGGCGGGCGCCTCGGCCGCAGACAGTGGAACAGCTCGCCACCGCACTCGGGCTGAGCGGCGACGAGCGGGCGGACTTCATCAGCGCCGGGCAGGCGCTGTTCTGGGCGAGCCGCCTGACCGGGACACCCTCGGCCAACACCCCGTTGGAGGCGCCGCCGCCGTCGACGTCCCTGGCGGACTACGTACCGCGGCCGCAACAGCTACCGGTGGATCTGCCCGATTTCGTCGGGCGGACCGACGAACTGGCAGCCCTGTGCGCCGCGCTCAGCTGCGCCACGGCCGGAGCCGTCCGACTGGCGTCGATCTCGGGTCCGTCTGGCATCGGCAAGACGGCGCTGGCGATCCACGCGGGGCACCGACTGGCCGAGCATTTTCCGGACGGGCAGCTGTACGCGTCGCTGCGCGACACCACCGACGACCCGGTCGAGGTCCTCGGTCACCTGCTGCACGCCCTGGGTGTCGGCGGCTCCAGCCTGCCCGGAGGGCTGGACGCACGCGCGGCGCTCTTCCGAGCCAGACTCGCCGGTCGGCGGGTGCTGCTGGTCCTCGATGACGCCGCAGGACACCGGCAGATTGAACCACTGACTCCGCCGGACGGGAGCGCGGTGCTCGTGACGAGCCGACTGCCGCTGACCGGAGTCCCCGGGATCACGACGATCGACCTCAGTCCCCTGGATACGCCGACGGCGATCGAGCTGTTGTCCCGGGTGGTCGGTGCCCCGCAGATCCACGCGTACCCGCTGGCCGCCGCCCAGCTCGTCACCATCTGCGGCGGTCTGCCACTCGCGGTGCGGATCGCCGCCGCCCGGCTGGCGGCCCGCCCGTGCTGGACGGTGAAGACCTTCGCCGATCGCCTCGCGGACAGGGGACGGCGGCTGGACGAGCTGCGCCACGGCGATCTGGCGCTGCGGCCCGGCCTCGAACGGACGTACGAGGCGCTCAGCCCGACGGCGCAGCGAGCCTTCGCACTCCTCGGTGAGCTGGACGTGCCCTCGTTTCCGGAGTGGTGCCTGGCAACGCTCCTGGGCACCACTCCGGCCGCAGGATCGGCAGCCCTCGACGAGTTGGTCGACGCCCGCCTGGTGGATCAACTCGGTCCCGACCGGGCCGGCCAGCCGCGGTTCGGCCTGCACGCCATCACTCGGCTGTTTGCCCGGGAGCGCCGCGATGCCGAGATCGAGCAGAGCGCGTGGGTCGGGGCGCTGAGCCGCCTTGGCCTGGGTTTTCTCGCCCTGGCCCGGCTGGCGCTCGGCCGGGCGGCGGGCGAACTGCTCGAGGTGAACGATCCGGCCCGCAGCGCTCTCCACCCCGATCACCCGGCGGCCACCACGGTCACCGCGCAGCCGGTCGACTGGTACGAGGCCGAGCGTGCGACGGTGGCGGCGTTGGCGCGGATGTGTCGCGCTGGCGGGCTTGCCGTGATCGCCCGCGACCTCGCCGGTTGTGACGCGGAGTTCGACGAGTTGCACGTTTAGCGTCGGCTGGACAGGTCCATGCCGGGCAAGCCCGACGACCGGCGGGATGTTGGCCTGCCACCCCGGATGCGGGTGGCAGGCCACCATCCGCGGAACCGGCGGTCAGCGGCCGGCGAGGGCGGCGACCGCGGTGTCCGGGTGGTCGCTGAAGACGCCGTCCAGGCCCAGGCCGAGGAAGAGTTCGTACTCGGCGGTGATGTCACCGCGCGCGTTGGGGTCGGTGCCGATCCGGAAGTCGACAGGGAGGAACTGGTTCTCCGCGCGGAACGTCCAGGAGTGCACGAGCAGCCTCTCCCGGTGCGCGTCGCGTACCACGTTGGTGGGGGCGAGCAGGGCACCGGCCGCGTTCCGGGGCACGAGCAGGTTCTTGTTCACGCCGATGCCGTCGGCGTACCCGGCGATCCACTTCAACCCGGCCGGCGTGACGAGGTCCTGGTAGCTGCGGGTGTCACCGGCGACGGTGAAGTCGTACGGGCGGCCGGTGGCGTCGAGCAGTTGGACCAGCTTGACCTCGGTCAGCTTGCTCAGCCGGCGCAGGTTGGCCGTCTCGAACGACTGGATGAAGACCGGCGAGTTCTTCCGGTCCAGCTTGTTCTGCCGCAACACCCGCAGCAGCGGCTCCTCCAACGGCTTGCCGATCGACGCGAAGTAACTCGGGTGCTTGGTCTCCGGGTAGATGCCGATGGCGCGGCCCCGTGCCCGCCCTTCGGCTCGGGCCAGGTCGATGACCTCCTGGAGGGTGGGCACCTCGAAGCGGCCGTCGAAGGCGGTGTTCGCCACCCGGACCTGCGGCAGTCGCTCCTTGGCCCGCAGCGTCTTCAGCTCGGCGAGGGTGAAGTCCTCGGTGAACCAGCCGGTCACGGCGACGCCGTCGATGGTCTTCGTCGCCTTGCGGGCCGCGAACTCCGGGCGCGTCGACACGTCGGTGGTGCCGGAGATCTCGTTCTCGTGGCGGGCGACCAGGACGCCGTCGGAGGTGGACACCAGGTCCGGCTCGATGTAGTCGGCACCCATCCGGATCGCCAGCCGGTACGCCTCCAGGGTGTGCTCCGGCCGGTAGCCGCTGGCGCCCCGGTGACCGATCACAATCGGCCGGTCGGTCGCCCGGGAGCGGTCCGCGTCCGTCGCGGGGCCGGCTTCGGCCATGGTTGGCACGGCCACGGCGGCGGCGAGCAGTACGCCGGCCAGGCCGAGGGTCGGAAGGGTGCGTCGCATCGCCGTCTCCTGTCGTCGGGAAAGCCGCTTCAGCAGATCGCCCCGGGTTGACAGGCAGTTGGTCGATGGTTGGCCGGGAGGTGAATCTCCGGAATGCGCGTTCCCCCTCCGGGGGCCGGGCGGAAAAGGAAGATTGTCTGGTGCGCCAGTTCTTCCGCAACCCCGTGCGGCTGGTGCCGTTGGCATTCCTGGTGCCGATCCTGCTGGGTACCGGGCTGCTGATGACCCGCTGGTCAACCGTCGAGTATCAGCGTCCACCCCTGGTCACGGCGCTCTTCACCGCCACCTCGGCAGTCTCGGTCACGGGTATGGCGATCACCGACACCCCCAACTACTGGTCCGGCTGGGGACTGCTGGTGATCACCCTGCTCACCCAGCTCGGCGGTCTCGGCATCCTCACCGCCGCGGCCCTGGTCATCCTGGTGGTCTCGCGCCAGCTCGGCCTGCGCAACCGGCTGCTGGTGCAGGCCGAGACGGCGGAGTTCGGCATCGGCGACGTGGGCCGGCTGCTGCGCCGGATCGCGATCACCGTCTTCGCCTGCGAGGCCGTGATGACCGCGCTGGTCGCCGGCCGGCTCTGGGGGGCGTACGACTACCCGCCCGGACGAGCCCTCTGGTCGGGCGTGTTCCACGCCGTCCAGGCGTTCAACAACGGCGGCTTCGCGCTCTACACCGACGGCCTGTTGGCCTTCGACCGCGATCCGTGGGTGTCGCTGCCGCTGGCGTTCGGGGCGATCGTCGGCGGGCTGGGGTTCCCCGCGCTGTTCGAGGCCGTCCGGGAATGGCGCAAGCCGGCGGGGTGGACGGTGGCCACCAAGCTGACCATCTGGGGCAGCATCGCCCTGCTGCTGCTCGGCTTCGTCGGCCTGCTCGCCGCCGAGTGGACAAACGCCAGCACCATCGGCTCGTACGACGCCGGAGGCAAGGTGCTCGCGTCGTTCAGCCAGATCGCGTTGAGCCGCACCGGCGGTTTCAACGTGCTAAACATCGCCGACCTGCAGGAGGAGAGCTACCCGCTGCTGATCGTGCTGATGTTCATCGGCGGCGGCAGCGCCAGCACGGCCGGGGGCATCAAGGTGTCCACGTTCTTCCTGCTCGCGTTCACCATCCGGGCGGAGTTGCGCGGCGAGCCCGACGTGACGGTCGGGCACCGCCGGGTGGCCACCGCGAGCCAGCGGCAGGCGGTGACAGTGGCCCTGCTCAGCGTCGCGCTGGTCACGGCCGGCACCATGCTCCTGCTGCTGATCACCGAGGGCGTGCGGTTCGTCGCGGCCCTGTTCGAGGTCACCTCCGCGTTCAGCACCACCGGGCTGACCGTCGGGCTCGCAAGCGAACTGCCGGCCAGCGGTCAACTGGTGCTGACCGTGCTGATGTTCATCGGCCGGGTCGGGCCGCTCACCCTCGGGTCGGCGATCGCCCTGAACACCCGACGCCGGCTCTACCGCTATCCCCAGGAACAACCCATTGTCGGCTAGGAGCGAGGAGGGTCGAGGTGTCGGCGAGACGATCGGACGGCGGCGGCATCGTGGTGATCGGGTTGGGTCGGTTCGGCTGCCATCTGGCCGCGTCGCTCACCCGGATGGACCGCGAGGTGCTGGCCGTCGACCGCAACCCGGATCAGGTGCAGCGCTTCTCGGCCCAGCTCGACCGGGTGGTCCAGGCCGACGCGACCGAGGAGGGGGCGCTGCGGCAGCTCGGCGTCACCGGCTTCGGGCGGGCGGTGGTGGCCATCGGAGCGTCGGTGGAGGCGAGCGTCCTCACCGTGCTCGCGTTGGTCGAGCTGGGTGTGCCGCAGATCTGGGCACGCGCCACCTCGCAGAAACACGCCAAGATCCTGTCCTCGGTGGGGGCGCACCACGTGATCTTCCCGGAGGCGGAGACCGGCGACCGGGTGGCGCACCTGATCGTCAGCCGGCTGCTCGACTTCATCGAGTTCGACGACGACTTCGCGATCGCGACCGTCCGGGTGCCGGAGTCGCTCGTCGGCCGCACCCTGCTCGACCTGCGCCCGGACGAGCGCGAAGGGGTCCGGGTGATCGGCGCGAAGGTGCCCGGTGAGCGTTTCCGGTACGCCTCGGACGACACCGCGCTGACCCACGGTGGGCTGCTGGTGGTGGAGGGGGGCATCGACCAGGTGCAACGGTTCGCGGGACGACGCTGACCGTCACCTTTTGGGCCCACCGTGGCGCCCCGGCGGGGCTTTCACCCTTTTCCCGGACCACCCGGCCCCTTGGCCTCGCCGGGCTTCCCGGGACCCTTCGGCTGCTTCGGGGGCTTGGCCTTCGGCGCGTCACCGCCGGAGCCGCCGGGTGCCGTCGCCTTCTTCGGCGGGGCCTTCGGCGTGGTGGCCGCCTTGCTCGGCGGGGCCGTGGACGGCGCGATGGAGGGCGCGGTGCCGGCGACCCCGGAGACGCGTACCCCGCAGGCCACCTCGCCGAGCCGGAACTCGACAGGCAGCGGGTTCGCCCCGCTGTACGTGCCGGTGAGGGTGAGCTTCTCGGCGGCGCCGGGTGCCAGTGTGTTGCGCTGCTCCGCCGGCCGGATCACCACAGTGCTCCCCTGCTGGTACACCGGCGCGGATTCCGCCTTCGTCACCGTCTGCTGACCGGGAAAGCTGAAGCTCATGGCCCAGTCCCGCAGCTCCTGGTCACCGGTGTTGGTAAGCGTCAGATCCGCGGCGAAGTCGGTGCCGGAGTCCGTGCGCAGCGCGTACGCCACCTCGCACGGCACCTTCGGCGGCAGACCCATCCGGGCCTCGGTCGTCGGCCGGCCCTCGCCGCTGGCCGGGCTGCGTGAGGTGAACCCCCACATCGCTCCGGTGACAGCGATCAGCCCGACGGCGGCCACCCCGGCCTCCACCCGCCGACGACGGGTCACCCGCTGGCGCGTCCTCTGGTCCCGTTGGCGGGTACGGGACATCGGCAACGCGTCGGTCTCCGCCGACCAGGGCAGGATCGTGGTGCCCGCGCTGGCGAGCGCGGCCGGGTCCAGCGGCCCTCCGGTCGGGGAGACGGGCACCGCCGCGAGCATGCCGGCCGCGTCGGCGAGGACCCGGGTCAGCTCGGCGGTGGCCGGTCGGTCGGCGGGCCGCTTCGCCAGGCAGCGCCCCACCAGGTCGATCACCTCGTCGGGCAGCCCGGCTACGGCGGGCATCGGCTCCGGTTCGGTGTACATGTGCGCGCGCAACATCTGGGTGGTCGTGGTGGCGCGCCACGGCAGCCGGCCGGTGAGCATCCGGTAGAGCAGCAGCCCGACGGCGTACACGTCGGTGGCCGGCGACACCTGGCCGTTGTCGAGCCGTTCCGGGGCGAGGTACGCGGGAGTGCCCAACAGCGTGCCGTCCGGCCCCTTCTCGCTCTCCCCCACCAGCGCGGAGATGCCGAAGTCGACCACCTTGACCCCGGTCGACGTGAGCATGACGTTGCCCGGGGTGACGTCGCGGTGCACCACACCCCGAGCGTGCGCGATGGTCAGCGCCGAGCTGACCTCCGCGCCGATCGTGACCGCCTCCCGCCAGGGTAGTTGGCTCTCCCGGCCCAGTCGACTGGCCAGCGAGGTGCCGTCGACCAACTCCATCACCACGTACGGCACGGTCAGTCCGACCTGCTCGGATTCGCCGTAGTCGTACACATTGGTGATATTCGGGTGGCAGAGGCGCGCGGCGGCCTGCGCCTCGATCCGGATCCGGTGGCGGAACGCCCGGTCGCTGGCCAGCCTGGAGGCCAGCACCTTCACCGCAACCTGACGGCCGAGCACCTCGTCGTAGCCGC
Source organism: Micromonospora sp. NPDC005215 (assembly GCF_040607915.1). Taxonomy (NCBI): domain Bacteria; kingdom Bacillati; phylum Actinomycetota; class Actinomycetes; order Micromonosporales; family Micromonosporaceae; genus Micromonospora; species Micromonospora sp. NPDC005215. The sequence goes on along the minus strand of NZ_JBEXHQ010000002.1, from coordinate 265,275 downwards.
GCCACACCACCGACATGCCGCCCGCGCCGAGCTGCTCGATCAGTCGGTACCGCTCATCGAGGAGCTGCGCGCCGTTTCGGTCCCCACCACCCATGGTGACCGTTGTTGCCCAGGATCAACGGGCCTACACCTGAAGTATCGGAATCGGTCAGGGTTGTCACTCGTTCAGGCGGTGGCCAGCAGTTGGTCCACCGGGGCGTAGTCGTCGGTCAACACCAGGGCCGCGCCGACGAAGTCCGTCAGCGCCGCGTCGGACAGCAGGCTGACCTTGGGATCCACCTCGCTCAGCCGGGTCCGGACGGCGTCCAGTGGCAGCGGCGCGTCGGAGCCGACGATGAGGAAGTTGGAGCCCCGCTCCTCGGCGAGCGCCTCGGGCGGCGCGATCAACGCGACGTGCCGGAACTCGGCGGCCACGGTGGCCAGCTCGGCGCGGATGAACCGCAGCGGCGGGTAGTCGATGACGTTCTGCACGTAGACGCCGCCGGGGCGGGTGACCCGCCGGACCTCGGCCGCCATCTCCCTGGTGGCCAGGTGCCAGGGCACCACCAGGTGACCGAACGCGTCACCGACCACCAGGTCACGGCTGTCCGTCGGCTCACCGCCGACCAGCATCCGGGCGTCGCCCACCACCGCCCGCAGCTCCGGCCCGGTCCGTACGCCCAACTCCTGCTCGCCCAGCTCGACCAGCCCGCCGTCGATCTCGAACACCACGTTCTCGGTGCCCGGCCGGGTGGCGGTCAGGTAGCGCGGCACTGTGAATCCGCCGCCGCCGAGGTGCAGCGCGTCCAGCCGTTGACCGGCCGGCGCGGCGACGTCGGCGACCGCACCGATCCACTTCGTGTACGCGTACTCCAGGTGTTTCGGGTCGGCGAGGTCCACGTACGAGTGCTGGGCCGAGTTGAGCAGCAGCGTCCGCCCGGTGGATCGGGCCGGGTCGGTGGTGACCCGGGCGCAGTGGTACGCCGTCTCGATGTCGCACGGGTTCGGTGCCACGGTGCTGAGGCCCGCCCCGACCAGGCCGAGCACGGCCAGCGCGGCCCGGGTCCGGGCCGGACCGGGCAGCTCGGTGGGCTCCTGCCGGCGCAGATACCAGCCGAGGCCGATGCCGACCAGCCCGAGCGCCACCGCCAGGGTCAGCAGGATGACAGTGCTGCGCAGGGCGGCGACCAGCACGAAGCCGGTGAGCAGGGTCGCCGTGATGCCGCCCAGGGTGCCGATCCCGGAGAGTCGACCGACCACCTGGCCGGTGCGACGCAGGTCGGCCAACTGGAGCTTCACGACCAACGGGGTGACCGCCGCCAACAGCGCGGCCGGCACGAACACGGCAAGGGCCACCAACAGCAGGATCGCGCTGGCCGCGCCACCGCGCAGCACCTCACCGGCGTACCGGACGACGGGCAGGGTGATGGCGGTGGCGATGCCGGCCAGCACCAACGCCGGTGCCAGCAAACCACGTGGGTTACGCCGGTCGGCCAGCCAGCCGCCGGTCCACGCCCCGTAGGCGATCGCGGCCAGCGCGACGCCGATCACCGAGCTGGTCACCTGGAGGGTCACCCCGACGTACGGGCCGACCAGACGCAGCGCGACGGTCTCCAGCACCAGCACGGCGCCGCTGGAGAAGAAGACCAGGAAGGCGGCCAGCCCGTTGGGCAGCGCCCGGCCGGTGACCGGCACGGGTGGGGCCGGGGAGGCCGGCGGGGCAGCTACGTCGGACGGTGGGGAACTCATCGTCGCGATGGTACGCAGCGAAGCTGGTGCTTCGGGTCAGTACAGCGAAAGATGAACATGGTTCGTGTGGGACGCCGCCGGACTGCCGCTGCCGCTGTACGAACGCCACCCGGTGCCGGGATGCCAGATCTGCCGGTACCAGATCACGTAGAGCACGCCCAGTCGATCGGCGTTGCGCACGTGCCAGGCGGCCAGGCTGTCGCCATACGCCTTGTCGCCGCCGGTCGCGTTGCGATCCTCGAAGCCGTTGGTGGCCGCGGCGAAGTCGCAGGCCCGCCCCTTCGGGTGCTCGCCGCCGCCACCTTCGCGCTTACAGGAGACGTGCCGCTTGTAGCCGGCCGCCTGGGTCTGCTTCAGCGCGTTGAGGGTGCGCGGGGTGATGCAGCCGGAGGTGGTCGGGTCCTTCACGGAGCAGGACTCCGACGGCCAGGACCCGTCGGAGTTACGCGGGGCGGGCTTCGCCGAGGCGGAACCGCCCCCGCTGAAACCGTTGCTGCTGCCCGAGCTGACCTCCGCGAGCGCCGCCTCGGCCTCCTTCTTCTTCTTCGCCATCACGGCGAGCTGCTTCTGCTGCTCGCGGACCTCGGCGTCGATGGCGATCTTGGCCTGTTGCGCCTGCTGCCGGGCTCCGACGAGATCACGCAGCCGCTTGCTGTCCCGCTGGGCCATCAGGTCGAGGTCGCTGGCACGTTCCAGGAACGCCTGCGGGGTGGCGGTGTTGAGCAGCATCGACGCCGGGCCGAGCCGGCCGATTCGGTAGGACTGTGCGGCGACCTCGCCAACCTGGGCCGTCAACCCACCCATGCGACCCTCGATCGCCGTCAACTCGCCGGTCAACGCCGTCTGGCGGCGCTTGGAGTTGTCGAGCTTGGCCTTGGCCTCGATGTGCCCCTTGGCGGTCAACTCCAACGCGTCCTGCAGCTTCTTGCTGCCACCCTCACCGGGCTCGGCGTACGCGGGCGCGGCGGCACCGCCGAGCACCAGGGCGACGGCGGCGAGCAGAGTGAGCAGGGTGCGGCGACCGAGCCGCGGGTCGAGCCTGGTCCTGGGCACGAAAGCGTCCTTCCGTCAACCGCCGGCCCCCGGTGAACAACTGCGCGGCGGCGTCCCCGCCGGCGCCGGTCGGCGGCCTGCTGGCGGAGACCGCCGGTCACGATACCGGACTGTGGGCCGGTGACCAGCCCCCTGACGCCCGGGACGCCCCGATGTCGACGGAGCGTTCCGACACCGTCGCGCAGCGCCCGGATCAGGAAAGAAGAAGGGCGTCGCGCAGCGCCCGGATCAGGGGGCGAGAAGGGCGTCGCGCACCTCGGTCCAAACCTGCTCGTTCGCCGCGACGAGCAGACCGCGGCCGTCGTCGGCGGGGTGGTAGTCGACGCCGTCGAACCGGCGGGCGACGCCACCGGCCGCCCGGACCAGCACGGTGCCCGGGGCATGATCCCAGGGCAGGGTGCGCCAGAAGAGGATGAACTGCTGCTCACCGGTGAGGATGTCCAGATATTCCCGGCCGGCGCAGTGCTGACCGGGCAGCAGCTCACCGAGCCGCCGACCGCCGGCGCGGACCCGGTCGCGGGTCTCCGATGGCAGGAACCGGGTCATCGCCGCGCCGCGGAGTTCGCCGCGCGGCGGCACCGAGATGGTGCCGTCCACCGGCCGGCCGTTGAGCAGGGTGCCGTCCTCCGCCCAACCCGCGGCGAGGGTGTCGGCGAGCGGGTCGAGGATCCAGCCGGCGACCGGTTGCCCGTCGGTCAGCAACGACACCATCAGGGCGAACGGCCGGCGACCGGCAGCGAAGTTGGCAGTGCCGTCGATCGGGTCGACCAGCCAGACGTCACCGGCGTCGCGCAGGTGCCGCAGCAACGCCGGGTCGTCGGCGACACCCTCCTCACCGACCACCTTCGAGTCGGGCCGCAGCCGGCGCAACCCCACGGAGAGCAACTCCTCGGCCCGGCGGTCGGCGACGGTGACCACCTCACCGGGCGCCTTCTCCGACACGTCGGCGTCGTCGAGCTTGCGGAACAACGGGAGCACGACCTGGCCGGCGGCCTCCCGCAGCAGGTCGCCAACGTCGTCGAGCAGGGTGTCAGCCACGCGGCGGCAGCTTGACCACGCTGACGAAGAACTCGTCGATCTGGCGGACCACCGAGATGAAACGCTCGAAGTCCACCGGCTTGGTCACGTAGGCGTTGGCGTGCAGCTGGTAGCTGCGCAGGATGTCCTCCTCGGCCTGCGAGGTGGTGAGCACCACCACCGGAATCCGACGCAGTTCCTGGTCGTTCTTGATCTCTTCGAGCACCTCCCGGCCGTCGCGCCGGGGCAGGTTGAGGTCGAGCAGGATCAGGTCGGGCGCCACCGCGTCCGCGTACTGGCCCTCCCGGCGCAGGTAGGCGAGCGCCTCGGCGCCGTCGGAGACGACGGTCAGCCGGTTCCGCAGCTTGTGCTCCTCGAACGCCTCCTGGGTCATCAGCACATCACCCGGATCGTCCTCGACCAGCAGGACCTCGATCGGGCTCCTGCCATCTGCCGGCGCGGTCATCCCACCGTCTCCCTCATGTCACCCGTTCTACCGCTTTCCGGCGACTCGTCGGCCCGGTCCGGCCGGTCCGACCCGCCGGACTGCTCGGCCGGCGCTGCCGGAGTCTCGTTCGAGGGCGTGGCGTCGCCGTCCGGCAGGGCCTGCGGCTGCTCCGACGAGTCGCCGGCGGCAGCCGCCTCCAGGTCCGCCGGAAGCGCCGGCAGGGTGAACCGGATCGCCGTGCCCTCCGGCACGTCGGTGTCCACCCAGACCCGACCCCCGTGATATTCGACGATCTTCTTGACGATGGCCAACCCGATGCCGGTGCCCGGGTACGCGTCCTTCGAGTGCAGCCGCTGGAAGATCACGAAGATCTTGTCGGCGAACTCCGGCTCGATCCCGATGCCGTTGTCCTGGCAGGTGATCTCCCACTCGGCGTCCACCAACCGGGCCGAGACGTGCACCTTGGGCGGCACATCCGCCCGGCGGAACTTGATCGAGTTGCTGACCAGGTTGGCCAGGAGGTTGGTGAGCAGCGGTTCCTCACCGGAGATCACCGGCAGATCGGTCCAGGTCAGCTCCGCGTCGGCGTACTGCCGGGCGGCCTCGGTCTGGCCGGCCACCTCGCCCATCACCTTGTTGAGGTCGACCTCGACGAAGCCGGTGGTGAGCCGGCCGATCCGGGAGAACGCGAGCAGGTCGTTGATCAGACGCTGCATCCGCTGCGCGCCGTCCACAGCGAAGGCGATGTACTGGTCGGCCCGCTCGTCGAGCTGCCCGGCGTAGCGACGCTGGAGCAACTGGCAGAAACTGGCCACCTTGCGCAGCGGCTCCTGCAGGTCGTGCGAGGCCACGTACGCGAACTGCTCCAGGTCGCGGTTGGACCGGGTCAACTCCTCGGCCTGCTTCTGCAGCTGGCTGTTTACCCACTCGATCCGCTCGCGGGCGGCCCGCACCTCGGCCAGGTCGGCGGCGATCTTCTGGCGCATCGCGTCCACGTCGTCGCCGAGCTGGATGAACTCCGGCGGGCCGGTGGTGGCGATGCGGTGCTGGTAGTCGCCCTCGGCGACCTCGCGGACCTGGGTGGCCAGGCCGGTCAGTGGCCGGATCACCATCCGGTCCAGCGAGAGCAGCAGCACCGCGCCGGCCACGACCACCACCAGGGCGGCGACGATCAGCAGCACGACCAGCACGTTGCTGCTGGTGCGCACGTTGTCGGCGGTCTGCTCCCGGGCGACCAGGACCTCCTGCTGGAGGTCGTTCACCGCCGTGCGCACCTCGTCGAACTGCTGCCGGGCCTGCTCGGTGACCAGTGCCTGGCCCGCGCTGGTGCCGTTCTGCTCGGTGGTGGTGATCACCGGCTCGGCCACCGACTGCCGCCACTGCGTGATGCGCTCCTCGACGGTCCGCAGTTCCTGGCTGATCTGTGGATAGTCGCCGAGCAGCGCCCGCATCGAGACGGTGACGCTCTCCTCCTGGGCGAGCCCCTCCCGATAGGGGTTCAGGTCGTCCGGGTCACCGCTGACCGCGTACCCACGGATCGCCGTCTCCTGGTCGAGTAGCGCGTTGAGCAGCTCCTGGGACTGCACCCGCAGGGGGCCGGTCTCGTTCAGGACGGCGTCGATCTGGGTGCGGTTGCGGGCGGCCATCGCCGCCTCCGCGCCGGCCAGGGCGAGCAGCAGCACCCCCACGACGGTGAGCAGCGTGATGACCCGGCGGCGCAGACTCCAGCCGCCGACCACCGGCTTCACCGGCCACCACCCCGGCTCACCAGCAGCATGGCCACGTCGTCGGCGAGCGGACCACCGTTGAGTCGTTCCGCCCGGCCGACCAGCCAGGCCGGCAGCTCGGGCAGCGACACCGAACGGTTGGCCGGCTCGTCGAGCAGCCCGCTCAACCCCGGCACGTCGAGGCGGTCGTTGCCCGCTCCCACCCGCCCCTCGATGAGGCCGTCGGTGTACATCAGCAGGGACCAGTCATCGGTGTCGAACTCCAGGTCGTAGGCGATCGGCCGGCGGGGTCGTACGCCCAGCAGTCGGCCTCCGGGCGCGGGCACCGGGGCGACCCGGCCGCGAGCGAGCAGCAGCGGCGGCGGGTGCCCGGCGAGTCGGACGGTGGCGCGGTTGGCGTCCAGGTCCAGCCTGGTGGTGGCCACCGTCGCGAAAATCTCCTGAAGGCGGCGCTCACTCATCAGCACCTGCTCCAGCGCGGGCAGCACCTCGTCGTCCGGCACTCCGGCGAGCACCAGCGCCCGCCAGGCCACCCGCAGCTCGACGCCGAGCGCGGCCTCGTCCACCCCGTGCCCGCAGACGTCTCCGACGATCAGGTCGAGACGGTCCGGACGGGTCTGCACCACGTCGAAGAAGTCCCCGCCGATCAGCGCGGCGTGCCGGCCGGGCCGGTAGAAGGTGTGCACCGCCACCTGGTCGGTCGTCATCAGCGGCTGGGGCAGCAGACCGCGTTCGAGGCGGGCCGACTCGGCCTGCCGCAGCTCGACCTCCCGCAGCCGGCGGGCGTTCTCGTCGGCGCGCTTGCGCTCCACTGCGTACCGCAGCGCCCGGGTCAGCAGCACCCCGTCGACCTGACCCTTGACCAGGTAGTCCTGTGCGCCCTCGGCGACCGCCACGACGCCCAGGTGCTCGTCCGAGCGGCCGGTCAGCACGCAGACCGCGGCGCCGCTGGACATCTCCAGCACCTGACGCAGCCCGTCCAGCCCCTGCGCGTCGGGCAGGCCCAGGTCGAGCAGGACGCAGTCGACGTCGTTGATCCGCTGCCGCGCCTCTCGCAGGCTGGCGGCCACCAGCAGGTCGATCATCGAGTTGGTCTCGGCGAGCAGCTCACCGACCAGGAAGGCGTCGCCCTCGTCGTCCTCCACCAGCAGCACCCGCAACCGTTCGCCCGGCGGCAGGTTGGCGTGCCGCGCCAGGCCACCGTGCGGGTACGGCACAACTGGGGACCCGGCCGAGCCGGACCCCCGGTGCGGCCGGGTCACCGCCGCGAGGCGCGGGAGTTCGCTGGTGATGTCGGGCTCCTTCCGAGTGCCCTGCTGATCCTGTATTAGACAACGGTCGCACACAACACGATGCCCACGGCACGGGCGGGGATGGGCCGCATCACTGCCCGCCGAGGGACAAACCACGCGGGTGATCAATGCGGGGCCGTACCGGCCATGCCCTCCGGGACGGCCGCGGGGCAGGATGGTGCCACCCCAGGCCCCACCACCCCCCGAGGAGTTCCCGTGGGCGCACCCCCCACCCCGGCCACGACGGGCACACCGGCCCGTCCGACTCCGGGCGTACCCCCTGCGGATCGTGCGCTGACCCGGCCGCACCGGCGGCTCGTGGCCGCCGCGGCGGCGCTGGTGGCGCTGGCCGCCGTCGGCGCCGGCAGCCTGCTCGACCTGCGCACGCCGACGCCGAAGCCGGCGGGCGCGCCGGTGGGCGAGTTCAGCGCCGGCCGGGCGTACGAGGACGTCCAGGTGATCGCCGCCCGGTCGCACGTCGCCGGCAGCGCGGCCAACGACCAGGTCCGCGCGCACCTTGAGCAGCAGTTGCGCGGGTTGGGCCTGGAGACCGAGGTGCAGGACACCGTGGCCCCGGAGGCCGGGCAGCTCAGCGGCGCGGCGGGCGGGACGACAGTGGCCCGCGTCCGCAACGTGGTGGCCCGGCTGCCCGGCACCGACTCGACCGGCCGGGTCTTCCTGGTCGCCCACTACGACTCGGTGCAGACCGGGCCGGGCGGCAACGACGACGCGGCCGGCACCTCGACCATCCTGGAGGTGGCCCGCGCGCTGACCACCGGCCCGCGGCCCCGCAACGACATCGTCTTCGTGCTCACCGACGCCGAGGAGGCGTGCCTCTGCGGCGCGTCCGCGTTCGCCGCCAGCCACCCGCTGGCCGCCGACGGCGGGGTGGTGCTCAACCTGGAGGCGCGGGGTTCCACCGGCCCGGTGATCATGTTTGAGACGTCCCGGAACAACGCGAAACTGGTGGACGTCTTCGGCCGGGCCGCTCCGCACCCGGTCGGTACCTCGTTCGCTGTGGAGATCTACCGGGCGCTGCCCAACGACACCGACTTCACAGCGTTCCTGAACCAGAAGTTCGTCGGGTTGAACTCGGCGTACATCGACGGCGGCGCGATCTACCACACGCCGCTGGACACGCCGGCGGCCATGGACCGGGGCAGCCTCCAGCAGCACGGGGACAACGCGCTGGGCCTGGCTCGGGAGTTCGGCCGCACCGACCTGACCGACCTGCGCTCCGGGCACGACGCGACCTACTTCCCGGTCCCCGGCGGCCTGGTCCGCTACCCGGGCACGCTCACCCTGCCGCTGGCCCTGCTCGCGGTGGCGGCGGTGGCCGCGCTGGGCTGGCTGATCCGTCGGCGGGGCCGGGCCAGCACCGGCCGGCTGGCCGCCGGCTTCGGGCTGGCCCTGGTGCCGATCGTGGTCGCGCCGGTCGCCGCGCAACTGCTCTGGCTGGCGATCACCACGATCCGACCGGGGTACGCGGAACTACTCGACCCGTACCGGCCGGTCTGGTACCGGTTGGCCGTCGTGGCGCTCGCCGTCGCCACCGTGTTCACCTGGTACGCGCTGCTGCGCCGCCGGATCGGCCCGGCCGCCCTGGCCGTGGGCGGGCTGGCCTGGCTGGCCCTGCTCGGGGTGCTGCTCGCTGTGGCGGTGCCGGGCGGGGCGTACCTCACCACAGTGCCGGCGCTGGCCGGCGCCCTCGGCGGGCTGGTCGCGCTGCGGACCCGGCAGACCGGGCCGTGGCCGGTGGTGGCGGTGACCGCCGCCGCGGCGGTCGGCGTGGTCATCCTCCTGCCCACTGTGGTGCTGCTCTTCCCCGCGCTGGGGATGGGCATGGGCGGGGTGGCCGCGCTGGTCGTGGTGCTGCTCGGTCTGACCGCCCTGCCGGTGGTCGACCTGCTGCACCCGCAGGCCGGCGGCCAGCGCGGCCTGCGGGCGTTGCGGGCCCGCCGGCTCGGCGTGCTGCCGGCGGCAGCCGCCGCCGTGGCGACGGTGGTGCTCGCCGGGGTCGGGCTGGGCGTCGACCGGTTCGACGCCGCCCACCCCGCGCCCACCCATCTCATGTACGCCCTGGACGCCGACACGGGCGACGCGCAGTGGGTCACCCACGAGGAGGAACTGCAACCGTGGACGGCCCAGCACATCAGCCCGGTCGAGCGGGCGTCGCTACGCGAGTGGTTCCCCGCCCTGGGCCACGAGTCACTGCGGGTCGGTACGGCTCCGAACGCCAACCTGCCGGCGCCGACAGTGCAGCTGCTGTCGGACAGCACCGCCGGTGGTGAGCGCACACTGCGGGTCAGGGTCGTGCCGCAGCGGACCGTACGCCTCGTCTCGCTGCACGTGGACGCGAAGACCGCCGAGGTGAAGCGGGCGGAGGTCGCCGGTCGGGCCGTTCCGGTGGAGCGGCAACCGACGGTCGAGGAGGCGGGGCTGGACCGGTGGGGGTTCGGGGTGGTCTTCCACGCCCCGCCACCCGAGGGGATCGAGGTGACGCTGACAGTGGTGCCGCGGGCTCCGCAGGTGTCGCTACGGGCGATGGACGCCAGTGACGGGCTGGACGGGTTGCCCGGTTTCCGCCCCCGGCCGCCGGGCGTCGGCATCGTCGGGTCGCACAGCTCCGAGATGCTGGCGGTCGCCCGCACGTATCCCTTCTGACGGGCGAGTAGGTGGTCCGGTGGTGCGATTCCTCCACCGGACCACCACCTATTCGAAGCGACCAAATATGTCACCTGACGGTGTGCGTGCGCCCGGTGCCGAATCGGGTCAGCCCGCCGGTTCGGGTTGACCGGCGCCGATGCGCCGCCAACGATTACCGTCATGGTCGGTAAAGGTCAACTCCATCAGAACGGTGTCGGCCGACCGTAACCGGTGCTCCGCCGTGACGGTGACGAAGAGATCCTGCGCGTCCCGACCGGGAATCCGGCGGACCTGTTTGGCCGCCGCCAGCGGGACCGGTTCGTCGTCCGGATCGTCCGGTGGGACGAGCCGAGCCAGCACCGCCACGTCCAACACCGGGGAGTCGCTCTCGTTGGCCACGGTGACCCGCAGCACGGAGGTGCCCCGAATCTCGGCCACCGCCGAGACCAGGCGGGCCTGGGTGGCCCGGACCCGCAGGTCGTCGGTGCGACGGGCGCGGATCTCGCGGCGCAGTCCGAGATAGACGAAGAGCAGGCTGGCGATGGAGCCGACCGCGCCGAACCAGTCCGGTACGGAACCCCAGTCGATCACGTCCTGGATTGACGACCAGTTCATGGGTCCATCGTGGAGCAAGCTGTCGAACGCCGAGCACGACGGATCGGCCGGAATCGACGCCGAATTGGAAAAGCGGACGCCGATTCCGGTCGGCCGGGCGGCCTGAACGGAGAGTGTGCAACCCAGCACGGGGATGGATATCCTTGCGGTTGACGTGGTGCGGGCGACAATCCCTCCGACTGTCCACAAGGTGACAGAGATCCTCCGCCGGCCACTGCAATTTCGCCACCGAAGGGGGACCGCATTGACTGCGGACGTTCCACCCGAGGATGCCGGCGTGCCCCGGCCCGCGTACGACCGGCCGAGTCGCGTCTCCGTCGACCCACCGCTCGGACGACTCGACAGCCCACTGCACGGGCGCGACGACCTGCTCCACGAGATCGTGCAGCCAGTCGAACCCGCAGCGGATCGGCCCCCGGTGCACATCCTGTGCGGCATGGGCGGCTCGGGCAAGAGTCACGTCGCCCTGGAGATCGCCCGCCAGGCGCGGGCCGACGGCCGGACGGTCTGGTGGGTGCAGGCGGGCCGGCTCAACTCCGGAATGCGGGAGGTGGTCAGCCAACTCGGCGCCTCGGAGACCCAGGTCGACCAGGCCTGGGCCGGGATGATCAGCGCGACCGATCTGGTGTGGCGCTACCTGAACCAGGCCGCGCAACCCTGGTTGCTGATCTTCGACAGTGCGGACGAGCCGGCCACGCTGGGCCCCACCGACGGAGTGCTCGCCGACGGCACCGGCTGGCTGCGCCGCCCGGAGGCCGACGACGGCATGGTCATCGTCACCACCCGGGACGGCAACCGGGCCACCTGGGGCACCTGGTCGACGTTGCACCAGGTGCGCCCGCTCGACGCCGAGGCCGGCGCGCAGGTGTTGACCGACCGGGCCGGCGCGCAGGCCGGTGACCTGGCCGACGCCCGGGAGTTGGCGCGGGAGCTGGGTGGACTGCCACTGGCGTTGCGCGCCGCCGGCAACTACCTGCGGTCGGTAAACGCCAGCCCGGTCTGGCGCGGCTCGTCCACCATCACCACCTTCGCCGACTACCGGGTCGCCGTGCAGCGGCGGTTCCGCTCACCACGCGACGCCACCGACGTCGACCTCGACGAGTCGCTCGGCCTGGAGATCGTCCGCGAGGTCGACGACCTCTCACTGGACCTGCTGGCCCGCCGCCAGCTCCAACAGAGCCGGCCGTTGCTCAACGTGCTGGCCTGTCTGAGCGTCTCCCCGGTGCCCTACGAGGTGGTGCTCAAGCCGGCCATCCTGGCCGGGTCGCCGCTGTTCAAGGGGCTCACCGGCCGCCAGCGGGTCAAGGTGCTGGAGGGCATCGGCGACCTCGCCCTTGTCGACTTCGACGTCCAGGAGGACGGCACCGACCCGGCCTTCGCGCACGTGCTGTCGCTGCACCCCCTGGTGCACGCGATGTTCCGCGACCGCGACGAGGTCCGCGAACAGATCGCCGAATACCACGGCCTGGTCATGAAGCTGCTGCTCGCCGCCACCGAGGGGCAGAGCCCGGACGACTCGGCGGTCTGGGCCAACTGGGACGTACTGGTGCCGCACCTGGTCGAGGCCGTGCGGGAATACCTGGTGCCACAGCAACACAAACACGACCCCGAGACGGTACGCCGCGCACTGGAACTGGCCCGACTCACCGCCCGCTACCTCATCGCGATCGGCCTACCCGGCTCCGCCTTCGACATCCTGGACCCGATCGTGCGCGGCAGCGCCGCGTACGACCATGACCTGGACCGGCCGCAGGTGCTGGCGCTGCGCCACGAGTTGGGCCGTACCTGGCTGGAACGCAACCAGCCGGAGATGGCCGACCGGGTGCTCCGCGAGGTGATCGCGGACCGCACGCGGGTGCTGGGCAGCGACGACGCCGACACCCTCGCCAGCCGACACAAACTCACCAAGGCGATCATGGCGCAGCGCCAGTGGCCGGAGGCCGAGGTGGAGTTGCGGCAGATCGTCGCCGCCGAGGACCAGGTCCGTGGCCCGGAGCACTGGGACACCATGATCGTGCGACACAGCCTGGCGCTGGCGGTACTCGCCCAACAACGGGCCCCCGAGGCCGAGGAGATGCTGCACGCCATCCTGGAGGTCCGCTACCGGACCTGGCCGCTCAACCAACCGGAAACCTGGCAGGCCCGGCACACGCTGGCCCGCTGCATGCAGGCGCAGGGCCGGCTCGCCGAGGCGGAAGCGGAACTGCGGGCCACCCTGGCCACCGTCGAACCCCGGCACGCCGACCGCGGCGAGGTGCTCGCCATCCGGGCCACCCTGGCCGCGGTGCTCCTGCTCGACGGGCGGCTCGACCCGGCGATCGAGGCGTACGAGCGGCTGCTGGCCGACCGACGACGACTACTCGGGGACACCCACCTGGACACCCTCCAGATCGAACACGCGCTGCGCCGCCTGCGCAACGGCGGCTGACGGGTCAGTGCGGGGCGGCCGGACCCAGGTCACTCGGGTCGGTGTTGCCACCGCAGATGATCACTGCCACCCGCTCCCCCGACTGCGGCACGTACGCGCCGCCGACCAGCGCGGCCAACGCGGCAGCGCCGCCCAACTCGGCGGCGACCCGCAGCTCCGACCAGAGCAGCCGGCGCGCCCGTACCAGGTCCTCGTCGCGGACCAGTACGGAGACCACGCCGGTCCGGCGGGCGGTGTCGAAGGCGATCTCGCCGATCCGCCGGGCACCCAGCGAGTCCGTGGCGATGCCGCCCACCTCGATGTCGACTGGCCGACCCGCCTTCAAGGCCGAGTGCAGGGTGGGGATCTGCTCGGGTTCGACGGCGACGACGCGTACCGACCCGCCGAACCAACTGGCGATGCCGGACACCAGACCGCCGCCGCCGACCGCCACCAGCACGGTGTCGATCCCGTCCACCTGCCGCTCCAGCTCCCGGCCGACGGTGCCCTGACCGGCCACCACCTCCGGCTGGTCGTACGCGTGCACTACCAACGCGCCGGTCTCCCCGGCCCGCTTGGTGCTCGCGGCCAACGCCTCGGCGTAGTGCTGACCGACCTGACGCACCTGTGCGCCCAGCCCGGCCAACCGCTGCACCTTCACCGGCGAGGCGGTGACCGGCACGAAGACCTCCGCCGGAACGCCCAGCGACCGGGCCGCGTAGGCAACGGCGAGGCCGTGGTTGCCGCCCGAGGCGGCGATCACCCCGGCCGACGGCAACGAGCCCTGGAGCATCCGGTTGAACGCGCCGCGCGGCTTGAACGAGCCGGTGTGCTGGTGCAACTCCAGCTTGAGGCTGAGCTGGCCGGGCACCCCCAGGTCGGCACCATCGACGGCGATGACCGGGGTTTCCCGGACCCGCCCCTCGACGAGTGCCGCGGCCGCCTCGACGTCGCTTCTGTCCACCATGGGGAAACGCCCCTTCACTACGACCAGAGGGCCAGTCGACCATCGTCGGTGAGCCCGACGAAACATCCTATGGAGATCCGTCGGCCATTCGTCGCGGGACGCACCGTGTGATAGTGCCGCGGGTCGAACAGAAAGCCCTCCCCGAGCGTGGGCCGCAGGGTCAACGACTGCGCGTCGGCGGTCACCGACTCGTGGAAGCCGTACCCGCCGGGAATCCGCAGGTTCTCGTCGTTCGGCTGCCAGCGCCGCCGCCACAGCACGGTCTCCCCACCGGCGGGGGGCACCCGCACGTAGATGTTGAACGCCAACTGCGCCACCACGTCACCGTCGAGCAGCCGCCCCGCGTACTCCCGGACCGCGTCGTCGAAGTGCACCTGGAGGCCGGCGTTGATCTCGCGGACGATGCCGACGTGCATCTCCCGACGCTGCCGCCGCCCGGGCGCGACGTCCGGCCACGCGCTCTGGAACGCGGCCAGGCACAGCTCCCGTGGCGCATCCGGCAGGCCCAGCGTGGACCAGCTCTTCTCGGCCGCGCGGGCCGCGTCCCAGTAGTCCTCGCGAAGCTCACCGGCAGCCCGGTGGTCGTTGATCGCCGGGCCGAACTTGGCGACGACGGGAAAGACCCGGCTCTCGTCGTACCGGTCCATGGGCGCGTTGGCGAGCGCGGCCGTGATCGCGTGGCAGCGGGCCGCGGACAGCAACCCCGGCACCCGGACGGCGGCCAGCCGCCCCGCGATGAGCCCTGCGACATCCGCACGGGTGATCGAGTCGGATTTGACGGCGACGAACAACGGATCTGTTCTGTTCGAGTGCTGCACGGCGGTCCTCCCGTAGCGAAGATCCCTCACCGGACATGTCACGCCCCCCGACCCACGCACCGTGCAATGTACAAACCTCCAGCAACACGCAGACATTGATCGCGACGCGTGCCAGTGACCGGTTCCCGCAGGTCCGGGCCGGGTGGCGCGAGTGCCGCTACCATCGGCGCAACCGGGTTACGCGACTCTGAGCCGTACGGCGGGCGCCTTCCACCGATCGGGGAATGGTGACGGTTCCTGACGTGCCGCATAATGCGATTAGCTCGAACGCTGACGAGGAGTTCGATATGGCTGGCGCCGGCCCGACCGATCTTGACATGCATGTCGATCGCCTGGAGATGGCGCGTCGAATAGCCCGGGAAATGATCGAGTCGGACCATCAGGCACTGGAGCTGGCCGTCCGGCAGCGCCCGCAGTGCTGGTCCCGGCACCCCGCCAGCCACAGCACCCGCGCCGACGCAACGACTCACTGACCAGCCTTCACGCGGTCACGAGGACTCAAGTTCCACGCGCCGTCCCTGGCCAATCGCGTCCGCCTCGTCGTCGGTGATGACAGCGAACGCGGCTCGTGGCACTCGGTCCGTTGCCAGCAGCGGGACGTGAATCTCGACGACAATCTCGGCCACCGCCAGATGACACACCTCCCGTACGGCGAAAGTCCAGCAGGCCGGCCCGCGCTGAGTACCGGGACGGATGCGCGAAGACGGGATCGACGATGTTCTAGCAGCATGTCGCGACACATCATCGACAGTCGACGGGCGCTCGACTCAGCTTGCTGGGGGCGGACAGGCGCCGGCGCACTGCTGGCCTGCCTCGTCGTTGTGCTGCCTTCCGCTGGATGCGCCCCCTCGGGCCACGACAGGGCTCGGGACTCGGTCTTGGAGAGGGCCGAACAGGTCGCCCACGAAACCGAGCCATGGGCGACCGACTCACACAGTCTGAAGGGCTGGAAAAGTAACCAGTCCGTACTCGACCGGCTCGTCGCCGAGACCGGAGGCGAGTTGCTCACCGCCTCAGTCCACGTTCCGGACGAGCGTGGGGTGGGCCTGCTGGGCACGGTCGAGGTCATGATGGTGGGCCACGCATCCGACGGCTGGCTGGCCGACGACGAGGTTTCTTACCAGGTCTGCGTACGCTTCGATGTTCGCCGGGAGACCAGTGGCCCCCGCGAGATCACTCCCGCGCCCATCGACTGCCCGCCTGGGGTTCCGGCCACTCGGGCACCGCAGTGACGTCGCGGCGACCGGTGCCGTTCGCTGTGGACAGCATCAGACCGACCACGCCCGGACGATGTCGTCAGGTCCCCAGATGAGATCCACGGCCCCAGCCGGAAGGTTGGCGCCAGAGCGGCTGACGACGACCAGGCCGCTGGTTCCTGCCGCAAAACCCGGAATCAGCGGGGCGTCGCGCCGCAGTTCGTCGAGGTGATGCCGGTCGAACGGGCCGTCCTGCCACTTGACGGAACCGGCGAATGCGATGTGGGAGGCGATCGGGGCGCGGTCAGCTCCGACAAGATCGATCTCCGGGTTGGACTGCCGGTTCCACCAGCCGCCGACCTCCCACGTGTCGGTCCAGGGCAAGCCTCCGGCACCGGCGGCGATGGCGAGTGCATCGCGGATGATCGGCTCGACGGCGTTGCCCCGCCAGGTGGGCCACCGACGATCAAGAATGGCGCGGGCGGCCGCTGTCCGGTCGCGTAGAACCAGTTGATGCACATCGCGAAGAATGGCCAGGTACAGACGCAGGTTGCTGTCGGCGATCCGGTACTGGGCCAGTTTGCTGGGCCTGGTGGACAGCGGCTTGTCGACAGCGAGGATCTGTTTCTCCTCGACGAGCCGGTGAAGCAGCGGGGACAGGGTGCCGGAGCTGACCGGGCCACCGCGGTCACCGGCGGCAGCGGCGATGTTGGTGAACCTGCGACTGCCTGCCCCGCCGACCGCCTCCAGGATGCGCCGGGCAGTGTCCGGGGCGGGAAAATCCGACGCCAGCGACTGTTCGGGGACGGTGAACAACGCTGAGGTCTTGTTGGAGATCTCCTGGCTCAGGAAATCGACGGCGGGCGTTCCCGGTGACCACTCCCGGGCGACACCGGGCAACCCGCCGGTGATCAGGTGCGCATCGATCGCGTCCGCGCCACTCAGCCCGGTCACGGCGGCGGTTTCGGCAAGATTGAACGGCCCGAGCACCATGTTCGTGGCCCTGCCGTAGAACGGCCGGTCGTACTCGGTGAACCGCTGCATCATGTGCAGATCGCTGCCGAGCAGCAGTAGTAGCATTGGTTTGCTGGAGATGAGCCGGTCCCAGGCGACCTGGAGATGCCCGTCGAACGTCGCGTCCTGCTCGGAGATCCAGGGCAGTTCGTCGAGGACGACCACACTCGGCGTGTCGGGCAGGACACCCGCCAGAACCCGCAGCATGTCTCCCCAGCCGCCGGCCGGCGGCTGGGACGGCAGAAGGTCGCGACCGCCAGAGGTGAGCAGCGACGAGTCGCGCAGGGCGCCGAGAAAGTAGCCGACCGCTTCGACGCTCGACGCGCCCTTGACCGCGGTGTAGAAGCAGTACGGCAGATCGACACGGTCGCACAACTCCTGCACCAGCCGCGACTTACCCACCTGCCGCCGACCGCGGATAGCGACAGAACGGCCCTCGCCGGTGCGCTTCACATGATCAAGCTGTTTGGAGAGCAGGTCGAGTTCCGTGCGCCGACCGACGAACATCGACCCCTCCGAAGCTAGATCGCATCTTACTTCGGAGCAGTCTACCTAAACGGGAGATCGTCACGGATGTGTCGTCTACTTCCAGCGGTAATGATCTAGGCCGGGGCGTAGACAGCCAAACTGGGCGACTCAGGCTCTGACCTGCTACCACACCTGGCGTAGGTGGTCCGTGATGGTCGCCATTGGTTCGCGTCAGACGGCCCAGACATGCATGATCTTGGCCGTTGCAGCCTCGCGAACCGAGTCCTGCACTCGCAGGAACGTCCATGCCGTCCCGCCGGACTTCAACGCACTAATCCCTCCCAGGGTATGAGGATCATCTGCATCCGGGGCGGATCGCCGTCCCAGCCTGGGAGAACTCTGCCGTTGCCTGACAGTGCTTGACAGCCCTTGCCGGCCTCAGTTGTGCCGGGTGTGTGCCCGATGATCTTCACTCTCCCTCTCCTGAGCCGCGCTGACGAACGGACCCTCGGAGCTCCGGACTGGGGTGGCGTCCCACCCTCAGCGAGAGGGAGGGCTTTGCGTCAGTACCGACCAAGGCTGGGCATGATCGGCAAAGCGTGACTAGCCGGATCCGGTCGGAGCTACGCCCTCTAATCAACCGCAACTCATCGTCTGTACTCTCTTTACCGTCACCGCAGGAGGGGCAACGTGAAGATTTTTATCTCTTGGAGCGGCGAACCAAGCCGCCAGATCGCCCGCGCTCTGCGCGAGTGGCTTAGCGTAGTTGTTCAACACGTCGAGCCTTGGATGTCCGACGAAGAGATCCAAAGCGGCACAAGATGGAACGAATCAATTGCTCACTCACTCGACGCAACGAATTTCGGAATCGTGTGTGTGACGCGAAGCACCCAAGCTGCTCCATGGCTACTGTTCGAATCAGGCGCGCTTGCTAAAGGCCTGGAACAAGCACGCGTTGTTCCCCTTTGCATAGATTTGGAACCATCGGACATCACTTCACCGTTGCACTCATTTCAGGCTCGAAGGCTCGACAGAGAGGGCATGCGGCGCCTCGTATACGAACTCAGCGAGCTGGCGGAAAACCCGAAGCCGCGTGAGTCCATCGACACGCTGTTCGGGGCAATGTGGCCCCAGCTAGAGACCGCAGTAACAGATGCACGTTCCGCGTCAGCACCGCCCACCGAACCGCGCAGAACGCCTGATGACATGCTTGCCGAGTTGGTGACGAGGGTGCGCAATATAGAGCGCGACATGGAGCAGAAGGAGTCAGATTCTCGCCTAGAAACGCATTATCTAACTGACAAGCTGAACCAGACTCAACGCGCCCTGGAGCTATCAGAGCGGGCAGCGCAGCATGCGGCAGCGAACTTCGAGCAAATGCAAGTCGTCTACAAAGTTACCGCAGCCAAGGCGGCGCAATTAGAACAGCAACTAGATGAGGTCAAGGCCATATCTGAAACAATGCGACAGAGGGTTGCGGAATACGATCGACTCCGGCGAGAGACGCCGAAGATCAAAGAACGCGCTTCCACCAGAAACGGAACCTAGCAGGAGGGGCGTTAGATCCGATACACCAGCCCCAGTGGCCGCGTCCCCTGCTCAGACATCCCAGAGCGCCCGAGCGCCCCGCCGGAGGCATGCCCGAGAAGGAGGCACCTGGCCCTGTCCCACGAAAACTAGGCCTGCCGGCGAGGCGGTCACTGATGGCTGCGCCGCAGCAACCTATATTAGGAGCCATGGATATAGCCGCCCCCGCTGGTGCTGACGTGCCCTTTTGGATCCAAGTGACAGCTATAGCGCTCGCACCGATTCTGGGATTCGCGGGCGTCGCTATTGGCGCTATCCTAAAAGACCGTTCCGACGCCTTGAACGCCCTGCGGGATAGGCGCCACAAGGCCTATACCGCATACTTGAAGCACGTATCGGATGCCAGCAGCGCGTTTGCAACAGAATCGGCGACAAAGTTGCGGTCCGGGGACGCGGCAAAGATCCGAGAGGTATTTGTTGACTTACAAAAGGCTACCAACGCACTACCAGCATTGTATGCAGAGATAGACCTGTTAGGTTCATACCAGACGCAGGCGGCCGTTGCGGACGGCTTCAGGCTGGTAGAAATGCAGACAGACGTTGTGATTCAAGCCCTCTCGGGGGAGGTAGACGCTACCGTCATTTCGAAGGTGCATGAGGCGGGCATACGAGCACTTATGAACTTCCGAAACGCCGCAGCAAAAGACTTGGGCGTCAGCCGCAAGGACCGGAAACGATACCGACCACTCCTAAGTGTGGACGGAGGGGCCGAACCGCAGCAACGGAAGGCTATGTTCGGTCGACAGCGAACGAAAGCTAAGGTGCCGTGAGCGCGCTTTCCGCTCCTGCCTGCGGCCTAGACAATCTGGAGCCCGCCCGACCCTGCCGGCCCTACGCGCCACTTCTGCCACCGACCAACGGCAATGACTGCTTGGATGCAGACCAAGATCTGAGGACCCTATGCCCACCTGGCCGCTTCTAGCAGCACGGAGTCCTTTGCTGTCTACGTCCGCGCCGCCAGCGGGGCTAGAACCGCCGGGGTGCCGCCGGCGCTTGCACCTGGGCGGCGGGGTCCCTGAGCGGCGACCCTCTGGGTCGGCCCCCTAATCGGCGGCGCGAGCGGCCTGCGAAGCGGGCCGCCTTGATCTCGTACAGAAAGTTCTCACAGAGGTACTACTCGCCTCATGCAAGGGCGGCAGCCCTCGGCAACCAGCGCCAGGCAACCAGGTCGTCCGGCGGCCCTGGCCGATATCGCGGAGTTCGCCGATCCGATTTATTCTGCTGCGCCTCCATCCGGCCTTTGCGCGCGTATCTCGGTCCGTTCCTGCTGGCACGAGTTGCACAACCACCGGGTTCAGACGAGACGCTGGATGCGTACTTTCGGCTTCTCGTTTCTGAGGTGGGCTTGCTTGTGCTGGCGAACCTGTTCGTCCCAGACCGCTTGGTCGTAGTCCGAGTCCGGGGGGATCCACTTGTGGGAGCCATCGCTGTAGTGGAACTTTTCATCGCTCCGCCGGAGGCGGCTCATCGAGTCCAACCGAGAAAGCGAAGGTGCAGGACCCCCGCCGGCACCCAGGTCAGGTCCCGCGAGGCGCAGACCAGTTGAGCACCCATGTAGAGCGCCAGGGAGACGGATGCGCCCTCGTACTCAGCCCGTAATTCCTGCTGTCTGGTCCGGCAGGGCCAGGGTGCGTTGCAGCCTTCGCAGGTCCAGATCGGCATCATCGGGCCGTGGGTGGTCACCGTGAGTCGCCGATAAGGCGTACGAAGTGCGCCCGTCTCTGGAGCCACCGCAGTCGCTCTGGGCAGGGATGGGGCCGACCACACCGGCACAGGTTGAGTCCGACCTCGTCGTGGCGGGTCAGGAGTACGTCGGCGGCGTCGACTTGAGCCTGGGCGTGGTCGATGAGGGCCTGCAGGCCGTAAATCGCAGTCATCCTCACCCCGTCATGCCTGCGCAGCGACGGTGCCAGCGCGCCTCCGCCATGACGGCGGCGAGGTTGATGTCGCCCGTGGCGATACGGCTCCGGGCAACATCGAGCCACAGCGGTGACGCGACGGCCTGCTCGCCGTTAGCGGTTCGCAGGCCCTCTACGGCGAGGCGTGCCAGGCGGCACGACACGAGTTGGTCGTCGTGCCCGCAGCCGACGATGAGGTAATGGCTGGCACGGTCGGGGCGGTGCTCTTCCCACAGTGCTCGGCACAGACGCCACAGCAGCCGGTGGCGACAGCCGTCAGGCGGCTCGACCGGCGGGTTCTCGACATCGAACAACATGCCCAAGACGGTCCCGCCGGCTGCGCTCTCGCGACCATGTCCGCTAGCCATGTCACGGTGACATGAGCGTGCTCGACCTGCATGGGAACCGGACTTAAGCTCCATGTTGAGCACGATGCGTAGTCACTTGATGACGGTGGGGGGCGGCCGTGCTACCCGACCATCTTCGGATTCCCGACGGCTTCTGGTCTCGGGAGGACATCAAAACCGCAGTGGGTGCCCGCGACATCGGCACTCTGTTCCGGCTGCTTGCCCGGCACGCGGGGGCGAGTCAAACGCGCATCGGGGCCGTGGTCGGCCTGGAACAGGGCTACGTCAGCCGGGTGATCGCCGGCCGGAAGGTGACCTCCATCGACGTGCTGGAACGGATCGCCGACGGCTGCGGCATGCCCGATGAGACCCGGATGTCGCTCGGCCTTGCACCGCGCCACCAACCACCTCGCCCCACCCCCGGCAGCCCGCGGGGTGATGTGCCAAACGACCGATCCTGGCGCGAGGACGTCCGCGCCGCCACGCAGCTGTGGGAAGGCGACGTGAACCGCCGAGACATGCTCCGTCAGACAGTGTTCAGCTCCGCTGGCTACACCCTGCCCGCGCTGCGCTGGTTCACCGCCCCCACCACTCAACCCGTCACACAGAAAGGACACCGATCAGTCGGTCAACCCGACATCGACACCATCCGCGAGATGACCTCCACCTACCGTCGACTCGACAACCAGCACGGCGGCGGCCACGCACGCGAAGCCCTCGCCCGCTACCTCAACCACGAGGTCACGCCCCTGCTGGCCGAGGGCCACTACGATCCTGCGACCGGGCGCAAGCTACTCGCCGCCGTCGCCGAGCTGACTCAGCTCGCCGGCTGGCAGGCGTACGACATGGCCGAACACGGCCTCGCCCAGCGCTACCTCACCCACGCCCTCGACCTCGCACGAGCTGCCGACGATGCTGGGCTCGGTGCCGAAATCCTCGCCGCGATGAGCCACCAAGCTACCTATCTCGGTCACAACGCCACCGGCGTCGATCTGGCCCGCGCCGCCCGGCAGACGGCACAACGCGCCGGCCTCGCGGTGCTGACCGCCGAGGCGCTGGTCATGGAAGCTCATGCTCACGCCGCCGCGCGCGACGAACGTGCCTGCACCACCGCACTGCACCAGGCAGAACAGACCCTCGACCGGGCCGACCGCAGCAGCGACCCGCAATGGCTCGGCTACTTCGACGAGGCATACCTGTCAGCCAAGTTCGGCCACTGCTTCCACGCCCTCGGCCACCACCAGCAGGCCGAACGCTTCACCGTCCGCTCACTGCGGATGGACGAACGCTACGTACGCGGCAAGGCCTTCAATCTCACTCTCCTCGCCTCCATCCACGCCCACCACGGCGAGCCCGATCGTGCCAGCGCCATCGGGGCCAAAGCGCTCACGCTGACCTCTCAACTACGGTCAGCCCGAGCCATCCGCTACCTACGCGACCTGCAAACCGAACTCACAGTGCACCGCCGCCGGCCAGCCGTCCGACACTTCATCAACCGCGTCGACGTAGCCCTCGGTCAACGCCGCTGACTACAGCTCACCCCGGGCTTTGCGCGCGACCAGCTCCAACACCGCGATCACCGTGCCAGATCCCACGATCTCACCCTGGGACACGAGGTCTCGCGCTTCCGCCAACGGCATCCAGGCCACTCGCTCGGCCTCGTTGACGTCCACTGCCGAACCAATATGTATCGCCTCGCGGGCAAGGAACAACAGATTCTCCGCGTCCGCGGTCGCCACCCACGGCTGGAACGACAGCATCGGTTCCACCGCACCCGGTCGCCATCCGGTCTCCTCCTCGACCTCCCGGATCGCGCAGCTCGCCGGCTGCTCACCGTCGTCGACGTAACCCCCGGGCAGTTCCCACACCCACCGGTCGAACACGAACCGGTGCCGCCGCATCAGCAGCAGGCGCTCCTGGTCGTCAAGCACCGCAACCATGGCTGACCGGGGTGCCCGGATCACGTACTGCTCGAAACGGGCACCATCCGGCAGTTCCACGTCAGCAATGCTCAGCCGCGCCCGCCGGCTGCCGTCCACCACCCGCTCACCGTGAATCGTCCAGCGCGTCGGCTCGGTAGCCTGCTCCTCCGTCACCCGCCCAGTATCCGACCGCTGGCGAGAACGGCTCCTTTGGACCTCACCGCTGTTACGGCTCAAGAGCCCTTCAGCGTCTTGTGGTCGTCAGGACCATGCCTCTCCAGGGGTCCCACAGGCTGCACTGCCGGTCCCCACCCATGCCCCATCAGCCATCTCCACACTCGAACCAGCGGTGGTACCTCTTCGAAGAGTTGAACGTAGGCCCCGCCGTTTGGTGCCAGGACGTCTTGAGTCGGTTGTGGCCGCTGCAGCACCTCCCTAAGTAGTGGCTGCGAGCTGCTGACCACGTGAGGGATGGCGTCGGGGTATATGACAGCGATCTCCACGCGCGCGCCGACGATTTGATCGCCCCACGGCTGGATGGCGTTGGTGAGCAGCCCGGTAAACCGCAGTGACGAATAGCTCTCGCTGGCCCACGTGTCGCGGACGCGGTAGAAGTCCTCCTCTGAAACGGCGACCCATACTCCGAAGGTGGCGGTGCGGCCGTCGTCTATGCGAATCGGCAAGATCACCCGCAGGTAGCTCCCGTGCCCCCGAACGGTGAGTACCACGTACGTATGGGTGTCAACCAAACGCTGAAACTCGTCGTCATCGATCCCGGCGATCTCGTCGGGCAACTCGAAGTTGACCGCCGCGTGTTCCGGATCGAGTGGCGTGCCGCAGCAGGAACACGTCACACACGGCTCAGACATGTGACGATCTTCAAGCACCATGGCCGGGGGTTCAAGTGAGTTCACCGACGCGGGGCCATGACCATCGTTGCGGGGACTCCGACCAGCGCCGCAAGTCGTGGCCGTTCAGCACGACGACGGCTCAATGCTGCCGTCTCATCACTCTCACCCACATGGCACAGCGGAGTGTCACACAGGTCCTGATACCGATGTGTCACGCAGGTCCCGTGACCGGACAGCACCACTTGGACCAGACCACACCTAGCCACCGGCTACCCCGGCGCGCCAATCCGTAATGGAATACGGGTGGTACGGGCTACGCTGATCCCGTCGAACACGGGCAATCGCTCAAGGTGAGCGAGCCCCAGCCTCGGCCCTTCGTTAAGGCTGCGCGGCGGCGGTCGCGGGGACGCGAAAGTGCCTTCTGATCTGGAACGATGTGACTTGTCTAGGGTCTCATTCATCCATCACGGAAGGCACTTTCAAGGTGCAGCGTACCGGCATGCGTCCCAAGCTTGCGGTCTCTGGTGGCGGTCGGGGCGTGGTCGGTCACGCACCCACCTGCTGCCGGCCAGCGAGGATCGCACCCGCCGGGCCATCGACAAGGCACTCGGGGAGACCAGCCCGGCAAAGACGTTCCGCAAGTCCTTGACGGCCTGGACACGACATGATCATGACCGAAAGGTCCTGGAAGCGGCCGAAGCCGCAGTTCAAAGGCCGTGAAGCTTCTACTTCCAGCGGAAGTGGACGAAGAGGCGGCCGAAGTTTTTGGAGTCCTTCTCCACGCGGTGGTAGAGCTGCTTGACGTCCTTCTGGTCGAGGAACCGCAGCACGCGCTTCTTGAGCTGACCGGACCCCTTACCAGGGATGATCTCGACGAGGGTGGCCTTCTTCGCCACCGCCTCGTCCATGATCCCGCGCAACGCGCGGTCGATGTCCTGCCCCTTGTTGAAGATCTCGTGCAGGTCCAGCTTGAGCTTCATGCCGCGGCCCCCGCCCGGTCAGGTCCCATGTCCGCCATCCTAGGCACGCCCGGCGGCCCGCCCGGACGATGATGAAGGGGCGGCCCCGGAGGACCGCCCCTGCCACGTCACCGGTCCACGCTCAGCGCGTGCCACCCACGCGGGTTTCCACCCGCTCCAGCGCGATCCGGTAGTCGTCGTTCGTCGCGTACATGGCTGCGGCGATCCGCAGGTGCCGCAGCGCGTCGGTGTGCCGGTTCAGCCGCTCCAGCGTCCGACCGAGCACGTGGTGCGCGTAGTGGTCGCTCGGGTCCCGTTCGACCAGCTCGCGCAGGTGCTCCTCGGCCCGGTTGAGCTGGGCCGACTGGAAGTACGCCCGAGCCAGCAACTGCCGGACCGCCGCGTTGCCGGGTTCGGCGTTGACGATCGGCTCCAACAGTCGGGCCGCCCCGCTCGGGTCACCGGTTTCGAAGAACATGGTCGCCCGCCGGTAGTCCGCCAGAAGATCCATCTGCCCACCTCCTCGGGTCGCACCGTCACCTGTCCCGACGCTGGCACAACGCCACGCGTTTGGCGACTGTTCCCGCTGTCGAAACAGGGTCAGGTTCGCGCGTCGCGGCGGCTGGCGGCCAACTCCCAGGCGCGGACGCCACCGACGATCCCCGCCGTGTTCGGCACCACCACCACGTCGTCGCCCATCCGGGCGAGCTGCTCGGGCCGGATCAGTCGGGAGTTGCCCCCACCCAGGTAGAGCCGGTCCCAGCGGAACACCGGGCGGAGCCCGTCGACCACCTGCCGGATCCGCCGGGACCAGAAGGCGTCGCCGAGCCGCCGCCGTTCCGGCTCACCCACGTACGTGTCGTAGGTGGTGCCCCAGCGCACCGGCGCGTGCGACAGCTCCAGGTGTGGTGCGAGCACCCCGCCGTCGAAGAGCGCGCTGCCCAGCCCCGTCCCCAGGGTCAGCACCAGCTCGCAGCCGGTGCCGGCGACCACCCCGGCGCCGTGCACCTCGGCGTCGTTGAGCACCAGCGCCGGCACCCCGAACGCGTCGGCCAGCGCGCCTCGCGCGTCCCAGCCGGACCACTCGGCGAGCAGCTCC
This sequence comes from Micromonospora sp. NPDC005215, assembly GCF_040607915.1. NCBI lineage: Bacteria > Bacillati > Actinomycetota > Actinomycetes > Micromonosporales > Micromonosporaceae > Micromonospora > Micromonospora sp. NPDC005215. Next base: position 239,216 of record NZ_JBEXHQ010000002.1, on the reverse strand, counting down.
GGATCGACCCGGCTGCGCGGGCCGCTGCGGGTCACGTAGTGCGGTGTGGTCACCACCACCCCGTGCCGGATCATCCCGGGTACGCCGACCGTCACCCGGTCCGCCGCCGGCAGGCGCCCGCCCAGATCCAGCAGGGTCCGAACGAAGAGCGCAGGCGGCAACGGGTACGGGGTCGGCACCCGCAACGGCCGGGCCCGCATCGTCCCCGCCTCGTCGAGCACGGACGCCTTGATGCCCCCGCCGCCACAGTCGATCGCCAGTGTGGTCACCACGCCGTTGAGTCTGCCCGCTCCCGTCGGATCGTATGCCGGCAGCCGGATAGGCTCCCGTTCTGATGAGCGCCACAATGATCGTGAAGGACCTGGCCGCCGGACACGGCGACCGCCCACTCTTCGCCGGGCTGGACCTAGTGGTGGCCCCCGGTGACGTGGTCGGCCTGGTCGGGCCGAACGGGGCTGGCAAGTCGACGCTGCTGCGTACCCTCGCCGGGTTGTTGCCGGTCGAGGCCGGCAGCGTGCGACTCAGCCCGCCCACGGCGAGCGTCGGGCACCTGCCGCAGGAGCCGGAACGGCGGCCGGGCGAGACCGTGCGGGACTTCCTGGCCCGGCGGACCGGGGTGACCGCCGCGCAGGCGGCGTTGGACGCGGCGACCGAGGCGCTGACCGCCGGGGCGGCGGGCGCCGACGACGCGTACGCCGACGCGCTGGAGCGCTGGCTCGCCCTCGGCGGCGCGGACCTGGACGAACGCGCCGAGCAGGTGAGCGCGGACCTGGGGCTCGCGGTCGACCTGGACCACCCGACGACCGGGTTGTCCGGCGGCCAGGCGGCCCGCGCCGGGCTGGCCTCGTTGCTGCTCAGCCGGTACGACGTGTTCCTGCTCGACGAGCCGACAAACGACCTGGACCTGGCCGGTCTGGAGCGGCTGGAGGAGTTCGTCACCGGGCTGCGGGCCGGCACGGTGCTGGTCAGCCACGACCGGGAGTTCCTCCTCCGGACTGTGACCCGGGTGGTGGAGTTGGACCTGCCGCAGCAGCAGGTGCACCACTACGGCGGCGGCTACGCGGCCTACCTGGAGGAGCGCGAGGTCGCCCGCCGGCACGCCCGCGCCGACTTCGAGGAGTACGCCGACACCAAGGCCGGGCTGGAGGCTCGGGCCCGCACCCAGCGCGGGTGGATGGAGAAGGGCGTGAAGAACGCCCGGCGCAAGGCCACCGACAACGACAAGATCGGCCGCAAGTTCCGCAGCGAGTCGAGCGAGAAGCAGGCCGCCAAGGCCAAGCAGACCGAACGGCTGATCGAACGGCTCGACGTGGTCGAGGAGCCCCGCAAGGAGTGGGAGCTGCGGATGGAGATCGCCGCCGCACCCCGCGCCGGCGCCGTCGTGGCCACGCTGCGAGGTGCGGTGGTACGCCGGGGCGGGTTCACCCTCGGCCCGATCGACCTCCAGATCGACTGGGCGGACCGGGTGGCGGTGACCGGGGCGAACGGCTCGGGCAAGTCCACCCTGCTGGCCGCGCTGCTCGGGCGGCTGCCGTTGGACGCCGGCACCGCCTCGCTCGGACCCGGGGTGGTGGTGGGCGAGGTCGACCAGGCACGAGGGCTGTTCCTCGGCGACGCGCCGTTGATCGACGCGTTCCACGCAGCCGTACCGCACATGTCGCCGGCGGACGCGCGAACCCTGCTTGCCAAGTTCGGGCTTCGGTCGGCGCACGTGCCGCGACCGGCGGCCACCCTGTCCCCCGGTGAGCGGACCCGGGCGGCGCTGGCGCTGCTCCAGGGCCGCGGGGTCAACCTGCTGGTGCTCGACGAACCCACCAACCACCTCGACCTGCCCGCCATCGAGCAGCTTGAGTCGGCGCTGGCCACCTACCCCGGAACGTTGCTGCTCGTCACGCACGACCGACGGATGTTGGCCGCCATCGAGACGAACCGTCGGCTCCGGGTCGACGGCGGGCGGATCGCCGAGGATTGATCCGCGCCAGCGGAGCAGCGCGGGGTGAGAATGACGCCATGCTCAAGTGGGAGTACGCCCTGCTGGTCCGCCGCCGCCAGGCGGCGACAAACGACCTCGGCTGGGAGGTCGTCTTCGTCTGGTACGGCCCGGACGGCTCGATGGTCGACGTGACGCCGTACGGCGACACCGCGCTGGCCCACCTCAACCGGGCTGGTGACCAGGGCTGGGAGTTGGTCGCGATGAGCGAGGACCCGTCCCTGCCCGGCCACCACGAGTTGCACCGCTATCACCTGAAGCGGCCGAAGCCCGCCGCCCCGCAACCCCGCCAGCGGATACGCGGCAGCCGCCGTACCCTCTCGGGCTGACCGGGGCGCTCGGGCCGAGCCTGGGTCCGATGCCCCGTTGAGCGTTATACCTGTGAGTCATATTTATGACTCAGAGGTATAACGCTCAACGCGATCCTGTCCGGCAGGCTGCGACACGCCCACCCCACGGCTGCGCCTGGCCGGGCCAACAGGGTGGACGAGTGGGGCATAACGGGCGCGGTTGCGGGTAACGCGCGGCGGGAGGTGGCCCGAATGGTCGCTTTGGCACAGACTCCACCCTCGGCCGACCGGCTGCGGGCGATCGACGATTCCCTCGCCCAGGCATGGGCGGACCAGGCGAGGCACGACGACCGGCTGCGGGGCCTGGCGGTCGAGGTGCGGTTCGACCGGGGGGTGGCCCATCTCAGCGGGGACGTCGCCGAGCCCGCCGAGCTGCGGCTGGTACGGGACCTGGTGGGACGGCTGGCCGGCGTCTACGGCGTCTGGTGCCGGGTCGGCGTCGGCGGGAGGGCACCGGTGGTGGTGGACCTCGGTTGTGGTCCGACCAAGCAGTGGTCGAGCAACCTGGGGCTGGACATCTACCCGGCGCCGGGAGTGAACGCGGTCGCGGATCTGTCCGGCTCGCTACCGCTCGCCGACGATTCGGTGGACGTCCTCTTCGCGGTGCACATCCTGGAGCACCTGATCGACTTTCTGCCGCTGGTGGACGAGTGCCACCGGGTACTCCGTCCGGGTGGCGTGCTGCACGTGATGAGCCCCTGGTGGGGGCACGTGAACGCGGTGGCCGACCCGACTCACGTCCGGCTGATGGACGTACAGACGTTCAAGGGGATCTGCCAGGGTCGGCCGCCGGGCGCCCCACGGTGGTACCCGCTGCACGCGGGCTGCGACGGCGCCTCGATCTTCGCCGACCTGACCCCCCTCCCCCCAGAAGCCGACCCAGCACCCCAGTCCCACCTGGCCCGCTTCTTCGACTGACCCACCCGATCCGGGGGTTACCGGGCCTGGGTGGATTCGCGGAGTTCTAGGCGGTAGGGGGCGGAGAGTTCTTTTGCCGGGGCGGCGCGGTCGCCGTCCAGGCGATTGGCCAGGAGTTCGACGGCCAGTTGGGCGATCCGCTCCTTGTCCGGGGCGACAGTGCTGAGCGTGGGGATGGAGAACCTGCCGTCCTCGATGTCGTCGAAGCCGACCACCGCCACGTCCTCGGGCACGCGCAGGCCGGCCTCGTGCAGGGCGCGCAGGGCACCCAGCGCGAGCGTGTCGTTGAAGCAGAAGACGGCGTCGGGGCGTACGCCGGAGGTGAGCAGGCCCCGCATGGCGGCCGCGCCGTCCGCGCGATGCCAGGCCGACGCGGGCGCCACCAGGGTTTCGTCGTAGTCGAGCCCGGCGGCGCGCAGCGCGTCGGTGTAGCCGGCCAGGCGTAGCCGGGCGCTGGCACCCTCGTCGGTGCGCTGCGAGCCGATGGCCGCGATCCGGCGGTGGCCGAGTTCAAGCAGGTGCTCGGTGATCTCCCGGGCGGCGGCCACGTTGTCGATCACCACGCGATCCGCGGGGCCGTGCTCGACCCGCTCACCGAGCAGCACCATGGGGGTGCCGTCCAGCCCGGCCAGGTCCTCGGCGGTGAGCGCCAACGGGCTGAAGATGAGCCCGTCGATCAGGTGGTCGGTGATGCCGGAGGCGACCACCCGTTCCTGTTCGCGTCGACCGCCGGTCTGGTCGATGAGCACCGTCCAGCCGTAGGCGGCGGCGGCGGTGACCACATAGCGGGCCAACTCGGCGAAGTACGGGATGTCCAGTTCCGGAACGGCCAGCGCGATCACGCCGGTGCGGCCTTTGCGCAGGTGGCGGGCCGAGAGGTTGGGCCGGTAGTTGAGTTCGGCGATCGCCTCCTCGACGCGGGCACGGGTGTCCGGCCGAACGTGTACGTAGCCGTTGACGACGTTGGAGACGGTCTTCACCGACACGCCGGCCCGTTCGGCCACGTCCTTGAGCCTGTGTCGCACTCCGCAAACCTCCCCGAGGTAACCCAGCGCACCTTACCTTGTCGGCGCCCCTTTACAACGTTGCCTACAACGTTGTAGAAACGGTGGACACCGGGTGAACAGTGACTGCGCTCACCCGGGCATCGGCACAAGGAAAGGTGGCACCCCCTTGCGGACCGCGCAGCTGACGGTCGACCCGGCCTTCTCCATCGGCCCGGCCGACCGACGCCTCTTCGGCTCCTTCGTCGAGCACATGGGGCGGTGCGTCTACGGCGGCATCTACGAGCCCGGTCACCCCAGTGCCGACTCCCGTGGCCTGCGCCGCGACGTGCTGGACCTGACCCGCGAGCTGGGCGTCTCGGTGGTCCGCTACCCGGGCGGCAACTTCGTCTCCGGCTACCGCTGGGAGGACGGGGTCGGCCCGGTCGGCAACCGGCCGCGCCGGCTCGACCTGGCCTGGAAGACGATCGAGACCAACGCGTTCGGGTTGGACGAGTTCATGACCTGGACCGCCGAGGCCGGCGTCGAGCCGATGATGGCGGTCAACCTCGGCACCCGCGGGGTCCAGGAGGCCCTGGACCTGCTGGAGTACGCCAACCACCCGGGTGGCACGGACCTCTCCGACCTGCGGCGCAAGCACGGCGCCGAGGATCCGTACGGGGTGCGACTGTGGTGCCTCGGCAACGAGATGGACGGTCCGTGGCAGGTCGGCCACAAGACCGCCGACGAGTACGGCCGCGTCGCCGCCGAAGCCGCCCGCGCGATGAAGATGATCGACCCGTCGATCAGCCTGATCGCCTGCGGCAGCTCCAACCGGCGGATGCCCACCTTCGCCTCGTGGGAGGCGACGGTGCTGGAGCACACCTACGAACACGTCGACTACATCTCGGCGCACACCTACTACGACCCGTCCGACGGCGACCAGGCCAGCATCCTGGCCTCCGCCGTCGACATGGACAACTTCATCACCGAGGTCGTCGCGACCGCCGACCACGTGGCGGCCAAACAGCGGCACAAGCGCAAGCTGAAGATCTCCTTCGACGAGTGGAACGTCTGGTACGAGTCCCGCCTCCGGGCCGACCTGGACCGGCGTGGCTGGGTCGAGGCCCCGGCGCTGATCGAGGACGACTTCACCGCGGTCGACGCGGTGGTCGTCGGTGACCTGCTGATCACGCTGCTCCGGCACGCCGACCGGGTCGGGGTGGCCGCGCAGGCCCAGCTGGCGAATGTGATCGCGCCGATCCGCACCCGCAAAGGCGGTCCGGCCTGGCGGCAGAGCATCTTCCACCCGTTCGCGCTGACCGCCCGGTACGCGCGGGGCACCGTGCTGCGCACCGAGCCGGTGTCGCCGCGCTACGACACGAAGAAGTACGGGGACGTGCCGGTGCTCGACACCGTCGCCGTGCACGACGAGGAGACCGGCGAGCTGACCGTCTTCGCGGTCAACCGGGACTCCACCGATCTCCCGCTGGAGATCGACCTGCGCGGCATGCCGGGTATGTCCGGTCTGTCGTTCGAGTGCATCGCTGCCGGCTCTGACCCGTCGGCGACGAACACCGAGGCCGAGCCCGACCGGGTGACGCCTCGGGACCTACCGATCCCCACCCCCGACGGCGGCCGGTGCAGCGTGCTCCTGCCCGCCGTGTCCTGGAGCGTGCTCCGCTTCGGCCCGGTCAGCGCCTAGCGGTCGCACCAGGCTGGGCAGGCACAATTCATACCGTCCCCCTCAAGGAGAGATAAAGCATGATCCAGAACGATATGAGCCGGCGACGCCTGCTCGGCCTCGGTCTCGGACTCGGCGCCGTGGCCTCGCTGACCCTCGCGGGTTGCGGCGGCGGCGATGACAACGCCGCCGGGCCGGCCGCCGGAAACGGCGGCAAGGAGTACACCGGCCCCAAGGTGGACCTGAAACTGTGGAACGGCTTCACCGGTGGCGACGGGGACATCTTCAAGGCGCTGGTCAACCAGTTCAACACCGAGCACCCGAACATCGCCGTGTCGGTGGCCACGTACCAGTGGGAGGACTACTACAACAAGCTCCCCGGCGCGGCCTCCAGCGGCAACGGCCCGGACATCGCGGTCATGCACATGGACCAGCTCGCCACCTTCGCCGCCCGCGGCGTGATCAGCGAGCTGGACGACGTGGCCAAGAACCTGGAGCTTTCCGAGGCGGACTTCGCGCCCACCGTGTGGCAGGGCGGGCTCTACAACAACAAGCGGTACGGCATCCCGCTGGACATGCACCCGCTGGGCTTCTACTACAACAAGGCCGTCATGCAGAAGGCCGGCCTGGACCCGAACAAACCGCCGACCACCACTGACGACTTCACTGCCGCGCTCGCCGAGTTCAAGAAGTCGGGCGTGCAGGGCTTCTGGATCAGCCCGTTCCAGTTCACCGGCGGCATGACGTTCTACTCCCTGCTCAACCAGTGGGGTGGCAGCCTCTTCGACGCCGAGGTGGCCAAGGCCACGTTCAACTCCGACCCGGCGGTCGAGGCGTGCACCTGGCTGGTCGACATGATCAAGCAGGGCCACTCGCCGGCCAACGTCGGTCAGGACGCCGAGTACCTGGCGTTCAAGAGCGGTAAGAACGCCTTCACCTTCAACGGCATCTGGCAGATCAACGATCTGAAGAAGAGCCCAGAGGTGCAGTGGGGTGTCGCCCCGCTCCCCCAGCTCGGCAGCAAGCCTGCGGCCTGGGCCAACTCGCACAACTTCACAATCGTGAAGCAGCGGGCCACCAACGCCAACAAGGTCTCCGGCGCGAAGGTCTTCATCAACTGGCTGAGCCAGCACTCGCTGGACTGGGCCAAGGGCGGCCAGATCCCGGCCCGTAAGGACGTCCGGGAGAGCGCCGAGTTCAAGGCGCTGCCGGAGATCTCGGCGCTCGCCCCCGAGCTGGAGTACGCGGCGTTCCCGCCGGCGACTCCGGGCCTCGGCGAGGTCATCAAGACCTTCTACGACTCGTTCAACGTGGCCGCGCTGGGCAAGAAGACGCCCAAGCAGGCGCTCGACGAGGGCGTGACCAAGGCCAACAAGCAGCTCGAGGACAACCGCAAGAAGTACGGGAGCTGATAACCAGTGGCGGACGTGATCGAGGTCGGGGCGGCGCGCGGTGACGCGCCGCCCCCGGCGGCCAACGCAGCCCGCCGGGCCGCCTCGGCGGGTCGGACCAGACGGGCGACGCCATACCTGTTCCTCGCCCCCTACCTGGTCCTGTTCGGGGTCTTCGGCCTGCTGCCGATCATCCTCGGCCTCTGGCTGAGCGTGCACCAGTGGGACTTCCAGCTGCCCAACCGGCCGTTCGTCGGGTTGGACAACTACAAGCAGCTCTTCTCCAGCGACTCCGCCGTGTACGGCGACTGGTGGCAGAGCATCCGGGCCACCGCGATCTTCACGGTGCTGTCGGTGCCGCTGCTGGTGGTCGTACCGCTGGGGTTGGCCCTGCTGCTCAACCGCTCCTTCCCGGGCCGGACGTTCTTCCGGGCGGTCTACTTCGCGCCGTACGTGCTGGGTGTCGCGGTGATCGGCCTGCTCTGGCGGTTCCTGCTCGACGCCAACCTGGGTCTGGTCAACCGGATCCTCGGCGTGGTCGGGTTGCCGTCGGACACGCCCTGGGTGACAAACATGCCGTGGGCGTGGATCTCGCTGGTCGGGGTGACAGTGTGGTGGACCTCCGGCTTCAACGCGGTGATCTACCTGGCCGGGCTACAGGACATCTCGCCGGAGTTGTACGAGGCGGCCCGGATGGACGGGGCCAGCGCGTGGCAGCGGTTCCGCAACGTCACACTGCCCGGGTTGCGTCCGGTGCTGCTCTTCGTGATCACGACGACCGTGCTCGCCTCGGCGAACATGTTCGGCCAGTCGTTCCTGATCACCCAGGGGACGCCCGGCACCGAGACCCGCACTGTGGTGTGGTTCATCGTCGAGGAGGGCCTGCGGAACAACAACGCCGGTCGCGCCGCCGCGATGAGCATCGTGTTCGCCCTGCTGCTGGCGGTCGTGAGCATCGCCAACTTCCGCCTCTTCCGCTACAGGGAAGACTGAGGGGATCGCCATGACGACGCCCACGCCGACCACCAACGGCTCCGGATCGGGACTGCGCCGGGTCGGGCTCTACGCCATCCTGGTCGCGCTGACCCTGGTCTTCCTGGTTCCGCTGGTGTGGATGGTCATCACCTCGTTGAAGACCTACACGGCCGCTCAGGAGATCCCGCCGAGTTGGCTGCCGAACCCCCTCGCGGGTTACGGCTACGAGCAGATCCTCAACAACTCGGCGAACCCGGTGCTGCGCTGGTTCCTCAACAGCATGCTGGCCGCCACGCTGCACTCGGCGCTGGTGCTGGTGACCGCCTCGATGGCCGCGTACTCCCTGGCCCGGCTGAAGTTCCGGGGGCGTGGGGTGACCTTCGCCCTGATCGTCGGGACGCTGTTCATCCCGCCGACCTCGCTGATCATTCCGAACTTCCTGATCGTCGACCAGCTCAACTGGATCGACACCCTCGCTGTGGTGATCGTGCCCGGCGCGGCCAGCGCGTTCGGGGTCTTCTTCCTGCGGCAGTTCTTCCTCTCCCTGCCGAACGAGCTGGAGGAGGCCGCCACGCTGGACGGCGCCAACCAGTGGCAGATCTTCTACAAGGTGGTGTTGCCGCTGTCCAAGCCGGCGCTGGCCACCCTGGCCGTGCTGTCGTTCCTCACCAACTGGAACGACTTCCTCTGGCCGATCTTCGTGCTGTTCAGCCCGGAGAAGCTCACCCTGCCGCCGGGCCTGGGCCTGCTCCAGGGCTCGTACGTCACCGACTACCCGGTGATCATGGCGGGTGCGGTGCTGGCCAGCCTGCCGGTGCTGATCCTCTTCGTGCTGGCCCAGCGGCACATCATCCAGGGCGTCTCCCGTAGCGGTCTGAAGGGATGACGCGCACGACCGCCCGGCGACGTGGCGCGGCGGCGATCGTCTTCGCCGCCGCGCTGCTCGTTGCGGGCTGCGCGGACGACACCGAACCCACCCCCACCACGAGCAGCGGGAGCGACACCAGCATGTTCACCAACCCGGTCGTGAGGACCGACGCCCCGGATCCGCAGACGATCCAGGTGGGCGACACCTGGTACCTGTTCCACACCAACTCCGGTGGCCGCAACGTCCCGGTGCTCACCTCGCCGGACCTGGTCGAGTGGACCGAGGCCGGGGACGCCCTGCCGACGCTCCCCGACTGGGCCGACGCCGGCAAGACCTGGGCCCCGGAGGTCATCCAGTTGGCGCCGGACCGGTTCGCGCTCTACTACACGGTCGCCGGCCGGGAGTCGGGCCGGCAGTGTGTCGGGCGGGCGGTGGCCAGCGCCCCGCAGGGGCCGTACCGGGACGACGCGGCCGGCCCGCTGATCTGCCAGGCCGACCTGGGCGGGGCGATCGACGCCAGCCCGTTCCGGGACACCGACGGTAGCCTCTGGCTGCTGTGGAAGAACGACGGCAACGCCATCGGGGTGGACACCTGGCTCTGGTCGCAGCGCCTCGCCGACGACGGCCTGACCCTGGTCGGTGAGCCGACGAAGCTGCTCAAGCAGACCGAGCCGTGGGAGGGCACCCTGATCGAGGGGCCGTTCTTCCACCGTCAGGACGGTCGGCTGCTGCTCTTCTTCGCGGCCAACGCCTACGACAGGGCGGAGTACGCCGAGGGCTACGCGTTCTGCGAGAGCCCGACCGGCCCGTGTGTGAAGGCCGCCGAGAACCCGATCCTGAAGAGCACCGAGGCCGCCTCGGGCCCCGGTCACGCCTCGATGGTCGTCAAGGACGGCCGGACGTGGCTGCTGTACCACGCCTGGCCGCCCGGCCAGGAGGGCAGCACCGACCCGGGCCGGCAGGTCTGGCTCGACGAGGTGACCTGGGTCGACGGCAAGCCCGTGGTCAAGGGCCCGACCGCCACGGCGCAGCCCCGCCCCTGAACTGATCGTGCGGAGGGGCGCTCGGCCCCTCCGCAGCTCGGTCAGGCGGTCGGTTCGCGGGGGGTCGGGGCGACCGCCGGTTCGTGCTGGGCCAGCCGGTTGCGGCGGTAGCCGTAGCCGAAGTAGATGATCCCGCCGAGCAGCATCCAGGCCAGGAACCGCAGCCAGGTCTCCACCGACAGGTTGAGCATCAGGTAGAAGCAGGCCAGCGCCGAGACGATCGGCAGCACCGGGGAGAACGGCACCCGGAACGGCCGTTCCAGGTCCGGGCGCTTGCGACGCAGGATCGGCACCGCGATCGACACCAGCACGAACGCGCAGAGCGCGCCGATGCTGACCAGGTCGGCCAACGCGGACAGCGGCAGGAAGCCGGCCAGCAGCGCGACCGCCACGGTCATGATCGCCGAGATCCGGTACGGGGTGCCCCAGCGCGGATGCACCGCCGCGATCGACGGCGGGATCAGCCCGTCCCGGGCGATGGCGAAGCCGATCCGGCCCATCGCCACCAGGTCGACCAGGATGACGCTGGTCAGGCCGGCGACGGCGGCGATGGAGACCAGCACCGCCGCCCAGCCCGCGCCGACCGCCTCGAAGGCCGACGCGATCGGGGCACCCCGGTCGATCTCGGTGTACGGCACCATCCCGACCAGCACCAGCGAGACGCCGATGTAGAGCACTGTGGAGATCAGCAGCGTGCCGAGCAGACCCAGGGTCAGGTCCCGCTTGGGCTTCTTCGTCTCCTCGCCCAGGTTGGCGACGGCCTCGAAGCCGGTGTACGCGAAGAACACCACGGCGGCGGCGCTGAGCACCCCGACGAAGCCGAAGACGGACGGTTCGAGCCCGAAGAGCGCCTGCGTCACCGGTTGCTTGATGCCGTCGTCGCCGCCGCCCGCGGGCTCGGCCGGCGGGATGAACGGGCTGAGGTTGGTGGCCTTGACGAAGAACAGACCGGCCACCACCACGAACACGCAGATCGCCACCTTGACCAGCACCAGCAGGTTGGTGATCCGGGAGGATTCCCGGATGCCGACGATCGCCACGATGCCGAGGATCAGCACGACGGCGATGGCACCGAGGTTGACCGTGCTGCCCTCCTCGCCGAACCACCGGGTCGGCAGGTCGAGCAGCTCCGCGAGGTAGCCGGACCAGCCGCGGGCCACCACTGCAGCGCCGAGCGCGAACTCCAGCAGCAGGTCCCAGCCGATGATCCAGGCGACGATCTCGCCCATCGTGGCGTACGCGTAGGTGTAGGCGCTGCCGGCCGTCGGCACGCTGGAGGCCAGCTCGGCGTAGCAGAGCGCGGCGAGCAGGGCGACCACGCCGGCGATGGCGAAGGAGATCACCACGCCCGGTCCGGCGCTGTCCCGGGCTTCGATGCCGGTGAGCGTGAAGATGCCGGTGCCGATCACGATGCCGATGCCGAAGCCGGTGAGGTCGACCGCGCCGAGCCGTCTCTTCAGCCCGAGTCTGCCGTCGCTGCCGTCGGCGTCGCCCTGGGCTATGACGTCCTTGATTGGTTTGGTTCGCAGCACGGACATGCGCTCACCCCTCCCACCGCACGACCACCACCGTGACGGCCGGCGATCGGGGTTGCTACCCAGCGGAGGGAATGGTCAACCACGAACCCTTGCGGTAATGGCCCGAGTATGAAAATTTCCTTCCAGGGACAGATAGGCAGCGGCGAATCTTGCCGACCCTCCCCGCACACCGGGAGCCCCACCGAAGGGACACACCGCATGAAGGCCACACGACTCGGTGCCGCCGGGCTGGTCGCAGCCCTGCTCGGCACCCTCGTCACCACGACCCCCGCGAACGCCGCGCCCAGCGCGGCCGGCACCGCCACCACCACCGCCACCTGCACCACCGACCCGGCCACGCCGAAACGTCAGTTCCGGGCCATGTGGATCTCATCGGTCGTCAACATCGACTGGCCCAGCAAGGCGTCCCAGACCAGCCCGGACCGGGTCGCCACCCAGCAGGCCGAGTATCGGGAACTGCTCGACCTCGCCGAACGGCTGCACCACAACGCCGTCGTGGTGCAGGTCCGGCCCACCGCCGACGCGCTCTGGCCCTCGCCGTACGAGCCCTGGTCGGAGTACCTGACCGGCGTCCGAGGCCAGGACCCCGGCTGGGACCCGCTGGCCTTCCTCGTCGACGAGTCGCACAAGCGCAACCTGGAGTTCCACGCCTGGTTCAACCCGTACCGCGTCTCCATGCCGGCCCCCGGCGGCGCCGGCGCCGACCCGACCCAGCTGGCCCCCGACCACCCGGCCCGGCAACACCCGGACTGGACCTTCGCCTACCCGCCGGCCGGCGTGGCCGGCAGCCGGCTCTACTACAACCCCGGCATCCCGGAGGTCCGCGAGTTCGTGCAGACCGCGATGATGGACGCGGTCAAGCGGTACGACATCGACGGCGTGCACTTCGACGACTACTTCTACCCCTACCCCAGCGGCACCTGGCAGGTGCCCGACGATGCCACCTTCGCCGCGTACAACCGGGGCTTCACCGACCGGGCCGACTGGCGGCGGGACAACATCAACCTGCTGATCCAGGAGATGAACGGCAAGATCAAGGCGGCGAAGCCGTGGGTGAGGTTCGGCGTCAGCCCGTTCGGCATCTGGCGCAACAAGGCCGCCGACCCGCTCGGCTCGGACACCACCGGCAGCCAGTCGTACGACATCATCTCCGCCGACACCCGCAAGTGGATCAAGCAGGAGTGGATCGACTACGTGGTGCCGCAGCTCTACTGGTACATCGGCCAGTACCCGGCCGCGGACTACGCGCGACTCGTGCCGTGGTGGGCCGAGACGGTGCGCGGCACCCACGTGCAGCTCTACATCGGTCAGGCCGACTACAAGAGCGGCGATCCGGCGTACGGGCCGTACTGGCAGAACCCGCGTGAGCTGTCCGACCACCTGACGCTCAACCGGTCGTACCCGGAGGTGCAGGGCAACGTGCACTTCTCAGCCGTCCAGGTGCGGGCCAACCGGCTCGGCGCCACCGACAGCTACGCCGCCGAGCACTACTCCCGCCCGGCTCTCGTGCCGGCCATGCCGCACCTGCCGGCCAAGCCACTGCTCTTCCCGGTGGTCACCAGGGCGGCCCGGGAGGGCGACGGGGTTCGGCTCACCTGGCGTCAGCCGGCCGACGGCGTCGGGCCACTCGGCACCGCCACCTCGTACGCGATCTACCGGTTCGACGGCACCACGCTGCCCGGCCGGTGCGCTACGGCCGACGCCGCGCACCTGGTCGACACCGTCCGGGCGGTACCCGGCAGGTCGCAGTCCTGGCTGGACACCTCGGCCATACCCGGCCAGCGCTACACCTACCAGCTCACCGCCCTGGACCGATCCGCCAACGAGAGCCCCACCAGCCCGCCCGCCTTCGTCCTGCGCTGACCCGCTCCCACCCCCCACCCCCATCCCGCCCCACCCCCACCCCGCAAGATCCGCGCACCCCACCCCGCAAGATCCGCGCAACTTCAGAGATGCTGCTGCTTCGGTTCGCCGGCAGGCAGCAAGAACAGAGAAGTTGCGCGGATCTTGGCGGTGCGGCCTGCCCCTCGGGGTCAGGCGCGCTCGGTTCGGGTTGCCGGGTGGCGGTCGGGGTCGGCGGGGCGGCGGGGGGTGGGCTGGGACAGTCCGGTGCTGAAACGGGTCGAATCCGCGGCCAGGTCCGGATGCTCCACGTCCAGTGCCAGCGCCGCGGCCTCGTCCAACCCCAACTCGGCGCCCTCGCCGTACGCGTCGTCGAACGCCGCGTCGCCCAACTGCGCGCGCAGTTCGGCCTGCTGTTCGGCCCAGTAGCCGCCGTAGATGCCCGGGGTCGCGCGCATGCTCGCCCGGGTGGCCTGCGCCGCTCCGAACAGGCGAGCCGCGGTCAACCGGTCCCCGCCGATCGCGCAGCGCACCGCGACCGCGTTCAACGTGTCACACGCCCGACCGTGGTAGCCATGGCCCATCCGCGAACGCAGCGCCACCAGCAGGTGCTCATGAGCGGCGATCACGTCGCCCCGGGCCAGCGCGACCATCCCGAGCAGCATGTCCACCGACCGCCGGCCGCGCTCCACCGGACGGGCCGCCTCCACCGGACGGACCGCTCCCAGCAGGTCCGCTGCCTCCTCCAGGGCGCCTCGCCGCCAGAGCAGCTCAGCCAGGCTGAACACCGCCAGCAGCGCTTCGCCGACCACGTCCTGCCCGTGCGCCCAGTCGATGACCTCCCGGCACACCCGCTCGGCCTCGACGAACTGCCCCATGTCCACAAGCGGCGCGGCCCTCCCGGCGAGCACTCGGGCCAGCAGCCCGGCATCACCGGCCTGCCGGGCCGCGGCCTCCGCCCGCTGGGAGTAGCGCAGCTCCTCGGCGAACTCACCGTCCGCGCCGGCGTGCAGCGAATGCATGTGATAGACCGCCGCCAGCTCCGCCTCCGGGATCCGCTCACCCGTCTCGGCGATCCGCCCGTACAACCGAAACAGCCACAGCCGCCCCTCCCGGGCCAGGCCCCGCTCAAGCCACCACTGGTCCAGGCCGCCAGCGAGACCGAGACCGGCACGGGCGCTGCCGCCGGTGGCGCACCACCGCAACGCGGCGCGTACCTCCCCGGCCAACGGGTCGAGGGCATACAGCGACAGCGTCACCGGACGGCCGTCCTGACCCAGGTGTGCCCGGTCCACCGCATGCGCCGACCAGGCCACATGCCGGTTTCGGGCGGTCTGCTCCTCACCCGCCTCGGCCAGCCGCCGTGCCGCGTACGCCCGGATCGGGTCGAGCATCCGGTAGGTGCTGCCGCTGGCTCGCGGCTCGGCCAACACCATCGATTTGTCCACAAGTACCGAGAGTGGATCCAGCGGGTCGTCACCCAGCAGCCACTCCACCGTCTCCAGATCCACCGGCCCGGCGAAGACCGACAGCCAGCGCAGCAGGCGGGCAGCCCGAGGCCCCAACGTCCGGTACGACCAGGTGACGGTGGCCTGCATCGTCAGGTGCCGTTCCGTGGCCGTCCGCTGTACCGCCCTGCTCGCCGCGGTGGGCGGCGACGCCCCGGACGCCGCGGCGACCAGGTCCACGGTGTCCTGCTGGTTGCCGGACCAACCGCGCTCCACCGGCGGCGGGTCCGGGTCCTCCCGACCGGCGTCCAAGGTGCCGAGCACATCGTCCAGGCGCTCCGCGAGCTGGCCCACGGAGAGCACCCGCAGCCGGGCGGCGGCCAGCTCGATGGCGAGCGGCAACCCGTCCAGCCGCTGCACCACCCTGCGGAGATCGGCCGACTCGGCCTGGTCCGGCCGCCGGCCGCCACGCGCCGCCGCCGTACGGTCCAGCAGGAGCGCCACCGCGTCGCTCTCCGCACCGTCCGCCAGCGGGTCGACCGAGAGCGGCGGGATCCGCCACACCACCTCACCCGGCAGGCTGAACGACTCACGGCTGGTCGCCAGCACCCGCACGCCACCCCCGCCGGACAACAACCGCGCGATCACCTCCGCACAGGCGGCCGGCTGGGTGTCACAGGTGTCCAGGACGACAAGCATGCGACGGCCGGCGGCGTACTCGACCAGGGTGTCCAGCATCGGCCGGCCCGGCTCGGGTCGCAGGCCGAGCACCGCGGCGATCGCGAACGCCACCAACCCCGGGTCGGTCACCGCGGCGATGTCGACGAACCACACCCCGTCCGGGTACGCCTCGACCATCCCGCTGGCCAACTCCACAGCGAGCCGGGTCTTGCCCGCCCCGCCCGCGCCCAGCACCGTGATCAGGCGGTGCTGCTTCACCAGCAGGCCCAACTCGACGCGCTCGGCCTGCCGGCCGACGAACGACGTCACCTGGGTCGGCAGATTGTGCGCCACCGCGTCGGCGGTGCGGGGGCGCGGGAACTGCCGCTCCAGGCCCGGGGCGACCAGTTGGAAGAGTCGTTCCCGGTCGTCGAAGCCGCGCAGCCGATGCAGGCCAAGGTCGAGCAGGGTCGCACCGGGTGGCAACGGCTCGGCCCGACGGGCGGTGGACGCCGAACAGAGCACCTGCCCGCCGTGCGCCGCGGCGGCCACCCGGGC
This sequence comes from Micromonospora sp. NPDC005215, assembly GCF_040607915.1. Taxonomy (NCBI): domain Bacteria; kingdom Bacillati; phylum Actinomycetota; class Actinomycetes; order Micromonosporales; family Micromonosporaceae; genus Micromonospora; species Micromonospora sp. NPDC005215. The sequence goes on along the minus strand of NZ_JBEXHQ010000002.1, from coordinate 222,968 downwards.
GGCCCGGTGCACCTCGGGGCTGGCGTAGTCGCCGTCGCGCGGCTCGGCGTAGCCGGTGTGCAGGCCCATCCGCACCCGGGGTGCGGCTTCGGCAGTCGGCCAGTCGTGGTTGGACAGCGCCCGCTGGGCGGTCAGGCAGGCGGTCAGCGCCGCCGCCGCGTCCTCGAAGGCCAGGAAGAACGAGTCGCCCTCGGTCAGCAGCTCCGCGCCACCCGTGCTGGCCAACGTCCGACGCAGCAGCCGCCGGTGCTCGGCGAGCACCGGGCGGTAGTCCGGGCCGAGCAGCTGGGCCAGCCGGGTCGAGCCCTCGATATCGGTGAACACGAAGGTCACCCAACCGCTCGGGAGCTGGATCCGTGGCGACATGCGTGGAACCTCCGCCCGTGACGTCGGGTTCATGCTGCCTGAGTCCGAGCGGTAACGCATCGTGAGAACGGTCGGGCAGATGCCGCCTCAAAGTGCCACTCGGACCCGTTCACGGCAAGGCCAGCCCACCAGGTGGCGGTGAATTGGTCCGATCAGCAGCCGCAGGCGCCTCCGCAGCACCCACCACCGGCGGACGCCGGGGCGCCACCGACGGCCCCACCCCGGCCGGTGACCGCGACCGCGGAGAGCAGCTTGACAGTGTCGGCGTGTCCCTGTGGGCAGGCGGCCGGGTCGGCGGCCGCCGCCATCGGACGGTTGACCTCGAAAGTGTCGCCGCAGGCGCGGCAGCGGAACTCGTACCGGGGCATGCGCCCAGGGTACGTGGATCTGACGTCCGGCGGAGGATGGGTGATACTCGACGGGTGGTGGACGGCGAGGACGACACGCGTGTGCAACCGTTACGACCGGCCGCGCCGCTGGACGGGCCACTTGAAGGCTCGGGGGCCGCGCCCGACCCGGTACGCGCGGTGCCCCGCCCCCGCCGGCCCTGGCTGAGCGGCCGGACCAGGAGTGCGCCGGCCACACCTGCCGCCGCCTCCAGCCCGAGCGACCCCACCACATCCAGCCCGGCCGACGCCGCCAAATCTGGCCCGGCCGACGTTGCCGGGTCCGGCCCGGCCGGCGCCGCCAAATCCGGCCCGGCCGACGTTGCCGGGTCCGGCCCGGCCGACGCCGGCAGGTCCGGACCGGACGCGGGCGCGACCGGTGCTGGCACGAAGGACCCGGCCAAGCCCGATCCGGTCGCCGACGACAGCTCCGGCACGCAGGTAGAGCCCCCCAAAACCGACGGCCCGAAGGCCGAAGACCCGAAATTCGGAGGCTCGGAGACCGGAGACCCGGAGACCGGAGGCGCGAAGGCGACCGGCAGCGCCACTGATCCGGACGCGCCGAAGGCTGCCACCGGGCCGAACGCCGACGCGCCGAACGCCGACGCGAAGAGCGGCGTGCCCGCCGAGGACGCGAAGACCGTCACCGTGGTCGCCGCGGATCCGGCGAAGACCAGTGTGGACGAATTGTCCGTCGTGCCGGCGTCCGGCCCCGCCCGGCGACGGCGGGTGCCGTTCGCGCACGCGGTACGGATGCCACCGCGCCAGGCAGCAGCCTCGGCCGCCCGTGCGACCCGAGCCTGGGCTCGCCGACCGAGTGGTCGGCTCACCCTGCCCGGCCTCTTCCTGCTGGCGCTGGTGGCCGTGACCGCAGCGGCGGGCGCCCTGCTCGTGCCGGCCACGATCCGCGCACCCCGCCCGGTCGCGGCCGACGCCTCCGGCACGCCCACCGTGCCGCCAGGAGCGCCACCCCGCCTGCCCACCGGCCCACTGCCCACCGGGCTGGTCCCCACCGGCCCGCTGCCCAGCGGCGGACTGCCGGGCGGTGGACTGCCGAGCGGCGGACTGCCCAGCGGCGGACTGCCCAGCGGCGGCCTGCCCAGCGGCCCCGGCATCGGTCCGGGGGTCGGAGGGCGACCGTCGGACGCCCTGGCTGGCTGGGCCCAGCAGGTCGGCGCCAAGGTTAATGTTCCGGCCGTCGCCATGCAGGCGTACGGCTATGCCGAGCTGATGCTCGCCCAGACCAACCGCAGCTGCGCGCTGAGCTGGACCACGCTGGCAGCGATCGGGCAGGTCGAATCGGGGCACGGCTCGGCCAACGGCGCGCGGTTGGGGCAGGACGGCAAGGCGCTACCGAAGATCATCGGGTTGCCGTTGGACGGCAACGGCGGCCGGATGCGGATCATCGACACCGACCGTGGGGTTCTCGACGGGGATATGACCCTCGACCGGGCGATCGGGCCGATGCAGTTCATCCCGACCACCTGGCAGGAGATCGGCGCGGACGCCGACAATGACGGGCTGAAGGACCCGCACGACCTGGACGACGCCGCCCTGGCAGCGGGAAATTACCTCTGCAAGGGTGGTCGCAACCTGAGCATCCCGGGCGACTGGTGGAACGCGATCCTGTCCTACAACGATGTACGGCGGTACGCCCAGGGCGTCTACGACACCGCCGACCGGTACGGACGGGCCAGTCGCCCGTGAAGTGATCGTCTCGATACGTTGGAGGTCTGGACACTTCCCCCGAGCCTCTGTTAGCGGCAAGCTAGACGGGTGATGGTGCGCGAGTGGGACCCGAGGACTGCGTCGTCCGCCGAGATCGCGTCGCTGCTGGTCACGCTGAACGCGGTGCTGGCGGCCGATCTGCCGCAGGATCCGCCGTGGCGGGAGACCTCACTGCGCGAATACCTCGCCGAGGTGATGCCCGGCGAACGGCGGATCTCCTGGATCGCCCAGGCTGAGCCGGCCGGGCCCGGTGATCCGGGCGCGGTGCTCGGCCAGGTTCACGTGCTGCTCCTCGGTGACATCGGCGTACTTGAGGTGCTGGTGCACCCGTCCGTGCGGCGCGGCGGCCTCGGTCGTGATCTGGTCCTGCGTGCCGCCCGCCGGGTCTACCAGGAGGGCTTCCGTTCGATCGGGGTCGAGGTCGTCGGCGACACGCCCTCGGTCGGGTTCTACGAGTCGCTCGGCTTCACCCGGGAGTACGTGGAGACGCGCAGCGTGCTCGACCTGACCTCGGTCGACTGGGCCGAGCTGACGCAGATGGCCACCGGCATCGCGGCGGGCTACCACCTGGAGTTCTACCCCGGCGGGCCACCCGACGACCTGATCGAGGCGTACGCGCGGGCGAAGGCCGAGGTGCGCGACGTCGACGACGGTGAGCTACGCCCCAGCTCCTACGAGCCGGAGCGGCTGCGCGACAGCCTCGACACCCTGCACCGGCGGGGCATGAAACCGTACATCGTGCTCGCCCGGCACGAGCAGAGCGGCGAGGTGGCCGGCCTGACCGAGGTGGTGGTGCCCGCGCAGCACCCGACCCGCGCCGACCAGTACGACACGATCGTCGCGCAGGACCACCGGGGCTACGGCATCGACCGGGCCATCAAGGCCCGGATGCTGCTGGAGCTGCGCTCCGCCGAGCCGGAGCTGATCGAGGTGCAGACCTGGAACGCGCAGGCCAACGAGGCGATGCTGAAGGTCAACGCGGAGCTGGGCTACCGGCCCGACCGCGACTGGTGCGAATACAGCGTCGACGTCGCTGAGCTGGTGCACCGACTCGATCCGCCACGCTGAGGGAATTCACGTAACTGTCCACTAGGGGATGGACGGTGGACCATCGCGCACCTTAACGTGCGTTGACCCCATCCACCCATCGTGGAGGCCCTATGCGCCCGCGCCGCTCAATCGCCGCGCTCGCGACCGCCACCGTCGCCGTGACCATCACGGCGCTCGGCGTCGCACCCACCGCGGCCAGCGCCGCGCCCACCGACCTGTTCATCTCCGAGTACGTCGAAGGTTCGTCGAACAACAAGGCGATCGAGCTGTTCAACGGCACCGACGCCCCTGTCGACCTCGCCGCCGGCGGCTACCGGCTCCAGCTCTACTTCAACGGCTCGACCACGGCCACCACGATCGCGTTGACCGGGAGCGTGTCCGCCGGTGACGTGTTCGTGTTCGCCAGCGCCTCGGCCGGGTCCGCCATCCTCGCCCAGGCAGACCAGACCACCGGGGCCAGCCTGTTCAACGGTGACGACGCGGTCGTGCTGCTCCGGGGCACCACCGTGCTCGACTCGATCGGGCAGGTGGGCGTCGACCCGGGCACCGAGTGGGGTGCGGGCGTCACCAGCACCGCGGACAACACCCTGCGCCGGCTGTCGACAGTGACCAGCGGCGACACCGACCCGACGGACGCGTTCGAGCCCGCGGCCCAGTGGGCCGGCTTCCCGGTGGACACCTTCGACGGCCTCGGCACGCACACCGTGGACGGCGGCGGCCCGGTCGACGTACCGGCCACGCTGACCTGCGGCGGCCCGCTGGTCACCAGCGCGGGCACGGCGGCGAGCCGGGAGGTCACCGCCACCGACCCCGATGACACGATCGTCGACCTGGCGGTGACCTCGGTCAGCCCGACCCCGTCCACCGGCTCGATCACCCGCACCGCGTTCACTCCCGCCGAGGGCACCGGCGGCACCGCCCGTGCCACGATCGGCGCGAGCGCCGACCTCGCCGCCGGGGCGTACACCGTCACCCTCACCGCGACCGACGCGGACGCCGGCACGGCCACCTGCGCGCTGGCCGTGCAGGTGACCCGGGAGCTGACCGTCGGCGAGGTGCAGGGCCCGACCACCGACACCGAGTCCGGCCCCGCCGACCGGTCGCCGCTCGCACCGGCGAGCGGCAACGGCACCAGCAGCACCCTGTACGACGTGCGCGGCGTCATCACCCAGTTGACCCTGGCCCGCACGTCGGCCGGCGCGGAGCAGCACGGCTTCTTCCTGCAGAGCCGTACCGGCGACACCGACGGCGACCCGACCAGTTCCGACGGCGTCTTCGTGTTCATGGGCGCGTTCACCTCGCTGGTCGGCGGCTACGTCCCGACGGTCGGCGACGAGGTCGTGCTCCGCGCCCGGGTGTCGGAGTACTACACCTTCACCCAGCTCTCCGGCGCGTCGCTGGTCCGCCGGATCGCCACCGGCCTGAACGTGGACACGACGGTCGCGGTGACCGACGCGGTGCCGCCGGTCGAGCTGACCGCCGCGCTGCGCTTCTGGGAGCGGCACGAGGGCGCCCGGATGCGGGTACGCGCGGGCAGCGGCGCGGTGAGCGGACGGGACGTCTTCTCCTCCACCGCCGACGCCGAGCTGTGGGTGGTCGACCGGGACGACCCGCTGCTGGACCGCGCCGACCCGTACGCCCGGCGGGTCTTCCGGGACTCGCACCCACTGGACAACGACCCGACCCGCCGCTTCGACGACGGCAACGGTCAGCGGACGCTGCTCGGCAGCATGGGCGTGAAGGCCACCGCCGGGGACAGCGCCGCGCTGCTCCCGCCGGCGCACACCTTCGACACGCTGGGCGCGGACGCGGTGGGCGGGGTCTACTACTCGTTCGAGAAGTACGGCGTCCAGGTCGAGCAGGCGGAGTTCGCTGCCGGGGCCGACCCGTCGAAGAACAACCCGCCGAAGCCGGCCGACCGGTCGCAGGAGGTGGCCGTCGCCACCTACAACGTGGAGAACCTGTACGACTACCGCGACGACCCGTTCGACGGCTGTGACTTCACCGGTAACGCCGGTTGCCCGGGTGTCGACCCGCCGTTCGACTACGTGCCGAGCAGCGAGGCGGACTACCAGCAGCAGTTGGGCGCACTCGCCGACCAGATCGTCAAGGATCTGCACGCACCGGACCTGATCCTGGTGCAGGAAGCCGAGGACCAGGACATCTGCACGGTCTCCGGTGCTGCGCTGAGCTGCGGCGACACCAACAACGCGGACGGCGCTCCGGACAGCATCCAGGAGTTGGCGCTCAGGGTGGCCGCGGCCGGTGGGCCGGCGTACACCGCTGCCTATGACCGGACCGGCGCGGACGCCCGCGGGATCACCGCCGCCTTCCTGTTCCGCACCGACCGGTTGTCGCTGACGGCCGCGACGGCCGACGACCCGCTGCTGGGCTCGACACCGTCGGTCCAGTACCGTGCTGCCGGCCTGCCGACGAACGCGGACGTGCAGAACCCGAAGGCCCTCAACGCGGTGCTGCCTCCCGATGTGGACACCTCGACCGGTCGGGACGGGACCAACGTCTTCACCCGCGCTCCCCAACTGGGCAGGTTCAGCGTGGCCGCGTCGCCCGGTTCGACCGAGCGGTTCACCCTGTACGCGCTCAGCAACCACTACTCCTCCGGTCCCGACAGTCGGGTCGGGCAGCGGCGGGAGCAGGCACGCTACGGCGCGGCGATCGTCACCGCGATCGAGGCGGCCGACCAGAGCGCCCGGGTGGTCTACGGCGGGGACCTGAACGTCTTCCCCCGCCCGGACGATCCCATCGCCACCGGCGAGCAGCCCACGCCATCGGACCAGCTCGCGCCGCTGTACGAGGCGGGCCTGCACAACCTGTGGGACAACCTGGTCGCGGAGGTGCCGGCGTCGGCGTACTCGTACAGCTTCGAGGGGCAGGCGCAGACACTCGACCACCTGTTCGTCAACGACGCGCTCTACGGCGATCTGGTGCAGGTGCGGGCGGCGCACATCAACGCCGACTGGCCGGCGGAGTTCACCGGCGACGGGTCGCGGGGTTCCAGCGACCACGACCCGCAGGTGGCCCGGTTCCGGTCCCGTGCGTCGCTGACCGTTGCCGACACGGCGGTGGCCGAGGGCAACCAGGGCACCCGGCAGCTCACCTTCACCGCGACCGTGTCCCGGCCGCTGTCCCAGCCGGTGCTGCTCTGCGCCACCACCGTCGGCCTCACGGCGCAGGCTGGCTCGGACTTCGACCCGTACGCCGGTTGCAAGGTGTTGGCCGCCGGGCAGACGTCGGTGGCGTTCCCGGTGAAGGTACGCGGTGACCGTAGGCGGGAAGCGGACGAGAAGCTGACGCTGCTGGTGGCCGGCGTGCCCAACCTGCGGCTGGCTGACCCGCTCGCGATCGGCACGATCACCAACGACGACTGACGTCGCGTGTTCCGGCGAGGCCCGTCGATCCGTACCGGATCGGCGGGCCTCGTTCGTGCCGAGCTCAAACCAGCCCGCGCGGGGGCCAGGGCGGTCGGGGCAGGTGCCGGTGTTGGGCCACCCGCACCTCCCACTGGCTGCGACGGCGCATCGCGTCTCGAACTGACCTGTCGCGATGGAACGTCTCGGGCGGGCGGGCCAGCCCGTAGATGTCGCCCCACCACTCGCCCAGCTCGGGGTCGAGAATGGTGTCCAGGTGCGACGGGTAGCGGCGCTCCGCGCCGTTAAGAGTGTCCTGCCAGTCGCGCATCGGTTTCAGCACCCGGCCGAACTCGTCCACCACGGCCAGCCGGCAGCCCACCACCGCGATGATGCGCCGGAGCAGGACGATGCTCGGCACCATGCGACCGGCCTCGATCCTGCCGATGGTGGCATGGTGCACGCCCGCCCACCGCGCCAGCTCACGCTGGCTCAGGTCAGCACGGCGCCGGACCGCACGGACGATACCGGCGGCCGGCCAGGGCGTGTCGAAGGGTTCGGTGACCAGGACCGGCTCGGCTGAGGAATCGCTCATGCCGTCACGGTCCCGTCCGGTGAAGCTGGCCGCAATCCCGAACGCCGCACCTGTGGATAACGAGCTGAGCTGTGGACAACCCCCACTGCGACCGGTCACTGTCCGTGCTTTCACCGCCGAGGCACCCGCCACTACGCGGCGTCACGGGTCTCACGCTGCCGCGTCGAGCCGGCAACATCAGCCCAAGCCCGGCACCGGCCCAACCAGGGGAACTCCGAACCCGACCGGCAGACAGCCCACCCCCGGCCCGCCACTTTGCTTTGCAGTTCGATATGCGCCAGTAGCGGAGGGTAGGCGTCGCCGTCGTGGGTGCAGAGCAAAGGGCGAGAGGGGAGGTGGTTGCCGGTCAGCGGATGGTCACGCTACGCAATCCGGCCTGGCCGACGGTTCGCTGGCCGGTCCGCCGGCAGGTTGGCGCTCGGCCGACGCACGGCCGACGCACGGCCGACGCTTCCGGTGAGACCTAGCGCCCCGTCGGCGAGTCAGGGCATCGACGCGGGCAGGACGTGCACGAGCTGGCGCAGTCGCGCACGCTGGGGAGACGACGGGTGAGGGCTGAGAGTCAGTAGCGCTCGCGCAGCAGCCCGGCGGCCTCGACGGCCCAGTAGGTGAGGATGATCTGCGCGCCGGCCCGCTTGATCGAGGTGATCGTCTCCATCATCACCCGCTCCCGGTCGATCCAGCCGTTCGCGGCGGCGGCCTCGACCATCGCGTACTCGCCGGAGACCTGGTAGGCGGCGACCGGGACGTTCACCGCGGCCCGCACCGCCGACACCACGTCGAGGTACGGCAGCGCCGGCTTGACCATCACCAGGTCGGCGCCCTCGGCGACGTCGAGCGCCACCTCGCGCAGCGACTCGCGCAGGTTGGCCGGGTCCTGCTGGTAGGCGCGTCGGTCGCCCTCCAGCGCCGACTCCACCGCCTCGCGGAACGGGCCGAAGAAGGCGGAGGCGTACTTCACGGCGTATGCCAGCACGGCCACGTCCTGGTAACCGGCGGCGTCGAGAGCCTTACGTACCACGCCGACCTGGCCGTCCATCATCCCGGACGGCCCGACCATGCCGACCCCGGCGGCGGCCTGGGCCACCGCCATCTCGGCGTACGCGGCCAGGGTGGCGTCGTTGTCGACCTCACCGTCGGGGGTGAGCAGCCCGCAGTGCCCGTGCGAGGTGAACTCGTCCAGGCACAGGTCGCTCATCACCACCGTGGCGTCGCCCACCTCGGCCACCACGTCGCGGATGGCGACGTTCAGGATGCCGTTCGGGTCGATGCCGCCGGAGCCGGTCGGGTCCCGCCGTTGCGGCACGCCGAAGAGCATGATCCCGCCGACGCCGGCCTGGACCGCCTCGGCCGCCGCCTTGCGCAGCGAGTCCCGGGAGTGCTGGAGCACCCCCGGGAGCGACCCGATGGCGCGGGGCTCGGTCAGCCCCTCCTTGACGAACATCGGCACGACCAGCTCGGCCGGGTCGACCCGGGTCTCGGACACCAGCCGGCGGATCGCCGGGGTGCGGCGCAGCCGGCGGGGCCGGATCTCGGGGTACGACATGGCAGGCCCTCCTCGAACGACTACCGGAAGCGCAGGGCGGTGGGGCCCTGCACCTTCGAGCCACGGCGCTGCTTGGCCGGCATGGCGGCCAGCTTCTCGCGCAACTCGACGGCGTAGGCGGCGAGCGCCTCCACCAGATCGGGCACCGAGGCGTGCGGCGGCTGGACGTCGACCCGCAGGCCGAACTCCGTCGCGGTCTCCGCCGTCTTGGGCCCGATGACGGCAACAACGGTACGCGCGTGCGGCTTTCCGGCGATGCCGACCAGGTTCCGTACGGTGGAGGACGAGGTGAAGAGCACCGCGTCGAACCCGCCCGACTTGATCGCGTCCCGGATCTCGGCGGGCGGCGGCGCGGCCCGCACCGTCCGGTACGCGGTCACGTCGTCGACCTCCCAGCCGCGCTCGGTGAGCCCGGCGGCGAGCGTCTCGGTGGCGATGTCGGCGCGCGGCAGCAGCACCCGGCCCACCGGGTCGAGGATCTCATCGTGCGGGGAGAACTCGGCCAGCAGACCTTCGGAGGACTGCTCCCCGGCGGGGATCAGCTCCGGCTGGATGCCGAACGCGCGCACGGCGTCCGCCGTCGCCTCACCGATGCAGGCGATCTTGACGCCGCCGAAGTGCCGGGCGTCCAGGCCGTGCTCGGCGAACTTCTCCCACACCGCGCGGACCGCGTTCACCGACGTGAAGATCACCCAGGCGTACCGGCCGTCGACCAGGCCCTTGACCGCCCGCTCCATCTGCGCAGGAGTACGCGGCGGCTCGACGGCGATGGTCGGCACCTCGCACGGGATCGCCCCGTACGCGCGCAGCCGCGCGCTCATCGCGCCGGCCTGCTCCTTCGTCCGGGGTACGAGCACCTTCCAGCCGTACAGCGGGCGGTTCTCCCACCAACTCAGCTTGTCGCGCTGACCCACTCCGACACCGACGGTGAGCACCACCCGACCGGTGAAGCCGAGCGCGGCAGCGACGAAGCTGTCCACCGTCGACGTGGTCGTGTACTGGGTCTCGCCGGTGCCGTCGCCGGTCACCCCGACGCCGGTGGTGCCGTCGACCCCGGCGGAGAGCAGCCCGTCCCGGACGGCGGCCAGGTCACCGGCGTCCACGGCCAGCGCGAGTGAACCCCGCCCGACGGCTGCGGCCAGCGCCTCGAAGTCCAGTGCGGTGACGTCCTCGACGTCGGCGGCGGTACGCACGCCCGGCAGCGGAACACCCGCGTAGGTGGCCACACCCTCGGCCTGGCCGACACCGGGCACGACCTCGAAGTGGGCGGCGGTGCGGGCCACCGCCTGCACCTCCTTCACCACCGAGTCGTGGCCGAACGGGTCGCCGGCGACCAGGTGCACCGCGTTCAGCCCGGATCGGGCCGCGGAGATCAGCACCTTCGCCACGTCCCCCGGCGCGCCTTCGGCGGGGGTGAACTCGGCATCGTCCCTGGCATCGGCGCGAACGACGGCGAGCAACGACTCCGGGACTCCCCGGTCGTAGATCACCTGGTCGGCGTCGACCAGGGCGTCGTGGGCCCGACGGGTCAGCAGCCCTGGGTCACCGGGGCCAGCCCCGACGAACGCGATACGGCCGACGGGCTTACGGGTGCGGGTCATTCTGTGCTCCCAAATTGCTGGGTCCCCGGGCCGGTGTGTCCTTCGTGGCCGAGGATCGAGTCGGCGCCGAGGTCGAGGAGTTCGGCGGCGAGTGCCTTACCAATCTCCGCCGCGTCGGCGGGCGTTCCGGTGCGGGACAGCCGGAGGTCACGAGTGCCGTCCGGGCTGATCACCGCCCCGCGCAGGTAGATCTCATCGCCGGTATCGCCCTCGGCGAGTTCCGCATAGGCGGCGACGGGTGCGCTGCACCCGGCCTCCAGGGTTGCCAGAAACGCGCGTTCCGCGGTGACCGCGGCACGCGACGGTGCGTGGTCGAGCACCGCGAGCAGCTCGACCAGGTCCTGGTCGTCGACCCGGCACTCCACGGCCAGCGCGCCCTGGGCGGGCGCGGGCAGCATCAGCATCGGATCCAGCGTCTCGGTGATGACGTCGGCCCGACCGAGCCGGGCCAGCCCGGCCCGAGCCACGACGACGGCGTCGAGGTCGGCCTCGGGGCCGAGCACCCGGGCCAGGCGGGTGTCCACGTTTCCGCGGATCGGGGTGACCTCCAGTTGCAGGCCGAGCGCGTGCAACTGGGCGATCCGGCGCAGCGCGCCGGTGCCCACGGTCGCCCCGGGCGGCAGCTCGGCGAGCGTCCGGCCGCCCTGGGCGACAAGCGCGTCGCGCGGGTCCTGTCGGGCCGGCACCGCCGCGATGTGCAGCCCGCCGGCGGCAGCCGTGGGCAGATCCTTGTAGGAGTGCACAGCGAAGTCGATCGTCCTGGCGGTCAGCGCGTCGCGCAGCGCGGAGACGAACACCCCGACGCCGAGCCGGTGCACCGGCGCGTTGGAGCGGTCGCCGGCGGTGACCACCTCGACCAGCTCGACCGGGCGGCCGGTGGCGGCGGTCAGCGCCTCGGCGATCTGGCTGGACTGGGCCATCGCCAGGGCGCTGCCCCGGGTGCCGAGGCGCAGGGGGGCGGTCATCGCGCACCTCCGGAGGGTGGGGTGGGCTCGGCGGCGTTGGCTCCGGGCACCGGGTCGATGCCGGGCAGTGCCATGCCGAGGTCGGGGATCAGCACGTCCGGGACGGTGTCCACCGGAGAGGTCTGCGGCACCTCGAGGTCGAACAGCTCGCGCAGCAGGGCCGCGTACTGGTCGCCGCCCGGCTCCGCGGCCAACTGGCGGACCTTGACGGTGGGCTGGTGCAGCAGCCGCTGCACGACCCGGTGCACGGTGCGGGCCACCTCGGCGCGCAGGTCGTCGCCGAGGTCGGGGCGACGCTGGGCGAGCCGGCGCAGCTCGGCGGTGACCACGTCGTCGGCCCGGCCGCGCAGCGCGGCCACGGTGGGCGCCACGTCGGCGCCGCGCAGCCAGGTGAGGAAGCTCTCCACCTCGCCCAGCACGATCCGTTCGACGGCGGCGGCGTCCGCGGCGGCCGGACCGTCGGCGAGCAACGCCGCCATCCGGTCGATGTCGATCACCTCGACGCCGCTCAGTTCGGCGACACCATCCTCGACGTCGCGCGGGACGGCCAGGTCGAGCAGGACCAGCGGGCCCCGGACCGGGTCCCGTTCGGCCAGCGCCGCGCCGACCACCGTCCGGGTGAGGACCGGTTCGGTGGACGCGGTGGCGGCCACTACGATGTCCACTGTGGAGAGGGTGTCGGCCAGCCCGGCCATCGGCGCGGCACTCGCCCCGTACGACTCGGCGAGCCGGACGGCCCGGTCGGCGCCCCGGTTGCTGACGGTGAGCGGACCGGCGCCCAGCCGGGACAGCGTGGCCACCCCGAGTGAGCCCATCGCGCCGGCGCCGACCACCAGGGCCGGGTGGCCGGCGAGGTCACCGTCGAGGTGCCCGGCGGCCAGCTCCAGCGCGGCGGTGACGACGCTCTGTCCGGCGCGGTCGATGCCGGTCTCGGCGTGGGCCCGCTTGCCGACCCGCAGTGCCTGCTGCATCAGCTCGTGCAGCAGGCGGCCGGCCGAGTCGGCGCCGGTGGCCCAGTGGTACGCGTCACGCAGCTGGCCGAGGATCTGCGCCTCGCCGACCACCATCGAGTCCAGACCGGTGGCCACCCGGAACACGTGGTCCACGGCAGCGGTGTCGTAGTGCACGTACAGGTGGCTGGCGAGCGCCGCCGGCGAGCTGCCGGCCTGCTCGGCCAGGACGGCGCACACGTCACCGAGCCCGCCGTGGAAACCGGACACGGCGGCGTAGACCTCCACCCGGTTGCAGGTGGAGACGATCACCGCCTCGGCCACGTAGGGCTGGGCGACCAGGCGGTCCAGGGTGCGGGTGAGGTCGGCGGGAGGCACGGCCAGTTGTTCCAGCGTGGCGACCGGGGCGGTCCGATAGGACGCGCCGACGACGAGCAGTTTCACGTGCCTATCGCCTCCTGGGTGTCGGTGGCCGCGAACCCGCCCGGCAGGGCCGTGAGAGCGGACCCGCCGGTGGCGGGCAGCGCGGTCAGCGACGCCTTGCGGTGCTCGTGGAAGGACAGAATCTGCAGCTCGATGGCGAGATCGACCTTGCGCACGTCGACCCCCTCCGGCACCGAGAGTACGCACGGCGCGAAGTTGAGGATGCTCGTCACGCCGACGGCGACCAGCTGGTCGGCGACCTGCTGGGCGGCGGCGGCCGGGGTGGCGATCACGCCGATCGCGAGGGATTCCTCCACGGCGACCGTCGCCAGCTCGTCGATATGCCGGACTACCAGGCCGTTGATCTCTTCGCCGACCCGGGAGGGATCGGCGTCGAGCAGTGCGGCGATCCGGAAGCCCCGGCCGGCGAAGCCGTCGTAGCCGGCCAGAGCGTGACCGAGATTACCCACGCCGACCAGGGCGACCGCCCGGCGTTGGGTGAGCCCGAGCACATTCTCGATCTGCTCGATCAGCAGCGCGACGTCGTAGCCGACTCCCCGGGTGCCGTACGAGCCGAGGTGGGAGAGGTCCTTGCGAAGCTTGGCGGAGTTGACGCCAGCGGCGGCCGAGAGCTCCTCGCTGGAGACCGTCTCGTGCCCGGTGTCGGCGAGGTTGTGCAGCGCGCGCAGGTATTCCGGAAGCCGAGCGACTGTGGCCTCGGGCAGATCCGGGAGCGCTGGTACGGCACCGGCGCGGCCGGGCGCGCCTGGGTGACGGTGCTGACTCATGAGACTCCGTGCGGTGCGATCCTCGGCCAACTCCGCTGGTCGGCCGCTTATGGACTCCCGCTGGCGACCGAGGTTGCCGGCTGTGCTAGCAGGGCGCGTCGGAGTCACAGAGTAGGCGCTTGTGAAGACGTGCACAAATCGCGATCTTGTCGCTGCGCGCCGCGACTCCACAAGCACCTCCATTCCGCAAGATCGATTTAGCGACTTTCGCCCGCGCCGCCCGGCCGATTATTGCGCAATCCCGACTTCTCTGACCAATCCCGCGCCGAGCCTCACAGGGGCCGTCCCGCAGGTGGTAGGGGCAGCACTACGGGGGAGAGGCAGGGCTTCGGGATGGGGACCGGAAGCCGGAATGCCTAGCCTTTTCCCATGACCGCCGTTGCCGCCACCAGCGACCAACCGACGCTGGCACCGAGCATTCCCCGCCAACTCTTCGTCGACTCCGGCTACGTGCTGCTCGGTCTGCCCCTGGCGGTGGCCAGTTTCGTCGTCCTCATCGTCGGCACCGCGGTCGGCATCGGCCTGGTGGTGACGGTGATCGGCCTGCCGATCCTCAGCGGCACCCTGTACGCCGCCCGGGGGCTGGCCGACATCGAACGGCTGCGGCTGCCCGCGGTGCTCCGGCAGCCCCGGATCCGGCCGCACTACCGGCTGCCCGAGGCGGGCGCGAACGCGTGGCGGCGGATCTTCGTGCCGATGCGGGACGCCCAGTCCTGGCTCGACCTGGCGCACGGCATTCTGCGGCTGATCGCGGCGGCCGGCACCTTCGTGGTCGCCGTGGTCTGGTGGGCCGGGGCGATCGCCGGGTCGCTGTACTGGGCCTACGACTGGGCCCTGCCCCGAGCCGACGGCGAGGGTGACAAGGACCTGGCTGAACTGCTCGGCCTGGGCGACTCGACCACCGCCCGAATCGGCCTGAACACCGCGATCGGGGTGTTCTTCCTGATCACCCTGCCGATCGTGGTCCGGGGGTGCGCGCTGCTGCAGGCCAGCTTCGCCAAGGCCATGCTGACCGGGGTGGCCGAGATGCGCGACCGGATCACCGTGCTGGAGGAGCAGAAACGGGCCGCCGTGTCCGCCGAGGCGTCCGCGCTGCGCCGGCTGGAACGCGACATCCACGACGGCCCCCAGCAGCGCCTGGTCCGCCTGGCCATGGACCTCAGCCGGGCCCGGATGCAGCTCGCCTCCGACCCGGAGGCCGCGGGCCGGACCATCGACGAGGCGGTCACCCAGACCCGGGACACGCTGGCCGAGCTGCGGGCGCTGTCCCGGGGCATCGCCCCGCCGATCCTTGTCGACCGGGGCCTGCCCAGCGCCCTGGCCGCGATCGCCGGGCGCGGGCTGATCCCGATCGAGCTTCAGGTGGATCCGCAGCTCGGCACCCCCGGCGGGCGGCTCGACCCGGCGGTGGAGAACACCGCGTACTTCGTGGTGTCCGAGGCGTTGACAAACGTCGCCAAGCACGCCCGGGCCACCGAGGCCGTGGTGGCCGTCGCCCGGCAGGGCACCCACCTGCAGGTACGGGTGGGCGACGACGGGCAGGGTGGCGCGCACCTGGCCAAGGGGCACGGGCTGGCCGGTATCGCCGACCGGGTCCGGGCCGCCGGCGGTGAACTGGTGGTGGTCAGCCCGATCGGCGGCCCCACCGAGATCCGCGCTGAGCTTCCGCTGTGATCAGTCCCGCGTCACACCCGCACGACGGGCCGGACGTGGTAGACAACACAGCCATGCGCATCGTGATCGCCGACGACGCCGTCCTGCTCCGGGAGGGGCTGGTCCGGCTGCTGACCGAGAGTGGGCACCAGGTGGTGGCCGCCGTCGGGGACGGCGACGCGCTCGTCAAGGCGGTGGTGGAGCACCAGCCGGACGTGTCGATCGTCGACGTCCGGATGCCGCCGTCGCACACCGACGAGGGACTCCGGGCGGCGGTGGAGGCACGCCGGTTGGTGCCGCGTACCCCGATCCTGGTGCTCTCCCAGTACGTCGAGGTCTCGTACGCCGATGATCTGCTCGCCACCACCGGCGGTGCCGGCGGCGGCATCGGCTACCTGCTCAAGGACCGGGTCGCCGCGATCGACGAGTTCCTGGACGCGCTGCGCAGGGTGGCGGCCGGCGGCACGGTGCTCGACCCGGAGGTGGTCGGCCAGCTCTTCGCCCGACGCCGCCGGGACGACCCGCTGCGCGAGCTGACCCCCCGCGAGCGCGAGGTGCTCGCCCTGATGGCCGAGGGACGCTCGAACACCGCCATCGCCCGCGCCCTGGTGGTCAGCGACGGCGCTGTGGAGAAGCACGTGCGCAACATCTTCACCAAGCTCACCCTGCCGCCGGACACCGAGCAGCACCGGCGGGTGCTGGCTGTCCTCACCTACCTGCGGAACTGACCTCCCGCGCCAGGCTGACCGCGTCGATGAGGGTGTCGGCCACCGGGTGACCGGAGGCGCGCAGCCGGACCGGGTCGGTGAACCCGCCGGTGTAGAGCACCGCACGACCGCCCACCGCGAGCGCGGCGTCCGCGTCGTCGAGGGAGTCCCCGATCAGCACCACCGAGGTGCCGTCCACGCCCAGCTCGGCCAGGTGCAGTTTGAGCGACTCGGCCTTGCGGTCGCCGCCGACAGTGGCCCGCAGCCCGTCGACCCGGGTGAAGTGGCCGGTCAACCCGTACGTGCGCACGGTCGGCACCAGCTCCTCGTGGAACCACATGGAGAGCAGGCTCTGGCTGCCCGGCCAGGCGGCCATCGCGGTGCGCGCGTCGGCGGCCAGCTCGCAGGTGGTCAGGCCGGTGCGGTACGCCTCGTGGAAGATCCGGTCCAGCCGGCCGAACTCGTCGTCGTCGACGGCCTGCCCGAGCACCTCGGCGTAGTACTCGGCGATCGGCCGACGGAACCGCACCCGGTGCTCGTCCAGGGTGACCGTCGGGCCGCCAAGGCTCGTGAACACGACGTTGGTGGCGGACACCACCAGACTGAGGTCGTTGAGCAGGGTGCCGTTCCAGTCCCAGACGAGGTGGGGGTGTGCAGGGGTCATCGGTGCACCATAGGCACCGCTCAGAGCTGTGGTGTGGTCAGGTCCCGCAGCAGCCGGTCCTCCTCGACCCGCCAGTAGCCGTGCTCCTTGCCGTCGAGCAGCACCACCGGCAGCCGGTCTCCGTACTCCCGCTCCAGCCCCTCGTCGTCGGTGACGTCCCACTCGACCCACTTGTCGCCGGTGACCGCCACCACCCGGTCGAGTGCCACCTTGGCGTCGTCGCACAGGTGGCAGCCGGGTCGGGTGATCAGGGCGAGCCGGGCGTCACTGGACATCGGTTACCTCCGTAGGGGTTTCGGCGCTCGCCGGCAGGTCGATCGGCGTCGTCACCGGTCGCGCCGGCGCCGCCACCACGTACGCCGCACAGTCTCGCCGGTTCGCGGGCGCGGCACACCCGGTACCGCCGACTCGGCCTGCGCGGTGATCAAGTCTGGCACGGCGGCCCGCGACCGGCCACGACCGACGGTACGAACCCCGGCTCGGGCGGCGGGGCCGGGCAGTCCCGCCGACGGGACTGTCCGGTGTGCCATGGGCGATCCGATCAAGTCCCGCCCATGGGATGGGTGGCACCGTCCGCAGACGTTTCGGCCACGCCGGCACGGCCACCCGAGGCGAAGGCGTCAACCGAACGGGCGACCTGCCCCGACCAGGGCATCCACCGAAGAACACCGGGTCGACGGAAAGTCAATCGCACACGACGGACAACCGGTCCGCCGCTGGTGCGACGGAGCGGGAAATACTTCCGCCTTGTGTAACGGACTTGCCACGCGCGGGTGACGTTGGCCCTATCATCACTCGGGTCGGCTCACCCCATTTGCCGTGAGTCGACACCCCTCAGCCCGAGGAGGCCCCCGTGCCTGTTAGCGCATTGGACCAGCACCTCCAGGGGATTTGCCGCCCATCGGCAACCCCCGCGACCGTCCTGCCCGGTCGGTCCGCCCCGACGACGCACAGACCGGCCCGTCCGGCAACCGACGGGACGGGGGCAACCCGGTGACCACCTTCGGTTACGCGGAACGCCCGGTCGGCCTGACCGGCCAGCCGGCACGCTCGCACGTCAACGAGAGACCGACGGCCCGTGCCCCGCTGGACGAACCGCACGGCGTGCGGGGCGACGGCGCGGCCCAACGCACCCGCAGCCGGCCACACCACAACGAGCCGCCCCCGCGACCCGTGGTGCCCGGCGGGAACGCGCGGCCCACCGGCGGCCGGGTCGCCGTTCCGGCCCGACCGACCATGCCAGCGCAGGGTCGACGGGTCAGCGACACACCGACTGTGACAGCCGATCCGGCGGCGGGTGAGACGGCGGTGATCCCGGCGGTGCCGGCCACCACCGCCACGACCCCGACCGGCTTCCCGAGCCGCCCGGACCCGTCCGACCCGGCCACCGAGGTCTGGACGCTGATCGAGCGCGCCCAGGCCGGCGAGTCCGAGGCGTTCGGTCTGATCTACGACCGGTATGTGGACACCGTGTTCCGGTTCATCTACTTCCGGGTCGGCAACCGCCAACTCGCCGAGGATCTCACCTCGGACACCTTCCTGCGCGCGCTCAAGCGGATCGGCAGCTTCACCTGGCAGGGCCGCGACCTCGGCGCCTGGCTGGTGACGATCGCCCGCAACCTGGTCGCGGACCACTTCAAGTCCGGCCGGTACCGGCTGGAGGTCACCACCGGTGACGTGCTCGACGCCGACCGGGAGGACCGGGGCCCGGAGGGCAGCCCGGAGGCGGCGGTGGTCGAACACATCACCAACGTCGCGCTGCTCACCGCCGTGAAGCAGCTCAACCCGGAGCAGCAGGAGTGCATAGTGCTCCGTTTCCTCCAGGGCTTCTCGGTGGCTGAGACGGCCCGTGCGATGGGCAAGAACGAGGGTGCCATCAAAGCCCTCCAGTACCGGGCCGTTCGTGCCCTGGCCCGACTGCTCCCGGACGGCTTCCAGCCGTAGTTTGTGACGGCGGGACCGATAGGCGTCGATCGACGTCCGTGCAGCTCAGGGTCGGTCCCGCCCGGTGACGACGATCACTTTCTGTAATTTCCGCCCCGCCAGGCCCGTAACCCGTGCCCGGTCCGCCGCGTTTCTCCGGGTGCGACCGGTGGTTGTCCCGGCAGGCCGGGTCACCGAGGTCCGACCGGCATGCCGGCGGCGCCTCACCTCCGTGGTGTCACACTGCCGCCCGGTCCCCGGCAACGACGGCGGCCGACCGGCCGTGACCAGCGAGAGGAGGTGCCTGCGGTGGACGACATCCTCTTCTCCCGCCGGCGCGCCGAGCGCTTCGCGCAGCTTCTCGACGAGGCCAACGGCGCTCGGCGACACCACGTACGAGCCCGGGTGGACGGTCAACTCGCACCCCTCGTCGCGGTGGGCCAACGGATCAGCACCGATCCCCCGGCTGTCAAGGTGGACCAGGACTTCCGTACCGGCCTGCGGGCGATGCTGCTCGCCACCGCCGAACGGGAAGGGCTGGGCACCACACCGGCGGCCAGCGAACCGGCCGCCACGCGTCCGGCCACGACCGCCCGAGGGCGGCTCCTGCCGGCGGTCACCGCCCGGCGGGCCCGAGCCCGGGGCGCGATCCTGATCGGCATCGCTGCCGGCGCCATCGCCGTCTCCGGCATCTCCGCGGCCAGCGAGAACGCGGTGCCCGGAGACGCGCTCTACGGGATGAAGCGCTCGACCGAACGGGCTCAACTCGCCCTGGCCAGCTCCGACATCAGCCGCGGTCAACTCTTCCTGGACTTCGCCCGGACCAGACTCGGCGAGGCCGCCGAGCTGCGCGGCGACCGGATCGGCTACAGCGCCGTCCTCGACGACATGGACGCCGACACCCGGCAGGGTGTTCGCCTGCTGACCACCGCCGCGGCGCAGCGGGCAGAGCCGGGCAGCCTGGACACGCTCAACACGTTCGTCACCGGTCAACGCCGGGCGGTGAGCGGTCTGCTCGACGGGAGCACCCGCGTCGACCGGGAACGGACCCAGCGGTCATTGCGCCTACTGGACAGCATCCGGGAGCGCTCGGACACGTTGCGGGCGGCGATTGCCTGCGGCCTGCCGGCCCCGACCGCCAGCGACACCCTCGGCCCGCACCCGAGCACCTGCCCCGGGGCTCGCTGACGTCCCGCCCCCTATACCGCACGTCCGACCGGCCGCGCCGCAGTTCGTTCTGTGCCCGGCCGGTCGACCGCGCGCGGCGGCTACCCTCGCTGGAGGCATCCGTCGTACCGGTGAGGGAGGGAGTCTCGTGGCGCGCAGCCGTAAGGTGACGGTCAGCACCGACGCCGAGGGGCACACCGCGGGCTGGGCCGAGACCGACCTGACAGCGGTCGTCGCCCCCGCACCGGACCCGACCGCTGCGGCCTTCTTCGACGTGGACAACACGATGATGCAGGGCGCGTCGATCTACTGGTTCGCCCGTGGGCTCGCCTCCCGCAACTACTTCACGACTGCCGACCTGGCCCGCTTCGCCTGGCAGCAGCTCCGCTTCCGGCTGTTGGCGCGGGAGCACGCCGGTGACATGTCCCTGGCCAAGGAGGCCGCGCTGGCCTTCGTCGAGGGCTGGCGGGTCGATGACGTGGAGCACCTCGCCGAGGAGATCTTCGACGAGATGATGGCTCCCCGGATCTGGGCCGGCACCCACCAACTCGCGCAACGGCACCTGGCGGCCGGCCAGCGGGTGTGGCTGGTCAGCGCCGCCCCGGTGGAGATCGGCCGGGTGATCGCCGCCCGGCTCGGCCTGACCGGTGCCATCGGCACGGTGGCCGAGGTGGTGGACGGGGCGTACACCGGGCGGTTGGTGGGTGACCTGATGCACGGGCCGGCGAAGGCCGAGGCAGTCATCCAGCTCGCCGCGGTGGAGGGGCTCGACCTCGTCCGCTGCGCGGCGTACAGCGACTCGACAAACGATCTGCCGCTGCTCTCCGCTGTGGGCCGGGCGGTGGCGGTCAACCCGGACGGCGCCCTGCTGCGGCAGGCCCGCCAGCACGGGTGGGAGGTGCGGGACTTTCGCACCGGTCGGCGGGCGGTCAAGATCGCCGTGCCGTCCACCGCGGCAGCCGGGCTGGTCGTCGGCGCGGTCACCGCCGGGCTGGCGTTGCAGCGCCGCCGCCGCGCCGGCTGAGACGCGTCAGGGGCCGAACGGGTCGGGCCGCCGCTCCAGCAGTGTGTGCAGGGTCTGCTGGATGGTCTCCCGCACCTGGTCGGCGAGGTTGAAGACGACCAGCGGGTCGTCCGCCGAGTCGGTCAGGTGCGCGGTGGGGATCGGCGGGCAGAACTCGATCAGCCACTTGCTGGGCAGCGGCACCATGCCCAACGGCCCGAGCCACGGGAAGGTCGGCGTGACCGGGAAGTAGGGCAGCTTGAGCAGCCGCGCCAGGGGCTTGATGTCGGCGAGCATCGGGTAGATCTCCTCGCCGCCGACGATGGCGACCGGCACGATCGGGGTGCCGGTGCGCAGCGCCGCTGAGACGAAACCGCCCCGCCCGAACCGTTGCAGCTTGTACCGGTCGGCGTAGAGCTTGCCGATGCCCTTGAAACCCTCGGGGAACACCCCGACCAGGTCGCCGCCGCCGAGCAACCGCTCGGCGTCCGGGTTGCAGGCCACCGTGCCACCGGTCTTGCGGGCGAGCTCGGAGACCACCGGCATCCGGAAGACCAGGTCGGCGCCGAGCAGCCGAAGGTAGCGGTGGGCGGGATGCTTGTCGTGCAGCGCCGCCGAGAGGATCAACGCGTCCAGCGCCACCGTCCCCGAGTGGTTGCCGACCACCAGGGCGGGTCCGTCGACGGGCACGTGCTCGATGCCGCTGACCTCGGTGCGGAACCAGTCCCGGTAGAGCAGCCGCAGCAGGGGGTGGAAGACCGCGTCGGTCAACTCCGAGTCGAAGCCGAACTCGTCGACCTCGTAGTCGCCGGAGAGACGCCGGCGCAGGAAGGCCAGGCCGTTCGCGACCTTGCGGTCCCAGTGGTCCCCCGGCCGGTCCGGCACCGCCGGCCCGGTGCCACCCGACGCCGGAGCGTCGACCAGGTCGCCCGCGGGCTCGTCGGTGGCCGCGGTGTCGACCTCGTCGGTCGGCGTCGGGGTCGACGCGACCTGAGCGGCCGGTCGATGCCCGTTCCGCCGCGCCGGCTCCACGTCCGCCGCGGGCGGCGGCGGTACGTCGAAACGCCCGACCCCCTGCGGGTCGCGCCCCTCCCCCGGCCCGGTCACGACTTCACCTCGGTTCGCGACTGCGGGGCTCGCAGGACCGGCTCACTCCTCGCGCTCACGACGACCGCTCCCGAACCGCGGAGCGGACCTGCCGGATGCCCTCCAGGACGAGTTGCTCGGCGGCGGCCAACTGCCCCCGCGTGACCACCACCCCGCCGTGGTGGGCGCGAATGAAGTCCTCGAACGCCTCGGCGGTGGAGCGGGGGGTGAAGTCGTACTCCTGCTCGAGTCGGGTGGTGTCGACCACCCGGCCGTGCACGAAGAGGTCGACCTGGTCCAGGCCGTATTGGCCGAAGCCCATGCTGCGGGCCAGCGCGGCGGCACCGGAGAGACCCGGCTCCAGCACCGGTACGGCGACCCGACCGGCCCGCCGGATCGCCTGCGACAGCGACAGCACCCCCGGACCGGCGACGTTGTAGGTGCCGGGATGGTCCTCCACGATCGACCGGTGCAGCACCTCCAACGCGTCGTCGAAGTGCAGGAACTGCAGCCGGGGGTCACGGCCGAAGACGGTCGGCACGAACGGCTGCGCGAAGTAGCGGGTCAGCGTGGTGTCGGCGGTCGAGCCGATGAACGGGGCGAAGCGCAGCACCGTCGCGGTGACGTCGGACCGGCGACGCCGGAAGCCACGGACGTACCCCTCAAGGTCGAGGATGTCGCGGCCGAAACCGCCGCGCGGCACCTCGCGGGGCTCGGTCTCCTCGGTGAAGACCGCCGGGTCCCGGAACGACACCCCGTACGCGGCGGTCGACGAGCGGACCACGAGCTTGCGCAGCCGGGGTGCCCGTTGGCAGGCGGCGAGCAGCTGCATGGTGCCGATGACGTTCTGGTCCTTCATCGCGGACCGGCCACCGTGCTGCGGGTCGGGGGAGCTGACCAGGGCGAGGTGCACGACGGCGTCGACGTCCAGGTCGGCGAGGAGGCCACCGAGCGAGCTCGGGTCGATGCGGATCCGTTCGACCCGGTCCAGCAGGTCGGTGAACTCGGTGCCGGAGTCCGGTGCGTCGACGCCGATGACCCGCTCGATTAGCGGGTCGGCGGCCAGTCGGGCCGCCACGTGGGCGCCCAGGTAGCGGCCGACCCCGGTGACGAGGACGACCCCCGGGGCACCTGAGGTGCCTCCGGGGGTCATCTGACGCACCTACCCCGGCAGGAAGGACCGAGCCGGGACGACCACGGCCTGATCACCTGAGCCTCCGGGGGTCGACAGTTTGGCAAGTGACGCCGAACGCCGGGCCGTCGGATGGGCCGGGGACGCTCCGGCGCAGCATGCGCCGCCGGCCTGTCCGCCGAGCCCGGCGGCGATCACTTGCCGAGACGGCGACGCTGGACGCGGGTCTTACGCAGCAGCTTGCGGTGCTTCTTCTTAGCCATGCGCTTACGGCGCTTCTTGACCACCGAGCCCATACGACAGCCTTTCGATACAACGTGCGGGGCGGACCGGATGACACCGAGCAGGTGGCGACGGCGACCGCTTGCGGACAACGGACCGGACCAGTCTGGGCGGCGGGGCGCACCGGTGGGGTCTCGGTCGGGCTCCAGGGTAGCCGGAGGGCCTCGGCCGGACCAACGCGCCCCCGTCGATGCCGGTATGGGCGGCACCCGGAGGGCGGAGCGGTGGCTCAGGCGGTCTCTTGGAAAGCGCCCCGGAGATATTCGTGCACCGCATGCTCCGGCACCCGGAATGACCTGCCGACCCGGACGGCGGTGAGTTCACCGCTGTGCACCAGGCGATAGACCGTCATCTTCGAGACCCGCATGACCGTCGCCACCTCCGCGACGGTCAGGAACCTGACCTCCGACAGCCGCCCGTCGGACTGTGACCCGGCCATGGCTCACCAACCCATCCCATGCCCGGCGCGTGCCGACCCGACGGATGCTCCGGGCCGGGCGGCGACGCGCGTGTTACCAGTACGGTAGCGGGGCGGCTGTGACCGGCGCGATCCCTTCGTACAACTGATCATGTTTCTTCTCACCGTTCACCCGATCCACACTCCCGGAATCTCCCCGCCCGCGCCCGGCGTCCCGGTTGCTCCGACGCTGCTCACTCGGCGCGCAGCGCGACCACCGGGTCGAGCCGGCCGGCGCGTTGCGCGGGGACGACCCCGAAGACGATGCCCACCACCGCTGACACACCGAAGGCGAGCGCCAACGACCACCAGGTGATCGCGGCCGGGATCGGCGACAGCCCGTCGACGAGCAGGGCGGTGCCCACGCCCAGCGCCATCCCGGTCAGCCCACCGATCGTGGTGAGCAGCACCGCCTCCAGCAGGAACTGCACACCGATGTCGCGCGGGCGTGCCCCGACGGCTTTGCGCAGCCCGATCTCCCGGGTCCTCTCCCGAACGCTGACCAGCATGATGTTGGAGACTCCGACACCGCCGACGAGCAGGGAGATGCCGGCGATGGCCGCCAGTACGCCGGTGAGAACGCCGAGGATGTCGCCGAGCACACCGAGGATCTGCTGCTGGGTGACAGCGCTGAACTCGGTGTCCGGGTGCCGGCGGTTCAGCTCGGCGACGATCCGTTCGCCCAGCTCGTCGATCCGTTCCCGGTCCGGGGCCTTCACGGCGATGCCGTCCACCCGCTGGGTGCCCCAGAGCCGCTGGGCGGCGGTCACCGGCACGTGCACCTCGTCGTCCCGGTCGACACCGAGACTCTGCCCGAGGGGTGCGAAGACGCCGATCACCCGGAACCGCACCCCGGCCAGCGTCACCTGCTGGCCGAGCGGGTCCCGGTCGGGGAAGAGCGTGCGGGCCACCGAGTCGCCGAGCACCGCCACCCGCCGGCTGGTGTCCACGTCGGTGCCGGTGAGATAGCGGCCCCGGGCCAGCGACCGGGTGAACACCGTCGGGGTGGTTTCCAGCACCCCCTGGACTGTGGTGAAGTCGGAACGGGCACCGGCCCGCGCGGTCGCCCCGGAGGCGATGGTGACCGCCACCCGATCGGGGTCGCCGACCACCCGGGTGACGGCGTCGACGTCCTTGAGGGTCAGCGGCGAGACCACCGGCGCGTTGCCCACCTCGATCCGGCCGGGGACAACAAGCAGCAGGTTGGAGCCGAGGCCCTCGACCTGCTGTTCGACCTTCTGTTTGGTGCCGGTGCCGATGGCCACCAGCAGGACCACCGAGGCGACCCCGATGATCACCCCGAGCATGGTCAGCGCGCTGCGCAGCCGGTTGGCCCGCAGGGCGTCCAGCGCCACCCGCCACGCCTCGGCGACCCTCACGCCGCGCCCTCCGGCCGCTCGACCCCGGGCCGGCCCGGGTTCACCTCGAGCGGAAGGCGCCCGGTGGCTCCGGCGGCGCCACCGGAGCCACCGGACGGGTGCCCCGGGCCGCTTCCGGACGCGGACCGGGGCTCCGCGCTGGGAGCGGGGACCAGTGTCGCAGGTCGACCGGGATCAACGGACGGCGGTCGATCATGAGTGGTGTCGCTGTCCGCCACGACCACCCCGTCGCGCATCGTGATCCGGCGCTGGGCTCGGGCCGCCACCTCCTGGTCGTGGGTGACAATCACCAGCGCAACCCCGGACTCCACGTTCAACTGTTCCAACAGCTCCAGCACCGCCGCGCCGGTGACGCTGTCCAGGTTGCCGGTTGGTTCGTCGGCCAGCAGCACCGTCGGCTCGGTGACCAGCGCGCGGGCGATCGCCACCCGTTGCTGCTCCCCGCCGGACATCTGGTTGGGCCGGTGGTCCAGGCGGTGCCCCAGGCCGACCCGGCCGAGCATCGCCGCCGCCCGCGCCCGACGCTGCCGCGCCGGCACGCCCCGGTAGACCAGCGGCAGGGCCACGTTCTCCACCGCCGAGGTACGCGGCAGCAGGTGGAACGCCTGGAAGACGAAACCGATCGTCTCGTTGCGCAGGGCCGCCATCTCCGCCGGCGCGAGGGCGTTGACGTCCCGACCGCCGATCACCAACCGGCCACCGGTCGGCCGGTCCAGCCCACCGAGGAGGTGCATGAGGGTGGACTTGCCCGAGCCGGACGGACCGACCAGGGCCACGTAGTCACCCGGTTGCACGACGAGCGACACCCCGCGCAACGCCTCGACGGACACCCCGTCCAGCTGGTACGTCCGGGACACCTCCACCGCCTCGATGGCCGGCGGGGTGCCGGTCACCGCACCTCCTGGCCGTCGCGCACCTGGTCGGTGCCGCGCACCACGATCCGGTCGCCGGGCTGCACGCCGTTGAGGATCTGCACCAGATCCGACCCCTGGACGCCCACGGTGACCGGCGCCCGGCCAGCCTTGCCGTCGCGGACCACCCAGACCGCATCCCGGCCGTCGGCGGAGAACACGGCAGAGGCGGGTACGGTCACCGCGTCGGCGGCCTCGCGTACCCGCAGGCGCACTATCGCGTTCATGCCCGGGCGGGGGCTGGGGGCCGGCTCGTCCTCGGCCATCTTCCCGGCGCCCAGGGCGAGGCGTACCCGGTAGGTCACCCCGCCCTGGGCGGAGTTGGTGGGCAGCACGTCCACCGAGCGGACCGTGGCGTCGTAGCTGGCACCGCTGACGGCGTCGAACTCGACGGTGGCGGTCACGCCGGCCTTGACCAGCAGCACGTCGGTCTCGTCCACCTCGGCGAGCAGGCCCAACTGCCCGGTGTCCACCACGGTCAGCACCGGTGTGCCGGCGGTGACCTGGCCGCCGACCGCTACCGCGTCGTCCACCCCGGCGGGCGGCCCACCCTGGCCGGACGTCAGCGCGGACGGGTCGAGGCCGGCCGCCTGGGCGCCACCGGTCTGCTCCAACAGCCCCGCGAGGCCACCGGTCGAACCACCGCCGGCCCGGGTGCCGCCCGGCTGGACGATGCCGGCGATCGGGGCGCGCAGGGTCAGCGCGTCGACAGTCGCCTTCGCCAGGTCGTACGCCTGCTGGGCCTGCAGCCGTTGCGCCGCGGAGAGCGCGCCGACGGCCGAACTCAGCCCGTTGATCCCCCGCTGCACCGCACTGACGGCCTGGTCGGCGCTGCGCGCGGCGGCGGCGTACTGCCGCTGCGCGGACGTCACCTGGGTCAGCAGGGCGTCCCGCAACTGCGGGTCGGCGATCTTCTCGGCGGCCTTGCGGGCGGCGTCGAACGCCTCGTCGGCCGCCTTGTCGGTGCCACGTCGACTGCTTGTCAGATTGCCCGTGGAGACACCCCGACCGGCGCGCTTCGCCGCGTCCAACGCCTCCTTCGCCTGACGCAACCGCTGCCGGGCCGAGGGCGAGTCGACAACGGCGAGGACCTGACCAGCCCTGACCCGCTGTCCGGGCTGGACACGCAGGCTCGCCAGGGTGCCGTCGGCGGGAGCGGTGAGGGTCGCGGCGGCGCGGGCGGTGACGGTCGCCGGGGCGTCGATCAGCTCGCTGACGGGGTTGCGGGCCGCCGACGCCAGCGCGAGGTCGGGGCCGTCGTCGCCGCACGAGGCGGCGGTGGTGGCGGTGAGGACGGCGACGGCGGTCAGGGCGACGAGCAGGCGCGGCCGGACGGTGCTGCCCGGCCGAGGTGACTGAGGGCGGTGCACCCATCGATGGTACGGCGCACCGTTCCGCCGCCCGCGAGCACGTCAGGCGGTGGCGGCTCGGACGTACGCGACGCACTCGTCGTGCAGCGTCGACCACTGCTCGCCGAACGCCTCCTCGGCGGCCACCTCAAGGGTTTTGCGCTCGTGCACCACTGCCTTGAAGAAGGTGAGCAGCCGCTGTGGCCCGTACCGGTCGACGAGGTGCCGGACGGCCAGGTAGCCGACGCCGTAACTGCCGGCGACCTGCTCGGCGGAGGCGTCGTCGGCCGGGTTGACGCCCGACAACTTGCCATCCCACCTGGCCCGGACCAGTTTGCGCACCTCGGCGAGCCCTTCGTACCGGTCGACCGCCTGGCCGCCGGTGCCGGCGAACTCGGCCAGCCCCTCCACCAGCCACCAGGTGGTCTTGCCCGGGTAGCCGCGTTCCGGCAGTGAGGCGGCGTGGGTCAACTCGTGCCGGAGCAGATCGTCGGTGCCACTGCTGGAGAGCCCGTCGGCGTTGAGCACCACCTCGTGGTGGCCGCCGCCCACTGTCACCGCGTAACCGCCGGTCCACTCTGGCCGGTCACCGCCGTACCAGCGCTTCCACTCGGCGCGGCCGGCGTAGAAGATCCGGTAGCGGTCCGGCGGCGAGCCGGCGACCACGTACCCGTCGGCGACCTTGGCCGCCGCCTCGGCCTGGGCGAGCAGACCGGGCAGCTTGCCACGCAGCGCCGGGGTGGTGGCGACGATGGTCCGCGCGCCGATCGCCACGGCCAGGTCGCTGATCTCCCACGGTCGGGTGCCGGTCTCCACCGACTTGGATTCCTCCATGGCCACCAACCGGGGCTGGTCGCCGTTCTCCCGCCAGCGGGTGCCGATCAGCACCGGGCTGGGCCGGCAGTTCGGTGCGACGAAGCAGTACTGGAAGCGCACCAGCAGCCGCCACTCCCCCGGCTTGCCGATGATCGGCGCGGGCAGCCCGCTCGGTTCGGCCCGCCAGACGGTCACCTTCAGCTCGCGTAGTGCGGCGAAGCGTCGGCGCAGTTCGGTGTGCACGGCGGGTTCGGCGATCGCGAGGAAACCGGCGCGGTCGCCGCCGAGCAGCGCCGTGGACTGCCGGTCGAGCTGGGCGGTCATCCGGTCGGTCAGCTCTCGGGCCGCCGCGGTGGCGGGGTCGTCGGCCGTCGAGGCACCGGCCCGGCTGATCGTGGACCGGGCGCCACTCTCCCGGATCACTCCGACCACGAGCAACGCCGGCAGGCCGCAGCCCAGCAGCAGGACGACCACCACGAGCACCGTCCACAGCGGCCAGAGCCGCCGTGGTGCGGGCTGCTGCACCCCGTCAGTCACCCGCCGAAGGGTACGACCATTCGCTGGCTGGGGCGAAGCCGCCCCGGGCCGATCGGTCCGACCTGCCGGCTCACGTCGCGGCGACCGGCCAGGAGCGGAACGAGCGGTCCAGGCCGGCGACCATCTGGTGATACGAGCGGTCCACCTCGCGGGGCAGGCCGAAGCCGCCCGCGGCCTCCAGGGTGACGAACCCGTGCAGGGCACTGCGCAGCGCGCGGGTCGCGTCCACCGCGTCGTCACCGGTGAGCCCGTAGCCGCGCAGCACCGCGAAGATCGCGCCGACCGCGCGTTCACCCGCCTCGACGTGCTGCGGGTCGGCCGGGTCGGGCACCCGCTGCGTCGCCGGGTAGCGGCCGGGGTGGCGGTGGGCGTAGTCGCGGTAGGCGCCGGCCATCGCCCGGAGCGCGTCGCCATCGGAGCGGCCGACGGCGGCGGTGGTCAGCTCGGTGGCCAGCTCGGCGGTGGCCAGGGCGGAGAGCTTCTGGGCCAGTGCGTCCGCCCCCCGCACGTGCTTGTAGAGGCTGGGCAACGCGACGCCCAGCCGGCTGGCGAGCGCGGCGAGGGTGAGCTGCTGGTAGCCGACCTCGTCGACCAGCCGGGCCGCCTCCCGTACGACGGTCTGCTGGTTGAGGCCGACCCTAGGCACCGGCGCACACCGCCAGGAAGCCGCGCAGCTCCTCGGCGGTGCGCTGCGGCTGGTCGGCGTGCGGGTAGTGGCCGGACTCCTCGATCATCCGAGCCTCGGCGGTGCGGAAGAGCCGGCGGGCGGCCCGCGCCTCGGCTCCCGGGTCGGGGAAGTCCGGGTCCCTGGAACCCATCAGCACCAGCACGGGTTGCCGCACCTGGGGGGCGCGGGCGGTCCAGTGCGGTTCGACCGGTGCGATCACCCCGCGCATCGCGGCCATCCGCCCGGGCTCGCGCAGGTTGGCCACCATCGAGCGGCGGTACGCGACGTCGTCGGCGGGCCGGTGCACCGGGAACAGTGTGTTGTGGAACATCCCGAACAGTCGGGGGCTGCGCAGCACAGACCACATCGCCAACCGCAACAGCGGGTTGAGCTTGGGCTGACCGACGAAGGCGCCGATCTGCACGATGCCGGTGACCAGCTCGGGGGCGTCGGTGGCGGCGAAGACCACCGCCGCGGCGGCGGACGAACTGCCGACCAGCACGGCCGGCCCGGCGTCGAGGTCGCGGACCACGGCCAGCAGGTCGGCGCCGACCTCCGCCGGGGCGTACGTGGGCCAGCCGGCGCTGGACTCGCCGTGCCCTCGGACGTCCACCGAGGCGACCCGGTGACCGGCGGCCACCAGCAGGGGCACGAGGTGCCGGTAGCTCGCCCGGTTCTCGCCCATGCCGTGCGCGAGGACGACCAACGGCCCCTCGCCGTGCACCTCGTACGCGATGTGTCCGCCGTCCCGCCGCACCTGGCTAGTTGTCATAGCTTTAAAGCTAAGGCACTTAGCCGACGATGGCAAGCCAGATATGCGAAGACGGGCCGACAGTGACCCGAGAGGTCACCGCCGGCCCGTCGGCCGAACCGGAGGAGCTACTTCTTGGAGATCAGGGCGCGGCCGAAGAAGACCAGGTTGGCGGGGCGCTCGGCGAGCCGGCGCATCAGGTAGCCGTACCACTCGTCGCCGTACGGGACGTAGGTACGCACTGTGTAGCCCTCGCCGGCCAGCCGGGCCTGCTCCTCCGGGCGGATGCCGTAGAGCATCTGGAACTCGAAGCGCTCCGGCCCCCTGTCGAACCAGCGGGCCCGGTCCTCGCCGATAGCGATCATCCGAGGGTCGTGGGTGGCCAGCATCGGGTAGCCGTCGCCGGACATCAGGATGTTCAGGCAGCGAACGTAGGACTTGTCGACCTCACGGGCCGACTGGTACGCCACCGACTCCGGCTCCTTGTACGCGCCCTTGCACAACCGCACCCGGGAGCCGGCCGAGGACAACTCCCGGCAGTCCGACTCGGTCCGGCGCAGGTACGCCTGGAGCACGGCACCGGTCGACGGGAAGTCCTTGCGCAGCCGGCTCAGCACCTCCAACGTCGAGTCGGTGGTGGTGTGGTCCTCCATGTCCAGGGTGACAGTCGTGCCCGCCGCGTCCGCCGCCGCGCAGATCGCCCGCGCGTTGTCGTACGCCAACTGCTCGTCGAACATCTGGCCGAGGGCGGAGAGCTTCACGCTCACCTCGGCGGCCGGGGTGAGCCCGGCACCGCCGAGCATCTTCAGCAACTTCAGGTATTCGTCGCGGGTGGCGATGGCCTGCTCGGGGGTGACGGTGTCCTCACCGAGGTGGTCGAGGGTGACCGCGAGACCGTCGTCGACGAGCCCGCGGGTCGCGCGCAACGCGTCGTCGGTGGTGGCGCCGGCGACGAACCGGCGAACGACGTCCCGGGTGTACGGGGCGGTCGCGACGAGCCGCTCGACCTGGGATGACCGGGAGGCGGCGAGGATGACGGAACGGAGCATGAACCGAGCGTATCGCCCCTGCCAGGACCCCCGCCGAGGGGCGGGGACGGCCGCTCGGCACTTATCGCACCACATCGACGCGCCGCGCGACGCATCAGTCGTCTACCGTTGAGGGCGTGAACTTCGACGCGTACGCCCGGACCGGCGTTGACCTGGTCAACGCCCGCCTGGACGACCTCGACGACCTGCGGGCCCTCTTCGCCGACGACCACGCCTGGATGAGCGACGAGGTCGCGGACCGGGACGTCGCGATCTTCCGCCGGGCCCAGAAGCGGTTGCGCGACGTCTTCGAGTACGGCACCTCGGGGCGGGACGCCCAGGCGGTCACCGAGCTGAACGGGCTGCTTGAGGCGTTCCCTGTGCAGCCGCGCATCTCCGGGCACGACTCCAGCGACTGGCACATGCACGTGACCAGCCGGGGCGCTTCGGTCAGTGCCGAATACCTGGCCGGCGCGGTCTGGGGGCTGTCGGTCTGGCTCTGCGAGTACGGCAGTGCCCGGTTCGGGGTGTGTGCCGACGAGCGGTGCGGCAACGTCTACCTGGACACGTCGTCCAACTGCTGCCGGCGGTTCTGCTCCGAGCGCTGCGCCACCCGCTCGCACGTGGCGGCCCACCGGGCCCGCAAGCGGGCGGCGGTCGGCGAGCAGGTGACGGTCGCCGCGCAGCCGACGAGCGCCGTGGACTCGCTCTCACCGGTCAGCTGACACCGCCGCCGCCCGGCGCGGGCGGACGTGGTCAGGCGTCGACCGGGGACGACGCGGTCAGGTGCTGACGGGCGAACTCCAGCGCGGCACGCAGGTCCGCCTCCCGTACCGCGCGGCTCTTCGCGCCCCGGGTGGCGACCTCCACCGCCACCGACCCGGTGAAGCCACGCCCGGCCAGCGAGGAGAGCAGCTCACCGCAGGGCTGGGTGCCGCGCCCGGGCACCAGGTGCTCGTCGCGACCCTCGCCGGTGCCGTCACCCAGGTGCACGTGCGCCAGCCCGGCGCCCATCCGGTCGGCCATCTCCAGCGGGTCGCTGTGCGAGGCCGCGCAGTGCGACAGATCGAGGGTGTACGACGGGTAGCCGGTGTCGGTGGGATCCCACCCCGGCACGTACGGGACGAACTGCCGACCCGCCATCCGCACCGGGTACATGTTCTCCACAGCGAACCGCAGCCCGCTGAACCGCTCCGCGACAGTGGCCAACCCCTCGGTGAAGTTGCGCGCGTAGTCACGTTGCCAGGTGAACGGCGGGTGCACCACGACGGTCGGCGCCTCCAGCGTCTCGGCCAGCTCAGCGGCCCTGCGCAGCCGCTCCCACGGGTCCGGGCTCCACACCCGCTGGGTGACCAACAGGCAGGGCGCGTGCACCGAGAGCACCGGCATGCCGTAGTGCGTGGAGAGGCCACGCAGCGCGCCCGCGTCCTGGCTGACCACGTCGGTCCAGACCATCACCTCGACCCCGTCGTAGCCGAGTGCCGCGGCCAGTTGGAAGGCCGCCGCGGTCGGCTCGGGGAAGACCGACGAGCTGGACAGGAGCACGGGAACGCGGGAAGTCACATCAGCCAGCGTAGCCCGCCAGCGCTGTCGTCATTGCGACGAGCGCCGGCAAACCAGCCGAAACCGGCCACCGGATCAGATCGGTTCGAGTTGATCGAGTCGACGGAGAATGACGCCCTCGCGCAGCGCCCACGGGCAGATGTCCAGCGAGTCCAGATCCAGGCGACGCATCACCGCCTCGGCGACCACGGCACCCGCCAGCAACTGGTGCGCCCGACCCGCGCTGACCCCCTCCAGCTCCATCAACTGGGCCGGCGGGATGTGCCGGATGAACCCGATGACCTGTTGCAGGCCCGCCCGGGTCAGGCTGCGCCGCACCCAGAGCCCGGCACCGGAGGGTGCGGCCCCGGCCAGTCGGGCCAGGGTGCGGAACGTCTTCGAGGTGGCGACCGCCCGGTCCCAGCCCACCTCGGTCATCTGATCGACGACCTTGTCCAGCCGCCCGTCCACGTACTCCCGGAGCTTCTCGACGGTCTCCGCCGACGGCGGGGCCGCGCTGGCCGGATCGACCCGCAGCCGTTCCCGGGTCAGCCGGCCGGCCCCGAGCGGCAGCGAGACCGCGACGTCCGGGTCCTCGTCGATGCCGGCGGCGATCTCCAGGGAGCCACCGCCGATGTCCAGCACCAGCAGCCGCCCCGCCGACCAGCCGAACCAACGCCGCACGGCCAGGAACGTCGACCGCGCCTCGTCCGCCCCGGAGAGCACCGCCAGCCGTACGCCGGTCTCGTCGCGGACCCGGGCCAGCACCTCGGCCGCGTTTGTGGCGTCGCGCACCGCGGACGTGGCGAAGGCGATCAGGTCGTCGGCCGCCAGACCGGCGGACGCCGCCTTGGCCATGCCCACGGCCTTGACCAGGCCGTCGGCACCCGCCTCGGTCAGCGCGCCGTCGGGGCCGATCTGCTCGGCCAGCCGGAGCACCACCTTCTCGGAGTGCGCCGGCCACGGGTGCGCGCCGTGGTGCGCGTCCACCACAAGGAGGTGCACCGTGTTGGATCCGACGTCGAGGACACCCAGTCGCATGGTGAAGACCCTAGGTGCAACACGTTTGCGCGGCTCGCCGGCCCGGGCACGTCACCGCGCGTACGCTGGGCCGGGTGACGATGGAGCTCCGTGTGCTGGTGGACGACCCCGGCGACCCGCGCAGCCGCGAGGTGCCACTGGACTTCCCGCGGGAGTGGATCGAGTTCACCGACCCGGCTGACGAGACGCACCTGATCCGCGCCGACCTGACCTGGCTGCTCTCGCGCTGGACCTGCATCTTCGGCAAGGGCTGCCACGGCATCATCGCCGGCCGGGCGGCCGACGGCTGCTGCTCGCACGGCGCGTTCTTCACCGACTCGGACGACGAGAAGCGGGTCCGCAACGCCGTCAAGCGGCTCACCCCGGCGACCTGGCAGCACTTCCAGCGTGGGTTCAAGAACTGGACCGACGAGGACACCATCGACGGCAAGAACCCGGCTCGCCGCACCGCCACCCAGGGCGCCGACGGCCCGTGCGTCTTCCTCAACGACGCCGACTTCGCCGGCGGGGGTGGCTGCGCCCTGCACGGCCAGGCGTTGCGCGACGGGGTCCACCCGCTGGAATACAAGCCGGATGTCTGCTGGCAGCTACCGATCCGCCGGGACCAGGACTGGGTCAAGCGTCCGGACAACTCCAAGGTGCTGGTCTCCACCCTCTCCGAGTTCGATCGGCGCGGCTGGGGCGCCGGTGGGCACGACCTGGACTGGTGGTGCACCTCCTCGACGGACGCGCACGTCGGCGCCGAGCCGATGTACCTGTCGTACGCCCCGGAGCTGACAGCGCTGATCGGCGCCGCGGCCTACGAGCGGCTGGCCGAGCTGTGCGCGGCCCGGACCCGGCAGGGCATGGTCGCCCCGCACCCCGCCGACGAGTCCTGACGCAAGCTGTTCCGAGCCGCGTCGGCGATCAGCGGGGCGCGTGGCTCGTCGGGCCACGGCCACCGACCCACCTTGGTCAGCCCCTGTAGACCTGCCCCGGATATGGGGCGGACCTCCGGACGAAGTGAGGCGCACGTCCGGGTAGGAGGAATGCCTCCGAGTAGACAACCCGCACCCCCGCAGCAGGCGGCACGGGGCACCAGCCCCTTCCGACGGCCGCGCCGGCTGGGTCGCCCCATATCTGGGGCAGCTCTACAGTCGCGGAAGGACCCCATCCCACCCGCCAGCCGAGCGCCCCAGCAGGTGAGATGGGCGCACTGGCTGACTCGACACCGCCATTTTCAACACCAAGCGAACAGCCCGAAGGGGCCTGCGCCGAGCGCAGACCCCCTTCGGGTACGCCGATCACGGCTCGAACTTGTAGCCCAGGCCCCGGACGGTGACGATGAAACGCGGCGCGGACGGCTCCGGCTCGATCTTGGAACGCAGCCGCTTCACGTGCACGTCCAACGTCTTGGTGTCACCGACGTAGTCGGCGCCCCAGACCCGGTCGATGAGCTGGCCGCGGGTGAGCACCCGGCCCGCGTTACGCAGCAGCAGTTCCAGCAACTCGAATTCCTTCAGCGGCAGCTGCACGGCCCCGCCCTCGACGGTCACCACGTGCCGTTCGATGTCCATCCGCACCGGGCCGGCGGCCAGCGTCGGCACCCCCGCCTCGGCCACCTCCGGGCTCTGCCGGCGCAGCACCGCCCGGATCCGGGCAACCAGCTCCCGCGGCGAGTACGGCTTGGTGACGTAGTCGTCGGCGCCGATCTCCAGCCCCACCACCTTGTCGATCTCGCTGTCCCGAGCGGTGACCATGATGATCGGCACGGCCGACCGCTGCCGCAGTTGTCGGCAGACCTCGGTCCCCGACATCTCGGGCAACATCAGGTCGAGCAGCACGATGTCGGCGCCGGTCCGGTCGAACTCGGTGAGGGCATCGGTGCCGGTCGCAGCGACCGAAACCTCGAAGCCCTCCTTACGGAGCATGTACGACAAGGCGTCGGAGAACGACTCCTCGTCCTCGACCACCAGAACGCGGCTCAACGGGAATTTCCTTTCATTGCTGTCAGACCTGCCGTAGCCCAGCCGGACCGGACTCGATCCCAACCGGCGGCAGTGTCGCCAGCAGGTCGTCCGGTGGGCTGGCGGGCAGCCGGAGGGTGAACGTCGATCCACCACCAAGAGTGCTCGACACCTCGACCCGTCCGCCATGGTTGCTCGCTATATGTTTCACGATTGCCAGGCCGAGCCCGGTGCCGCCGGTGGCACGCGAACGGGCCTGGTCGGCCCGGTAGAACCGCTCGAAGATCCGGTCCACGTCGGTGGGGGCTATCCCGATGCCCTGGTCGGTGACCGCGACCTCGACGTGCTCGTCGTCGCCGCGGAGGGTGACCCGCACCGCGGTGTCCTCACCCGAGTAGTTGATGGCGTTCTCCACCAGATTTGCCACCGCCGTGGCGAGTTGGGAGTCGCTGCCGTACGCGGTGAGGCCACGCTGACCGTCAACTGTCACCTCGACACCCCGGGCCGAAGCCGTGGTGCGGGTCCGGTCGACCACCTCGGCGATCACCCAGTCCAGCGCGACCGGCTCGGGTGGCGGTTGCGGTTCGGCGCCCTGCAACCGGGTCAACTCCAGCAACTCCTGCACCAGCCGACCCAGCCGGGTCGACTCGTGCTGGATCCGCTCGGCGAACCGGCGCGCGGCCACCAGGTCCTCGGAGAGGTCGGGCACCGCCGCGTCGGCCGGTTCGGTGGCGTCGAGCAACGCCTCGGCGAGCAGTTGAAGCGCCCCGATCGGGGTCTTCAACTCGTGGCTCACATTGGCCACGAAGTCGCGTCGTACGCGGGTCAGCCGGTGCGACTCGGTCACGTCGACCGCCTCCACAGCGATGAAGCCGTTACCGAGCCCCATCGCTCGCAGGTGCACGCCGAGCGGGTTCTCCCCCGCGCTGTCGCGACCTCGGGGCAGGTCCAGCTCGATCTCGCGCCGCACCCCGGTGCGTCGCACCTGGCCCGCGAGGGTACGGATCAGCGGGTGCGCGGCGATCGAGCCGGGGGTGCTGCCGGTACGCAGCAACCCCATCGCGCGGGCGGCCGGGTTGATCAACACAGGGACGTCGTCGTTGTCCAGTACCACGACACCAGCCCGGAGCGAGTCGATCGTCCGGCGGCCTAGTCCGGCCTGCTGCTCGTCGACTATCGCGGGCCTCCCCCTGCTCCAGCGGGAGCGGTCGCTCCCCGTCGACGTGGAGCGACCGTCCCGCGCGGGCAGGAACCGGGGCAGCAGAAGACCGGCGGCCAACCCGGCCACCAACGCCACGGCCACCACGACCGCCACCGTCCACTCCACCCGGCGATCGTAGGGTCATTGTTAACCTGGCTACCACACAGAACGGGACGAACCACCCGCACTTCCAGAATTGTTCACCCCCGCGTCTGGCGTCGTTCACCGTGGTTCATCCGAGGTCCGCCCGCGCCCCATACCGTTGGCGTCGCACCTGCTCAAACCCCCTGCGCCGGCACCCGTCGGCGGCGACCGACCACAGGACGTGATGATGCGCGACGAGTTTCGGGCCGACCTCCAGATCGTCAGCCAACTGCTGGTGGACATGGCGGAGGGCGTCCGCGCCGCCATGCGCCAGGCCACCCGGGCCCTGCTCACCGCCGACCGGCAGGCCGCCGAGACGGTCATCGAGCGGGACGCCGAGATCGACGACCTCTACCGACACGTCGAGGAGCGGGTCTGTGACCTGCTCGCCCGACAGGCGCCGGTCGCCTCCGACCTCCGGGCGATGATCACCGCGCTGCACGTGGCCGCTGATCTCGAACGGATGGGCGACCTCGCCGAGCATGTGGCGAAGACCGCCCTGCGCCGGCACCCCTCTCCCGCAGTCCCGGCCGAGCTGCGGACGGTTTTCACTGAGATGTCCGAGATCGCCGACCGGATGGCCGTGAAGATCGGCTCGGTGCTGGCGAAGCCCGACGCCGACCTGGCCGGCGAACTGGACGGCGACGACGACGCCATGGACGAGCTGCACAAGAACCTGTTCGCGATGCTGCTCGGCGACGACTGGCCGTACGGGGTGGAGACCGCTATCGACGCCACCCTGCTGGGTCGCTTCTACGAGCGCTTCGCCGACCACGCGGTCAACGCCGGCGAGCACGTGATCTACCTGATCACCGGGCAGAACACGCCCTCCGCGAGCTGAACCAGACACAACGAAGGCCCCCGGGAATCCCGGGGGCCTTCGTCGTCGACTCAGCGGCCCTGGTTGGCGACCGCGGCGGCGGCTTCCTTCGCTGCCGTCGGGTCGAGGTAGGTGCCGCCCAGGGTGACTGGGCGCAGGTGCGGGTCGAGGTCGTAGCGCAGCGGGATGCCGGTCGGGATGTTCAGCTTGGCGATCGCCTCGTCGGAGATCTGGTCGAGGTGCTTGACCAGGGCGCGCAGCGAGTTGCCGTGCGCGGCCACCAGCACCGTCCGGCCGGCCAGGATGTCCGGCACGATCGAGTCGTACCAGTAGGGCAGCATCCGGTCGACGACGTCCTTGAGGCATTCGGTACGCGGCATCAGCTCGGTCGGCAGCAGCGCGTATCGGGGGTCGCCGACCTGCGACCACTCGTCGTTGTCGTCGATCGGCGGCGGCGGCGTGTCGTACGACCGGCGCCAGAGCATGAACTGCTCCTCGCCGTACTCATCGAGGGTCTGCTTCTTGTTCTTGCCCTGCAGGGCGCCGTAGTGGCGCTCGTTGAGCCGCCACGACCGGCGCACCGCGATCCAGTGCCGGTCGGCGGCGTTGAGCGCCAGCTCGGCGGTGCGGATCGCACGGCGCAGCACGCTGGTGTGCACGACGTCCGGCAGCAGGCCGTGCTCGCGCATCAGCTCGCCGCCGCGCCGCGCCTCGCCCTCGCCCTTCTCGGTCAGGTCGACGTCCACCCAGCCGGTGAAGAGGTTCTTGGCATTCCAGTCGCTCTCACCGTGTCGCAGCAGGACCAGCGTCCCGACGGTGGGCCCTTCGCTCGCAGTCATGCGGATCATCCTGCCTCAACCGCCGAGGGGACACGCGGGCAGCCGTCGTGACGACCACCACGTGAAAATGCGGATGACCAGCGGCTGCGTCCGCCACTAGGGTTGTAAGGCACAGCAGTCACATCGGTCATTACTTGCAAGCGGGGCGCCAGATGCGGACGATGCGGAGTTGGTTCCGGGACACCACCGGCGGCCTGCCCACCACCTTCTGGTACCTGTGGTCGGGCACCCTGATCAACCGGCTCGGCTCGTTCGTCCTCGTCTTCCTCGCCATCTACCTCACCCAGGAACGCGGCTTCTCGGCCTCCCAGGCCGGGCTGGTGATCGGCCTGTGGGGCGTCGGCGGCGCGTTCGGCACCACCGCCGGCGGCACCCTCGCCGACCGGTGGGGTCGCCGGCCGACGCTGCTCACCGCGCACGTGGGCGCGGCCGCCATGATGCTCGCGCTCGGGCTGGCCCGGGACCTCTGGGCGGTGGCGCTGGGCGCCCTGCTGCTCGGCATGTTCGCCGAGGCGGCCCGGCCCGCGTTCGGGGCGATGATGATCGACGTGGTGCCGGCGAAGGACCGGCTGCGCGCCTTCTCGCTCAACTACTGGGCGATCAACCTGGGCTTCGCCTGCGCCGCCGTCCTCGCCGGCCTCGCCGCTCAGGCGGACTACCTGCTGCTCTTCGTGGTCGACGCCGGCACCATGCTGGTCACCGCGCTGATCATCTTCACCCGGGTGCCGGAGACACGGCAGTCCGGCAGTGCCACCACCGCCGCGGCCAGCGCCCCGCGCGGCGCCCTGCGCACGATCCTCACCGACCGCGTCTACCTCGGCTTCGTGGCTCTCAACCTGTTCGCCGCGCTGGTCTTCCTCCAGCACATCTCGATGCTGCCGATCGCCATGGGCGACGACGGCCTGAGCCCGGCCACCTACGGCTCGGTGATCGCGCTCAACGGAGTCCTCATCGTGGTCGGCCAACTGTTCGTACCCCGTCTGATCCGGGGTCGGAGCCGCTCACACGTGCTCGCGCTGGCGTCCGTGGTGATGGGCCTCGGGTTCGGGCTTACCGCGTTCGCCGGCACCGCCTGGTTCTACGGGCTGACAGTGCTGATCTGGACGGTGGGCGAGATGCTCAACTCGCCGTCCAACTCCACCCTGATCGCGGAACTCTCCCCGGCCGAGCTGCGCGGTCGCTACCAGGGCGTCTTCTCCCTGTCCTGGCAGATCGCCGGGGCCAGCGCGCCGATCCTCGGCGGCCTGGTGCGCGAGCACATCGGCAACGACACGCTCTGGTACGGCTGCGCCGCGCTCGGCGTACTGACCGCCGTGGCCCACCTGGTGTCGGGGCCGGCCCGGGAGCGGCGGGCCGACGCGCTGCGCCGCTCCGGTGCGGCACTGGCGCCGGTCACCGCAACGCCGCAGCCCGCCGAGGCGTAATGAGTGGCGCGGCGGTGCCGGAGTCCCTACTGTGCGCTGGAAACAGTTAACAATCCGAACTGTCGGGAGGTCGGGTGCACGCCCTGCGGCGCTGGTGGCACGACGCCGCAGGCGGACTTCCCGCCACCTTCTGGTATCTCTGGTTCGGCCTGCTGATCAACCGGGCCGGCGCGTTCGCCATGCTGTTCCTCTCGCTCTACCTCACCGACGTACGCGGAGCAAGCATCGGGCTGGCCGGCACGGTGGTCGGCGCGTACGGGGCCGGCGGCGCGGCCGGCGTGCTGCTCGGTGGTGTCCTCGCCGACCGGTGGGGCCGCCGGGCGACCCTGCTCGCCGCACACCTGAGCACGGCCGTCCTGATGGTGGCGCTCGCCTTCAGCCAGCCCCTGCTCCTGATCGCGGCGCTCTCCGCGCTTGTCGGCGTGGTCCACTCGATGCCCGGTCCGGCGTTCGTCGCGGCGATCGTCGACGTGGTGCCCGCCGAGCGCCGCTCACGCGCGTTCAACCTTCAGTTCTGGGCGTTCAACCTGGGCATGGCGGTCGCCTCACTGCTCGCCGGGGTGCTGGCCGAGGCGAGCTTCACCGCACTGTTCCTTGTCGACGCCGGTGCCACGCTGACGGCGGCCGCCGTGATCGGCTGGAAGGTGCCGGAGACCCTCCGGCTGGCCGCCCCACCTGCCGACCCTCCGCCGGCCACCCGCGCGTCGGCCCGGCCTCGTCGACCGGGACTGCACACCGCCCTCACCGACCGCACCTTCCTGGCCTTCGTCGGGCTCACCTTCGTGCTGGCCGTCCTCACCATGCAGACGTCGACGATCATGCCGCTGGCCATGCGCGCGGACGGTCTGGGCCCATCGGCGTACGGGCTGGTGGTGGCGCTCGGTGGCGCGCTGATCGTGATCGGGCAACTGTTCGTGCCCCGGCTGATCGACCGGCACCGCAAGGACGTCGTCCTGGCCGCCTCCACCGCGCTGCTCGCGCTCGGCTTCGGAGTGCTCGCCGTCGCCGACGAACTAACCGTCTACCTGGGTGCCGCGGTGGTCTGGACGGTCGGCTCGATGCTCGCCGCCCCGCCCAACGCGCAGATCAACGCCGACCTGGCACCGCCGCAGCTACGCGCCCGGTATCAGGCGGTCTTCTACCTGACGTTCCCGGCCGCGGCGTTCGTCGCTCCCACCCTCGGCGGGGTGAGCCTGCAACACCTCGGAGACCGGCACTGGCTGCTGGTGGGTGGGCTGGGCGTGGCGGCGGCGGTCGGGCATCTGGTCGCCGGACCGCCCCGGGAGCGGCACGTCGCCACACTGCTCCGGAAGCAGACACCATCCGCTGACCGGGTGCCAACCGCTTGACTCTCGACACGGCAAAGCGCCCACCACGGCCCTGAGGTCGTAGTGGGCGCCCGCCGGTGGGGCCGGCGGCGGCGGGCAAACACTCACCCCCGTAAGCGTCGCCCGCTCAGCCGCCGGTCCAAACAGGTGGGCACCGTCCCCCAACGGTAAATCCACCCGTCCCCTCGCGTCTCGCCTGGTGCGCGGATCTGATCGATCCGCCGCTCCCCCGAACGTTTCCAAGCGTGACGCGGTGCAATAAAGCTAGTTCGCCCAGATTCTGGATTCAACCCAGAACGGCTGTCTCGCCGGTCACAACTGACGAGTATCCGCTGCTCGGGCCTCGATCTCTGGCAACAG
Organism: Micromonospora sp. NPDC005215; assembly: GCF_040607915.1. NCBI lineage: Bacteria > Bacillati > Actinomycetota > Actinomycetes > Micromonosporales > Micromonosporaceae > Micromonospora > Micromonospora sp. NPDC005215. Next base: position 181,045 of record NZ_JBEXHQ010000002.1, on the reverse strand, counting down.
CCGGGTACCCGTCAACCATTCCCGCAAACACCTCAACCGTCCTCCCGATCGGGCGACTCGGTCCGGAAAAAGCTGCTCTGCCGGCCGTTGCGCAACTGTTCCTGATAAATCAGGTTCAGCCGGCGTAGGTCAAAGGTATAGAACCACTCATCCCAGGTGATCTCGCGAATTCGGCTACTTTCCCGGTAACCGGGGATGTTGAAGGTCAGAACGCCCGCCCGACCGTCCCGTTCGGTGCCCGCGATGGTTGCCGGCTTGGCTCCACGCTCCCGAGCCCAACGTTGGATCACCTCGTGGTTCGCGGTGATCAGACTCCGCCCCGGCCGCTCCGGCCGGTCCGCGACCGACGAGATCACCTGCGAGCTGCGGACCGACCGTCCGGTGCCCCGTCCGGTCCGGATCCCACCGGCCGACGTGCCGCTGCTGACCGACCGGGACACCGTGCGCTTGGCGGGCGCCGCCCGCTTCGCGGCGGTGGACGCCGCCCGCTTCGCCGCCGGCCGTGCCGGGGCCTTCTTCGCCGGCGCCTTACGCGCGGGTGCGGTACGGGCCGTCGAACGCGCGGTCGTCGACCTGCTCGCCGCCGACGTCCTGCGCGCGGCGGTCGACGTGGCCGCCGCTGTGGTCTTCTTCGCGGGAGCCGCCTTACGCGCCCCCGTTGACTTCCGCGCGGCGGTCGTCTTCTTCGCGGCGGTCGTCTTCTTCGCGGCAGTCGCCTTCTTCGCGGCGGCCCGCTTCGCGGGTGCGCTCTTGTTCGCCGGTGCGGCCTTCGCACGACTCGGTGCCGCCCTCGACGCCGACTTCTTCGTGGCGGCGGCCCGACCGGCCGATGCCCTGGTGCCGGTGGCCCGGCCCGTCGGGCCGGTGCTGCTCCGACCCGCGCCGGCCCGCATCGAGCGCACCAGCTGTTTCACCAGGTCGGGCTTACGCAGCGCGGAGATCCCGGAGACCCCGCGTTTGCGTAGTTGCCCGCGGATGTCGTCCACCCGCATCCGGGAGATCTCCGACTCGGAGACTCCCGGGGTACCCGGCGTCTGGTTGCCGGCCTGTCGCTTCGTCCTGGTCGCAGTCGCGCCGCGACCTGAGCTGTTCCGCTGAGCCATGGGACGCTCCGCTCCTTGACACTCCGTCCTCGGCGCGCGGGGGTCCCTCGCCGCACCGCGCGGAGCGGCATACCCGTCAGGAGCAGTCCGAACCACAGTCAGCTCGCCGTGATCGTGCTCGATCCAGGACCGGGTGGCATCGGTCAGGACTGGTCGGGGCCGGAGCCGGAGGGCTCGAAGAGATGGGCGAACGCGGCCAGGTTGGCTGTCGACTCGCCACGCTTGACCCGCCACTCGTACTCGCGGCGGATCGAACTGCCGAAGCCGATCTCCAGCATCGTATCGAACGACTCGTCGGCGTAGGTGAGCACTGAGCCGAGCAGCCGGTCCAACTCGTCGGCGTCCACGCCGGCCGGGTTGACCCGCCCGGTCAGGTACACGTCGCCGACGGCGTCGGTGGAGAACGAGACGCCGTACATCCGGGCGTTGCGCTGCAACAGCCAGGCCCACAACTCCTCGCGGCGCTCGTCCGGTTGGCGCATCACGAACGCCTCGACCCGCAGCGCGTGCTCGCCGATGATCAGGTTGCAGACCGTCTTGAGTTTGTGCGTGCCCGGCAGGGTCACGGCGTACGAGTCGGGGCCGGTCGACTCCCAGGCCAGCTCCCGTTCCGCGCAGACCGACTCGATCAGGGTCGCAAGATCGCTCTTCGGGCTCACCGGACCCACTCTACGACCGACCCGCCCGGCGCACCTGTCGACGGCGACGCCCCTCGGTCACCAGGAGCAGGAGAGCGCCGGGTTGGCCGCCAGGTCAGCCGCGAGCCGGGCGCGGTGTGCGGCGATCGCCTCGCCGTAGACGCCAAGCAGACCGGCGACCGTACGGTCCCAGGAGAAGTGCCGGGCATGCTGCTCGGCTCCCCGGCCGAGCGCCGCCCGGAGGGCTCGGTCCGGCAGCAGACGGCCCAGCGCCCTGGCCCAGTCGACCGGGTCGTGACCGTCGATCAGTACGCCACTGACCTGATCACGCACGGCGGTGACCAGCCCTCCGACGGCGGCGGCCAGCACCGGCGTACCGCAGGCCTGCGCCTCCAGGGCGACCAGCCCGAACGATTCGTTGTGGGACGGCACCGCGACCAGATCGGCCGCCCGGTACAGGGCCGGCAGGTCGTCCCCGGTGAGCGGTGGCAGGAACCGCACCCCGTCGGTGACACCGAGCGTGGCGGCCAGCTCGATCAGCGCGGTCGGCCGGTCCAACCCGCTGCCGCTGGGTCCGCCACAGATCACCACTGTCACCTGGTCGGCCAGCGCCGGGTCGCGTTCGCGCAGCGCGGCGATCGCGCGGATCAGCACGTCGGGGGCCTTGAGCGGCTGGATCCGACCGACGAAGGCGACGACGTACCCGTCGGCCGGCAGCCCCAGCCGGCGGCGAGCCTCGCGGGTCGCCGCGGACCGGTTGCCCGGCGCGGGCCGGAAGCGACCCAGGTCGACACCCGGCTGCACCACGGAGACCCGGCCCGGGTCGGCGTCGTAGCGATCGAGGAGGTCGCTGGCCTCGACCCGGGTGTTGGCGACCAGCCGGTCCGCCTCGGCGACCACCTGTTCCTCGCCGATCACCCGAGCCTTGGGCTCCGGCCGGTCGCCGGCCGCGAGCTGGGCGTTCTTGACCTTGGCCAGGGTGTGTGCGGTGTGTACCAGCGGCACCCCCCAACGGTCCTTGGCCAGCCAGCCGACCTGCCCGGAGAGCCAGTAGTGGGAGTGGATCAGGTCGTAGTGCCCGGGCGGGCGGGACGCCTCGGCCCGCAGCACCCCGGCGGTGAAGGCGCAGAGCTGGCCAGGCAACTCTTCCTTGGTGAGGCCCTCCAGGGGGCCGGAGGTGATGTGCCGGACCTGCACGCCGGGTGCCATCTCGACGACCGGGGGCAGGTCGCCGGACGTGGCCCGGGTGAAGATCTCCACCTCGACGTTGGCTTCGGCGAGACGCCGGGCGACTTCGAGGATGTAGACGTTCATTCCGCCGGCGTCGCCCGTGCCGGGCTGGTGCAGGGGGGAGGTGTGCACCGACAGGGTGGCGATGCGGCGCGGCCGGGGCCACGGTCGGGCACCTCGCTGACGCCCGACACCGGCGTGCATTTCCGCCACATCCGCTCCTTCGTCACGGTAGATGCCGTCTCGCACGACCGGCGCTTCTCGGTCAACCTGTACGCCGAGTGTCATCTTCCCCATCGGGCATCGGAAATTCCCCGGCGCGGCCCCCGGGGGTGACGGACCTCATCACCGCATCCCCGTCGATGGCCGCCCACGCCCGGTCGGAACGGGTCCCACGGTCGGGGGGAGAATGTCGCAATGACCCCTGTCGCCATCGTCACCGGAGCGTCCAGCGGGATCGGCGCGGCCACCGCCCGCCGACTCGCCGCCGAGGGCTTCCACGTGCTCGCCGCCGCCCGCCGTGCCGAGCGGCTCACCGACCTGGTCGCCGAGATCACCGCCGCTGGCGGGCAGGCCACCGCGGTGACCTGCGACATCACGTCGGACGAGTCGGTGGCCGGGCTGGCCGAGACCGCGGCCCAGGCACCCGGGCCGGTCACCCTGCTTGTCAACAACGCCGGCGGAGCGCGTGGGCTGGACCCGGTGGAGTCCGGCTCGGTCGCCGACTGGCAGTGGATGTACGACGTGAACGTGCTCGGCACCCTGCGGGTCACCCAGGCGCTGCTGCCCGCGCTGGAGGCGTCCGGCTCCGGCACGATCGTGGTGGTCTCCTCCACCGCCGGCCTGACCGTCTACGAGGGCGGGGGCGGCTACACCGCCGCGAAGCACGCGCAGACCGCCATCGCCGGCACGCTCCGCCTGGAGCTGTGCGGCCGACCGCTGCGGGTGATCGAGATCGACCCGGGCATGGTGAAGACCGACGAGTTCGGGCTGGTCCGGTTCGAGGGTGACGCGGAACGGGCGGCTGCCGTCTACGCCGGGGTGCCGGGGCCGCTGGTCGCCGAGGACGTCGCCGACTGCATCGCCTGGTGTGCCACCCGCCCGGAGCACGTCAACATCGACCGGCTGGTGGTCCGGCCACGGGCACAGGCCGCCCAGCACAAGGTGCACCGAGTCTCCTGAGGTCGACATGAGCCCTGCGGCGCGACGGCGGCCATTCGGCGTGGTCACGCGCGGCACGACGAACCCGAACCGGCTCCGTCGGGTGGACAACTGGATCGTCGCCACGTGCGCCGACCGGCTGTTGGCGGCGGACGACCCCCTGGTGGTCGACCTCGGCTACGGCGCCACCCCGGTGACCGCTGTGGAGTTGCGCGCTCGACTGGCGGCCGGGGTACGTCCGGACGTACGGCTGGTCGGGTTGGAGATCGACCCCGACCGGGTGGCCACCGCGGCGCCGGCCGCCGACCCACCCGGGCTGACGTTCGCCCGGGGTGGGTTCGAGTTGGCCGGGCTCCGGCCGGTGCTGGTCCGCGCGTTCAACGTGCTGCGACAGTACGACGAGAGCGAGGTCGCCGAGGCCTGGCAGACGGTGACCGCCGCGCTCGCCCCCGGTGGGGCGCTCGTCGAGGGCACGTGTGACGAGTTGGGGCGGCTCGCCAGTTGGCTGCTGATCGACGCCGAGGGCCCCCGGACGCTGACCCTGGCCGCGAAGCTCACCACGCTGGGCAGCCCCGCCGAGCTGGCCGAGCGGCTACCCAAGGCGCTGATCCACCGCAACGTTCCCGGTGAGCCGGTGCACGCTCTGATCCGCGCACTGGACGACGCCTGGCAGGCCGCCGCCCCGTACGCCACCTTCGGCCCCCGCCAACGCTGGCTGCGCGCGGTGACCCGCCTCCGCGAGACGGGCTGGCCCATCCTCGACAACTCCACCCGCTGGCGCCAGGGCGAACTGACCCTCCCCTGGCCCCTCCCCTAACCCAACCCCACCCTCCCACGCCGATCTTGCACTTGGGGTTGGCGATTCGCCCTTTTGCATCCTTTATGTCCCCACCGAAACTGCAAGATCGCGGGGCGCAGGCGGGAGCGTGGGGTGGGGTGGGGTGGGTTGGGTTGGGTTGGGTTAGAGGGTGCAGCTGATGAGGACTGGTTCGGGGTGCAGGGTTACGCCGAAGCGGGCGTGGACCTGGTCGCGGATGGTGCGGGCCAGGGTGAGCAGGTCGGCGGTGTGGGCGGTGCCGCTGCGGTTGGTCAGCGCCAGGGTGTGCTTGCTGGAGATGGCCACCCCACCCTCGCCGGGGTGCCCCTTGGCGAAGCCGGACTTGTCGATCAGCCAGGCGGCGCTCACCTTGACCAGGCCGTCCGCCCCGGGCCAGGCGGGCGGGTCGCCCAGCTCGGCGGAGCGTTCCAGGAGCTGTTCGTACGTCGCCCGGTCGAGCACCGGGTTGGTGAAGAAGGAGCCGACCGAACGAGTGTCCGGGTCGTTGGCGTCGAGCACCATCCCCTTGCCCGCACGCAGCCGCAGCACCACCGCTCGGGCGTCTGCCAGCGGCACCTGGTCGCCCACCTCGACACCGAGGGCCCTGGCCAGCTCCGCGTAGCGCACCGGCCCGGAGAGCGGAGACCGGGTGAGCCGGAAGTCGACCGAGAGCACCACCCAGCGGTCCACGTACTTGAAGATGCTGCCGCGGTAGGCGAAGCCGCAGTCGGCGGCCGGGATGACCTGGCGGGTGCCCTCGACCCGGTCGTACACCTCGACGCCGGTGATGGTCTCGGCGACCTCCTGGCCGTACGCGCCGACGTTCTGGATCGGGGTGGCACCGGTCGAGCCGGGGATGCCGGACAGGCACTCCAGCCCGGCCCAGCCGTTGGCGACGGTGGCCGCGACCAGGTCGTCCCACGGCTCGCCGGCGTCGACCCGTACGGTGACCGAGGCGGCGTCCTCGGTGATGACCCGCACGCCACGGGAGCGCACCAGGACGACGGTGCCGGGGAAGCCGGCGTCGCCGATCACCACGTTGCTGCCCCCGGCCAGGATCAGGACCGGCTCTGTCGCGGTCCGCACCGCGTGGACGAGTTCGTCGGCATTGCCGGTGGCCACGATCTGCTCGGCCGGCCCACCGGTTCGGAGGGTGGTGTAGCCGGCCAGTGGACCGGGGATGGCACGATCGGCGTCGGTTGTCGGCTGGGCGGAGGCGTCTGGCACGCCCTTCACCTTAGGCTGACAAGTAGCCGTGGCACCCACTGGTCGCCCGGCACCCCCGGGAGGATGGCGATGAGCAGACTGCAGGGCAGCAAGGATTTCTGGATCGGGGCGCTCCGGACGGAGGGTCCGGCTTTCGCGGCAGCGGTGGCCGAGGCGCCGCCGGAGACACCGGTGCTGTCCTGTCCGGGCTGGACGGTCAACGACCTCACACTGCACATGGCCGGCATCTACCACTGGGTGTCGTCGTTCGCCGGTTCCGGCCAGACCAGTCAACCGCCTCGCCGGGAGAAGATTGAGGCCGACCCGGGTGTGAGCGCGCTCCAGCTGTGGCAGCAGGGTTACGACCGGGTGATGACCCTCTTCGACGGGCTCGACCCGGAGGCACCGGCGTGGAACTGGGCCCCACAGCCGAAGAAGGCTGGTTTCTGGCCGCGTCGGATGGCGCACGAGACGGCTGTGCACCGTTGGGACGCCCAACTCGCGATCGCGGCTGGTGACCCGGTGGAGGCGAAGCTCGCGGCCGACGGGGTGAGTGAGGTGCTGGACACCTGGCTGCCCGCGGGTCGGCGGCAGGCGCCGGGTGACTGGCACGGGGTGGTGCAGCTCTGTTCGACCGATGCGGCCCAGGATTGGTATCTGCGGTTGCGCGGCGAGGGGGTGGCGCTGCTCGACACCGCGACCATCTTCGACCACGACGATCACCACGCCCGCGCCCAGGTCAGTGGCACCGCGAGCGATCTGCTGCTGGCGCTCTGGGGGCGGGTGAGCTTCGAGACGCTGGACGTCGTCGGCGACCGCGCCCTGTTGGACGGTCTGCGCACCGGCTGACCGACCCACCACGAGCGAGGGCGTCACCCCATCCGGGGGTGGCGCCCTCGTCGTTGTCGGGGGATCGCCTGCTTACCGGGCGGCGCACGTGGACGACCGTCCACCAGCGGGCCGCAAGACTGAGAGAGCGCTCTCTTGACAGCGGGTTGGCTACCCACCACCCTGTCGTGAGAGCGCTCTCTTACCCCATTGCCATCACCCGCCCGCCTTGAGAGAGGTCGATACCCATGGCTGTCTTCCCGCGCCGCCGCCTCGCTGCGGTGGCCCTCGCCGCCGCCACCGCCCTGCTCGTCACCGCTGGCTGCGGCGGTGGCGACGAGCCGGGCGACGGACCAATCACGCTGACCGTCGACGTCTTCGGCCAGTTCGGCTACGAGCAGCTCTACCAGGAGTACATGGCCGCGCACCCCGACGTGAAGATCGTCGAGCGCGGCACCGGCACCAACCTCGACGAGTACTCGCCGAAGCTGACCCAGTGGCTCGCCGCCGGCCGAGGCGCCGGCGACGTGGTGGCCATCGAGGAGGGCCTGCTGGTCGAGTACAAGGCCAACCCCGGCAACTTCGTCAACCTGCTGGACCACGGCGCCGCCGACCTCAAGGGCAACTTCCTGGAGTGGAAGTGGAACGCCGGTCTGACCCCCGACGGCAAACAGCTCATCGGCCTCGGCACCGACGTCGGCGGCATCGCCATCTGCTACCGCAAGGACCTCTTCGAGAAGGCCGGCCTGCCCACCGAGCGGGACGCGGTCTCCAAGCTCTGGCCCACCTGGCCGGACTACATCGCCACCGGCGAGCGGTTCACCTCGGCGAAGACCGGCGCGTCCTTCCTCGACGGGGCGACCAACACCTTCAACACCATCCTGCTGCAGACCGCCGGCAACACGACCGGCTACAGCTACTACGACACCAGCGGCAACCTGGTCGTCGACAGCAACCCGTCGGTACGGCAGGCGTGGGACACCACCATGGACATCATCGACTCGGGCCTCTCCGGAAAGTACGGCTCCTGGTCGGAGGAGTGGGTCTCCGCCTTCAAGCAGTCGAAGTTCGCGACCATCGCCTGCCCCGCGTGGATGACCGGAGTCATCGAGGCCAACGCCGGCGCGGACGCCCAGGGCAAGTGGGACATCGCCCGGGTGCCCGGCAACGGCGGCAACTGGGGTGGCTCACACCTCGCCGTGCCCAAGCAGAGCAAGCACCAGGCCGAGGCGATCGAGTTGGCCAAGTTCCTGACCAGCGCCAAGGGACAGATCGGGGCGTTCAAGGCCAAGGGTCCGCTGCCCTCGTCGCCGCAGGCGCTCGACGACCCGGCGATCACCGGCGCCACCAACGCGTACTTCTCGGGGGCACCGGTCGGGGCCATCTTCGGCATCGGCGCGAAGAGCCTGAAGCCGGTCTACATGGGCCCGAAGAACCAGGCAGTACGGACCGAGGTGGAGAACGCCGTACGGACCGTGGAGCTGGGTCAGCGCAGCCCCTCGCAGGGCTGGACCGACGCGGTGACCAACGCGAAGAAGGCCGCCGCCAAGTAGTCCGAGCGAGCGTGCGGGCGGGCTCCGACCACCGGAGTCCCGCCCGCGCGACGGAAAGGAGTTCTCGGGCATGACCGTCCAGCTCGACGCCCGCCCGCCGGTCGTACCGGCACCCCAGCGCTCGTCAGGTCGGCTCAGCCGGCTCGACACCCGGCTCTCGCCGTACCTCTACATCGCCCCGTTCTTCCTGATCTTCGGCATCTTCGGGGCGTACCCACTGGCGTACACCTTTTGGGTGTCGCTGCACGACTGGGACCTGCTCGGCACCGACCACCCGTTCGTCGGCGCGGAGAACTACACCCGGCTGCTCGCCGACGTCGACTTCTGGCACGCGTTGGTCAACACGCTGGGCATCTTCGTGATCTCCACGGTGCCGCAACTGCTCGCCGCGCTCTGGCTGGCCAACCTCCTGAACCGAGGGCTGCGGGCCCGCACCGGATGGCGGATGGCGGTGCTCGTCCCGAACGTCACCTCCACGGCCGCCGTGGCGATCGTCTTCGGGGTGCTCTTCGGTCGCGAGTTCGGCATGATCAACTGGCTGCTCGACCTGGTCGGGATGGACGCGATCGAGTGGAAGTCCAACCGGCTGGCCTCCTGGGTGGCCATCTCCGCCATGGTCGACTGGCGGTGGACCGGCTACAACGCGCTGATCCTGCTGGCCGCGATGCAGGCCATCCCCCGCGACCTGTACGAGGCGGCGGCGATCGACGGCGCCAACCGCGCCCGACAGTTCTGGTCGGTCACCGTGCCGCTGCTCAAACCGACGATCATCTTCTGCGCCATCATCGCCACCATCGGCGGCCTGCAACTCTTCACCGAGCCCCGGATGTTCCACTCCGGCACCAACCCGATCCGCGGCGGACCGCTGCGCGAGTCGCAGACCCTGACCATGTACATGTTCGAGAACGCCTTCGCCCCGCACTACAACTTCGGGTACGGCTCGGCCGTGGCCTGGCTGCTCTTCGCGCTCATCGCGATCGTCGCGGCGGTCAACGTGCTGATCCTGCGCCGACTCGGCGGCGGGGACCGCCCGCGGAAGGGAACCACCCGATGAGCCGGCTCTGGCGGGCCAGCCCGCTCACCTACCTTGCCCTCGTCGTCGCCGCCGGCCTGTCGGTCTTCCCGATCTGGTGGATGTTCGTCGTCGCCAGCCGCAGCAACGACGCGATGGGCCAGCTGCCACCCCCGGTCACCCCCGGCGGCAACCTGGGCGCGAACATCGCCCGCCTGTTCGACAACACCGACGCGTACTTCCTGACCGGCCTGATCAACTCGGCGGTCGTCGCGACCACGGTGACCGTCTCCGTGGTGTTCTTCTCCAGCCTGGCCGGGTTCGCCTTCGCCAAGCTCAGGTTCCGTGGCCGTAACGCCCTGCTGCTGGTGATCATCGCGACCATGATGGTGCCGACGCAGCTCGGCGTGATCCCGCTCTACCTGCTCATGACCAAGCTGCACTGGAACGACCGGCTGCCCGCGGTGATCGTCCCGGTGCTGGTCACCGGGTTCGGGGTGTTCATGATGCGGCAGTACGCCGGCCAGGCCATCAGCGACGAACTGATCGAGGCCGCCCGGATGGACGGCTGTGGCACCGCCCGGATCTGGTGGCACGTCGTGCTGCCCGCCCTGCGTCCCGCCGCCGCCGTCCTCGGTCTGCTCACGTTCATGACCACCTGGAACGACTTCCTCTGGCCGTACGCTGTTTTGAACGATCCGGCGAATCCGACAGTGCAGCTGTCCCTACGAGCGCTGTCGGACGGGTATTACCAGGACATGTCGCAGGTGTTCACCGGGACGGCCATCGCGACGCTGCCCCTGCTACTGGTCTTCGTGTTGTTCGGCCGGCAGATCATCGGCGGAATCATGGAAGGTGCGGTCAAGGCGTGAACGAGCGGAGCGAGCAAACCAACAGGCACGGCAACGCACTCCGGTTTCCCGAGCACTTCCTCTGGGGGACGGCCACCGCCGCGTACCAGATCGAGGGTGCGGCCCGCGACGACGGTCGCGGTCCGTCCATCTGGGACACCTTCAGCCGTACGCCGGGCAATGTGTACCAGGGCCACACCGGCGACGTCGCCTGCGACCACTACCACCGGTACGCCGACGACGTGGCGCTGATGGCCGAGCTGGGTCTGCGGGCGTACCGGTTCTCGGTCGCCTGGCCGCGGATCCAGCCCGACGGCACCGGCCCCGCCAACCCGCTTGGGCTGGACTTCTACGACCGGCTCACGGACACGTTGCTCGACCGGGGCATCGACCCGATCGTCACCCTCTACCACTGGGACCTGCCGCAGGCCCTCGGTGACCGGGGCGGCTGGACCAACCGGGACACCGCCGAGCACTTCGCCACCTACGCCACGGCGGTGTACGCCCGCCTCGGCGACCGGATCGACGTGTGGACCACGCTCAACGAGCCGTGGTGCTCGGCCTACCTCGGTTACGCGAACGGCCTGCACGCGCCGGGTGAGCAGGATCCGGCGGCGGCCTTCACCGCCGTACACCATCTGCTGTTGGGGCACGGCCTGGCGGCGCGGGCGCTGCGCGCGGCCGGCGCGGGCAGCGTGGGTGTCACCGTCAACCCGGCCGATGTACGCCCGGCCGACCCGGAGAGCGCGGCGGACGCCGCCGCGGTCCGCCTGGTCGACGGCCTGCACAACCGGATCTTCCTCGACCCGCTGCTGGCCGGCGGCTACCCGGACGACGTCCGCGAGCACGTGGCCCGGATCGTCGAGCCGACGTTCATCCGCGACGGTGACGAGAAGCTGATCGCCGCCCCGATCGACCTGCTCGGCATCAACTACTACGCGCCGAGTTACGTGGCCGGTCGTCCCGACGGCGCCGGCAACAGCGCGTATCCGGGCACCGAGGGCGCGGTGCACTTCCTGCCACCGGCCGGGCCGCTCACCGACATGGGTTGGATGATCGAACCGGCCGGGCTCACCCGGTTGCTGGAGCGGATCGCCGCCGACTACCCCGGGGTGCCGGTGCTGATCACCGAAAACGGTGCGGCGTTCCCCGACAAGCCCGGCGCCGACTCGCCCGACGGTCCGGCGCAGGTGATCGACGCCGATCGCATCGCCTACCTCGACGGGCACCTCCGTGCGGCGCACGAGGCGATCTCCCGGGGCGTGGACCTGCGCGGTTATCTCGTATGGTCATTCCTGGACAACTTCGAGTGGGCGGAGGGTTACCGCAAGCGGTTCGGGATCGTGCACGTCGACTACCTGACCCAGCGGCGCACACCGAAGGCCAGCGCCCGGTGGTACCAGGAGGTGATCTCCCGGAACGGGCTGTGACGAGCGGGGGGAAAGGCGCGATGACGACGGTGCAGCGGCCGACGCTTGAAGCGGTGGCAGCGCGGGCCGGGGTGTCCCGCGCCACCGTGTCCCGGGTGGTCAACGGCTCCACCACCGTCGCCGAACCGATCCGCGAGGCGGTCACCCGGGCGGTCGCCGAGTTGGGGTACGTCCCCAACCTGGCCGCCCGCAGCCTGGTCACCCAGCGCACCGACTCGATCGCCCTGGTCATGCCGGAGGCGGCCACCCGGGTCTTCTCCGACGACCAGGTCTTCCCCGGCATCATCCGGGGCGTCAGCCAGGAGCTGGAGGCGGCCGACAAGCAACTGGTGCTGATGCTCGCCGGCTCGCCGGCCGGGCACCATCGGGTCGAGCGGTACACCACCGGTCGGCACGTCGACGGCGTGCTCTTCGCGTCGCTGCACGGTGCCGACCCGCTGCCCGGCACGCTGGCCCGGCTCGGCATCCCGGTGGTGGTCAGCGGCCGGCCGCTCGGCGACGTGCCCGTCCCGTACGTCGACGTCGATCACGTGGCCGGGGTGACCGCGGCCGTCCGGCACATGATCGACAGCGGTCGTCGACGGATCGCGACCATCGCCGGGCCCCAGGACATGGTCGCCGGGATCGAACGGCTCAGCGGCTACCGCAGCACGGTCGCCGACGCGGGGCTGCCCGAGCTGATCGCCATCGGTGACTTCACCCGGGAATCCGGGTCGGCGGCGATGCGCCGCCTGCTCACCGAGCATCCCGACCTCGACGGCGTCTTCGCCGCCTCCGACCTGATGGCGCACGCCGCCCTGCGGACGCTGCGGGAGGCTGGTCGGCGCGTGCCGGAGGACGTCGCTGTCATCGGCTTCGACGACATCGAAACCGCTGCGTACACCGAGCCACCGCTGACCACCGTCCGGCAGCCGATCGTGGAACTCGGCCGGCGGATGACCCGCCAACTGCTCCGGCTGGCCGCCGGGGAGACCATCGAGCAGGCGATCATGCTCCCCACCGAGCTGATCCGCCGCGCCTCCGCCTGACCGGCCCCGCCGCACCCGCCGCACCCGCGCACCCGCCGCACCCGTGCACCCGTGCACCCGTGCACCCGTGCACCCGCAAGATCCGCACAACTTCAGGGTTGTTGGGGCCTCATGACGCCCGCAGGCCCCAACAACCCTGAAGTTGCTGCCTCCTCGCCGTGCGGGCGCGGGTTAATTCCTCGCTGGGGCGGACGATCTTGGTTAGCCTCACCGGCATGCCGGATCATGTCGCGTTGCTGCACGTCCCCGCACTCTCCGACGTCGCCGAATACGCCTACGCGGCCATCGTCGAGCCGCCCGCTCGGCTGGTTTTCACCGCTGGGGCATGCCCGCTGGACGCCGAGGGTCGCACCGTCGCGCCGGGCAATCACGCCGCGCAGGCCCGGCAGGTCATGGCGAACCTCAAGACCGCCCTCGCGGCGGCCGGCGCCACCCCCACCGACGTGGTCAAGACCACCGTGTACGTGGCGTCGTCGCAGCAGAAGGACCTGGTGACCGCCTGGGAGGTGGTGCGCGACTTCTTCGGCGACCACGACCCACCCAGCACCCTGCTCGGCGTCACAGTGCTCGGATACCCCGACCAGCTCGTCGAGGTCGAGGCCGTCGCCGCCGTACGGATGGGGGCCTGACATGCGAATTCGTGAGGCACAACCAAACGACGCCCCGGCCGTGGTGGCCCTGCGGGCGCTGGTCTTCCCGTACGTGGTGCGCGGGGTCGAGTCGACCCGGAAGATGATCGCCGAACCGCCGCCCGAGGAGGCGTGGACCGCCTTCGTGGCCGAGGTCGACGCCCGGGTGGTCGGCTGGGTGTCCGCCGAACGGATCGGGACGACATCAATTGCGAACTTCGGTGGCATCAACCTGCTGCACGTGCACCCGGAACACCGCCGGCGCGGCGTTGGCACGGCACTGCTGGCCGCCGCGACCGACTACCTCCGTCCGTTGGGAATCCGCCGGGTGCGTGCCGTGGCACTGCCGGACGCGCTGCCGTTCGCGCGCCGACACGGTTACGAGCCCAGTCGGGAGGTGCGCTACTCAGCGCTGGACCTGAATCCGGCACCCGCGCTGCCCGAGCCGCCTGCGGGCGTACGGCTGCGCCCGGTCGCCGACCTGGACCCACGCCTGTTGTACGTGGCCGACGTGGCCTCGGCGGCCGACGAGCCGGGCGACGTGCCGGTCGACGCGAAGAGCTACGAGAGCTGGCAGTACGAGGTGTGGGACAACCTCGGGCTGGACAAGGCGGCAAGCACCGCCGCCGTGGTCGACGGCGCTGTGGTCGCCTTCAGCCTCGTGAAGCGGGACGGAGACCGGATGTGGTCGGACTACACGGGGTCCGTCCCCGCGTACCGGGGGCGTGGGCTGGCCCGGCTGACCAAGGCGGCGGCGCTGCACCGGGCCGCCGCCAGTGGCGTACGGATCGCGTACACCTCGAACGACGAGGCCAACGCGCCGATGCTGGCGATCAACGCCCGGCTCGGCTACCGGCCGATCGCGGCCCAGTGGTCCTGCCTGGCCGAGCTGACCTGACCTCATGGAGATCAAGTGATGAGAAGTAGGTCAGAATCGCTCCGGAGACCTACTTCTCATCACTTGATCGAGGCGGGAGCGGCGGCCGGGGCTCACGTCAGCCGGCGTCGAAGATCCGACGGGCGGCGGCGTGGGTGTCGGCGCCGAACAGCACCAGGCGGGCCTCGGTGACGGTGGCCGGGGTGGCCGCGCACAGCACCGCCAGCGCCTGACCGACCGCGTCGTCGACCGGCCAGCCGTAGATGCCGGCCGAGATCAGCGGAAAGGCCACGGTGGCCGCGCCCACCTCGTCGGCCACCCGAAGGCTGTTGGCGTAGCAGTCGCGCAGCAGCGCCGAGCGGTCCTCGCTGGCGGACCAGACCGGCCCGACGGTGTGGATCACCCAGCGGGCTGGCAGCTCACCGGCCGTTGTCGCCACCGCCTGCCCGACGGCCAGGCCCTTGCCGTAGTGGGACGCCCGCAGCGCCCGGCACTCGGCGAGGATGGCCGGCCCGCCGCGCCGGTGGATCGCGCCGTCGACGCCACCGCCGCCGAGCAGGGACGAGTTCGCGGCGTTCACGATGGCGTCCACCCGCTGGGTGGTGATGTCCCCCTCGACCAGGGCGATCCCCATGTCAGGCCCTCTCGATCGGCTGGCCGAGCGATCGGCGGGCCAGCAGGGTGGCACCGGCGACCGCCGCCGGCATGATCAGCACCGCGCCGAGTGGGATGAGGAAGCAGAGGAAGACCGCCACGCCGAAGCCGAGCGAGGTGGCACGGTCGGCCTTCAGGATCGTCCGGCGCTGCGGCAGCCGCATCCCGCGCCGGTAGAACGGCGCACCGACCAGCTCGACGGCGAGGAACCAGCCGCCCACGGCCGCCCCGATGACCGGGACGACCGTCTGGCCGACCACCGGGATGAAGCCGGCGAGGAAGAGCGGGATCCCGACCAGCGCCGCGAGCGCCACCAGGCGTACCGAGTCGGCGAGGCTGCGGCGCAACGACGACCAGAAGGGCACGTCCACCGCGCCCGGGGTGCCGCCGTACCGCTGCTCGACCTGCTCGGAGATCTTCTCGTAGAACGGGTCACCGATGACCAGCGTGACAGCGGTGAAGGTGAGCACGCCGAGCAGGCCGCCGAGCCCCAGGAAGGCCAGCCCGGCGATCACCCGGACCAGGCTGCGGCCGGTGCTCGACCAGTCGTCGGCGAACGGGGTGACAAGCGCGGCGAGGTCGTCCACGAAATACACGAGCGTGGCGAGCGCGGCCAGGAAGAGCACGCCGGAGATCAGCGCCGGCACGATGCCGAGCAGCATCAACCCCGGGCTACGGACGTAGAGGCCCAACCCACGCAGGAGCAGCCCCGCCCCGGCGAGGAAGCGTCCGACGACCCCGGTCACCGGGCTGGCGATTCTGCTGACGTCCACGATCGACAAGCCTAACCAGCCCTGATCGAATCCGCCGGGCGGAGCGCTAGCAGCGATGTTTCTCGTACGCATCAACTGGTTGGCGGACGGTAGCGATCAACCGGGGACGCCGGGGTTCGTCGCCGACCGGTCGATTCGCCGCCGGGTCACCCCGACGACCCTTGAGGGGTACGAAGTCAGCGGCGGAAGGCGGCACGATGTCGGTCATTGAGGTGACCCACCTGAGGAAGCGGTACGGCGATCTGGTGGCGGTGGACGACGTGTCGCTCACCGTGGAGGCCGGGGAGATCTTTGGCGTCCTCGGTCCGAATGGCGCCGGCAAGACCAGCACTGTGGAGTGTGTCGCCGGGCTGCGTGTCCCCGACGGGGGCGGGGTGTCGGTCCTCGGGCTCGACCCCCGTCGGGACGCGGCCCAACTACGCCAGCGGGTCGGGGTGCAACTCCAGGAGAGCCAACTGCCGGACCGGCTGCGGGTGGCGGAGGCACTTGAGTTGTACGCCTCGTTCTACCGCAACCCGGCCGACCCGGCCGGGTTGATTGACAAGCTGGGTCTCGGCGACAAGCGGAACACCGCGTACAAGAAGCTCTCCGGCGGTCAGAAGCAGCGGCTCTCAATCGCGCTGGCCCTGGTGGGCAACCCGGAGATCGCGATCCTCGACGAGCTGACCACCGGGCTGGACCCGCAGGCCCGCCGGGACACCTGGGGTCTCATCGAACAGGTTCGCGACAGCGGGGTGACGATCGTGCTGGTCACCCATTTCATGGAGGAGGCCGAGCGGCTCTGCGACCGGGTCGCGGTGATCGACCGGGGCCGGGTGGTCGCCCTGGACAGCCCGGCGGGCCTGGTGTCGACTGTGGCTCCGCAGCAGCGGATCCGGTTCCGGCCCTCGACTCCGGTCGACGACCGGTTCCTCACCGACCTGCCCGAGGTCTCCGCCGTGCAGCGAACCGGCAGCCAGGTGGTAGTGACCGGCACCGGTGAGTTGCTGCACGCGGTGACCTCGGTGCTCGCCCGTCATCAGATCGTCGCCGCGGACCTGCGGCTGGAGCAGTCCACCCTCGACGACGCCTTCGTCGAGCTGACCGGGCACCGGCCCGCCAACTGAGAGGGAGTCAGCATGCACGCCTTTCGCAACATCCTGAGAATCGAGGCGCGGCTCTATCTGCGGGACCTGCCGACGCTGCTCCTCACCGTCGGGCTGCCCACCCTGATCCTTGTGGTACTCGGGCTGGTCCCCTCGCTGCGCAAGCCGGATCCGACCTTCGACGGGCAGACCTTCGTCAGCTATTTCGCCCCGTCACTGCTTGTGGTCACCCTCGCCATGGTGGGGGTGAACACCCTGCCCGCCGTGCTGGCGACCTACCGGGAACGCGGCGTACTGCGCCGGCTGGCGACCACCCCGGCGCACCCGGCGGCTCTGCTCGCCGCCCAACTGGTGCTGGCCCTGGCCGGGATCCTGGCCAGCGCGCTGCTGCTCATCCTCGTCGCCCGGCTGGCGTTCGGGGTGCCGCTCCCCCGGCACCCGCTCGGCTTCACGCTGGCGTTCATCCTCGGCACGGCGGCGCTGCTGGCGCTCGGCCTGCTGGTCGCCGCCGTGGCCAGGACGACGAAGGCGGCACAGGCCCTGGCCGTGCCGCTGTTCCTGGTCACCATGTTCTTCGGCGGGGTCTACCTCCCTCGGTTCCTGCTCCCGGACTTCGTGGCGCGGATCGGCGACTACACGCCGCCCGGGGTGCAGGCGCTCCTCGACGCCTGGACCGGCACCCCGCCGCAGCCACTGCACCTGGGGATAATGGCGGTGATCGCCGTGGTGGCCGGCGTCGGCGCGGCGAAACTGTTCCGCTGGGAGTGAGCGGAGATGCGATGACCTGCAACGGTGGGCACGACCGTCTGACCAGTTGGCGGGAGCACGAGGCGACCCTCTATCGCGTCTTCCCCTTCGGCGGGCTGACCCTGGGCACCCTGCTGGCCCTCGTCGCACCGGCACCTGACCATCTCGGGACGCTGCCCACCCTCGCTGTCGCCGTGGCGGCCGGATGCTGGGTCGCCTGGTTCGTCACAGTGCATCCCGGCTGGCAGAGCCGGCGCAGGCTGATGGCGATCTACTACGCCGGGCTGCTCACGTTCGCCGCCGCCCTCGTGGCCGCCAGTCCGTGGTACGGCTTCTTCGCCTGGATCGGCTACATCCATGCCTTTCCGGTGCTGCACTGGCGCTGGCGGGTCGCGGGCGTGGTCACCACGGCCACCCTCGTCGCCACGTCTCAGGGCGGTGGTGTGTCGGTGGTGGTGTCGCACTTGCCGCTCTGGCTGGTGCTGGTGCTGTTCAACCTGGTGGTGGCTGGCTCGGCGAGCTGGTTCGCGGTGGTCGCCGAGCAGGAGGACGCCAAACGCAAGCGGTTGGTGGCGGAACTCGGCGAGACCAACCGCCAACTCATCGACACGGTCAGTGAGAACGCCGGGCTGCACGCCCAACTGCTCACCCAGGCCCGGGAGGCCGGGGTGCTGGACGAGCGGCAACGAATGGCGCGGGAGATCCACGACACCCTGGCTCAGGGGTTGACCGGCATCATCACCCAGCTGGAGGCGGCCGAGCAGACCCGCGACCGGTCCGCCGACTGGCGCCGGCACGTCGACAACGCGCTCGCACTGGCCCGGGAGAGCCTCACCGAGGCCCGCCGCTCGGTACAGGCGGTCCGTCCGGAACCGTTGGAGACGGCTCGGCTACCGGATGCCCTCGTCGAGCTGGGCGGGCGCTGGTCGGCCCTGAACGGGGTACGAGCCGACGTGGCCACCACCGGCACGCCCCGCCCACTGCACCCGGAGGTCGAGGTGACCCTGCTGCGGGCCGCCCAGGAGGCGCTGTCCAACGTGGCCCGGCACGCCGCCGCGTCGCGGGTCGGGCTGACCCTGTCGTACATGGCGGACGTGGTCACGCTGGACGTCCGTGACGACGGGACGGGCTTCGACGTCACCGACCATCCGGTACCCCGCGAGCCGGGTGGCGGCTACGGGCTGACCGCCATGCGGCAGCGGGTGACCCGGGTGGGTGGCGAGTTGGCAGTCGAATCCGAGCCGGGCAGCGGCACCGCCCTCTCGGCGTCCGTCCCCGCGCTACCCGGCGGTGCCGGTTGACCGCCCCGGTACGACTGCTGATCGTCGACGACCATCCGGTAGTGCGGGACGGCCTACGGGGGATGTTCACCGGCGACAGCGATTTCGAGGTGGTGGGTGAGGCGGCGGACGGCTCGGAGGCATTGGTCCTGGTCGCGACGCTGCTGCCGGACGTGGTGCTGATGGACCTCCGGATGCCCGGGATGGACGGGGTGACCGCCATCGGCAGACTGGCTCGCGCCGGCAGTGCCGCCCGGGTGCTGGTGCTCACCACCTACGACACGGACGCGGACGTGCTGCCGGCGATCGAGGCCGGTGCGACCGGTTACCTGCTCAAGGACGCACCCCGGGAAGATCTGGTTCGCGCGGTCCGGGCCGCGGCGCGGGGTGAGTCGGTGCTCGCGCCGAGCGTCGCCGGCCGGCTGATGGGCCGGCTGCGCGCTCCTGCCGAGGAGCCGCTCAGTCAACGGGAGCTGGAGGTGCTGACCCTGGTGGCCCGTGGCGCCTCCAACCGGGAGGCGGCGACCCGCTTGTTCATCAGCGAGGCCACCGTCAAGACACACCTGCTGCACGTGTACGCCAAGCTCGGGGTCAATGACCGGGCCGCCGCGGTGGCCACCGCGTACGACCGAGGGCTGCTGACGCCCGGCGGGCGGTGAGCGGCACCGGGCAGGATGGGCGGGTGCGCGCGTCCCGACTGATCTCGTTGCTGTTGTTGTTGCAGGCGCGCGGGTCGATGACCGCGGGCGAGCTGGCGCGGGAGTTGGAAATCTCCGAGCGGACCGTCTACCGGGACGTGCTGGCCCTCTCCGCCGCCGGGGTGCCGGTCTACGCCGACCGGGGTCGGGCCGGCGGTTACCGGCTGCTCGGCGGCTACCGCACCCGGCTGACCGGGCTGACCCGGGACGAGGCGGAGGCGCTCTTCCTCACCGGGCTACCCGGACCGGCCGGCGACATGGGGCTCGCCGACGCGGTCGCCTCCGCCGAGCTGAAGGTGCTCGCCGCGCTGCCACCCGCCCTGCGCGACGCCCCGGCCCGTGCCGGGCAGCGGTTCCACCTGGACGTGCCGGGCTGGTTCCGGGAGACCGCGCCACCGCTCTGGCTTCCTGAGCTGGCCCGGGCGGTCTGGGGAGACCGGGTGGTGGAGTTGCGCTACCGACGCGGCGACCGGGAGGTGAGCCGCCGGGTCCAGCCGTACGGGCTGGTCCTCAAGAGCGGGGTCTGGTATCTGGTCGGCCGGGTCGGCGACGACGCGCGCACCTACCGGGTGGACCGGGTCACCGGGGTCGAGGTGGGTGCGGAGCACTTCGACCGCGACGAGGGCTTCGACCTGGCCGGGCACTGGCGCGAGCAGGCCGGGTCGTTCCTGCGGACCATGCTGCGGGCCGAGGTCGCCGTCCGGCTGAGCCCCGCCGGCCTGCGCCAGCTCCGACACCTGGTCGATGCCCCCTTCGTGTACGACGAGGTGGTCGCCGCCGCCGGCCCGCCCGACGGGCAGGGCTGGGTGGTGGCGCGGCTGCCCGTCGAGTCGGTCCAGGTGGCGTACCACCAACTGCTGGGGCTCGGCCCCGAGGTGGAGGTGCTCGGTCCACCCGAGCTGCGGCAGTTGTTGGCCGAGGCGGCCGACCGCCTCGGCGCGCTCTACCGGTAGCCGGTGACGTCCGCCGGCTTGCCCGCGTCGACCACCTCGATGATGTAGCGGAAGCCCTCGGGTTGGCTGCCGTCGAGGTCGGTGAACCCGTACACCTTGGACAGCGCGCCGGCATCGACGGACTGGCCGTTCCAGCGGGCCTTCTCCTCGTCGGCGGCGAGCGCGGCCACCGCACGGCCGACGAACACCGGGGTCTCCGAGATGAGGAAGTTGGGGTCGGTGGCGGCGCCGTCGCGCCAGTTCTCCTCGGTCACGCCGAAGTGCTCGAGCATCGCCTCGGAGCGGATCCAGCCGGGAGTGAGCGCCACCGCCGTGCAGCCGTGCGGCTTCAGCTCGTGCCCCTGGCTGAAGGCGAGCCGGTTGACCGAGACCTTGGCCAGGTCGTAGAAGACGGACAGCCGGTAGTTCTCGTCGTTGTACGCCTTGGTGCCGTCACCCATCTCCACCACCAGGCCGCCGGGCTTACGGATCAGCAGCGGCAGGGCGAAGTGGCTGGTGATGATGTGCGTGTGGATGGCCAGTCGGAGGGTGCGGAAACCCGCGTCGAGCGACTGCTCCCAGACCGGCTTGTTCCAGGTGACCAGTGGGTCGCCGCCCCAGATGTCGTTGACCAGCACATCGAGGCGGCCCTGCTCGGCGTCGATCCGGGCGACCAGGTCGCGGACCTGCTCGGGCACCAGGTGATCGACCTGGACGGCGATGCCGGTGCCCCCGGCGGCGGTGACCAGCTCGGCGGTCTCCTCGATGGTCTCCGGTCGGTCCATCTCGGAGCGGCCGGCGCGGGTGCTGCGACCGGTGGCGTAGACGGTGGCCCCGGCCGCGCCGAGCTGCACCGCGATCTGCCGTCCGGCACCCCGGGTGGCGCCGGCGACGAGCGCGATCTTTCCTGTGAGCGGTTGCGTCATGCCTGCGACGTTGTCAGGAATACCTGACAACCGCCGTCCGAATTCGTTACTCGGATCTAGTCCACGAGCCGGACGCGGACGCGGCGGTTGGCCCGGCCCTTGCTCTCCACCTTTACCACCTGCACCTTGCCGATCTGGGCGGTGGACGCGACGTGGGTCCCGCCGTCGGCCTGCACGTCCAGCCCGACGATGTCGACGATCCGGACCTCCTGCTCGTCCGGCGGGATGAGGTTGGACTGGGTACGGATGATGTCCGGCAGGGCCAGTGCCTCGGTGCGCGGCAGCACCCGCACGGCGACCGACCGGTCGGCGGCCACCTCGGCGTTGACCAGCTCCTCGATCCGGCTCTTGAAGTCCGGTGGCACCTCGGGGAGGTTGAAGTCCATCCGGGCCTCGCCTGGTTCCATGTTGCCGCCGGTGACCAGCGCGCCGAAGTCGCGGAACACCACACCGCAGAGCACGTGCAGCCCCGAGTGGGTACGCATCAGTCGGCTGCGGCGCTCGTCCTCCAGCGCGCCGACGACCTCGCTGCCGGCCGGTGGCAACGGGTCACCCTCGGCGGGGATCAGGTAGAGGTCGTCGCCCTTGCGGGTGCCGACGATCCGGGTCTGCACGCCCTGCCACAGCAGCACCCCGTGGTCCGGAGGTTGGCCGCCGCCGCCTGGGTAGAACGCCGAGCGGTCCAGGACGATGCCCTGCTCGGGGTCGGCGTGCAGGACCGTGCAGGTCCACTCGCGCACTGTCGGGTCGGCGAGGTCGAGCCGGTGCGTGCGGCCATGTCGTGTGACGCCCATGACAGCGCAGATTACTCGTTGAGGAAGCCGGAGATACGGTCCCGCAGGTCGGCGCGTTCCGTCCAGAGGACGCCGGGCCTGTCGTACACGTGCAGGGTGGCCTGGGGCAGCGCGGCGGCGAGCCGCTCGGCGACCTCGACCGGATGCAGGTCGTCGCCCACGCAGCCGATGACCAGCGCCGGCGCGGTGACCGCCGCCAGGTCACCGATCTGGCGCAGCGACGTCTGCTCGGCCAGCGTGGCCAGGCCTTCGGCCAGACCGTCGCGCAGCAGCTGGTCGAGCCGCTGCCGCAGGTACGCCCAGCCGGCCGGGGTGTTGCGCACCGCCGCGGGCAGCTCCAGTGCGACGACGTCGGCGACCGCCGAGGCCTCCCCGCTCTGCACCGCCTCCAGCAGCTCGGTGATCCGTTCGTGGGCGACCGGCCCGCGCGGCTCGTCGAGCACCGCCGGTAGGAAGAAGACAAGCTTCTCGAAACGCTCCGGGCTCTCCGCGAGCAGGCGGCAGAGGGCACCGGCACCGAGGCTCGCGCCGAATGCCCGGCTGGCCCCGCCGAGGTCCGCTATCGCGCGCAGATCCCGGGCCAGGTCCAGGTAGTTCCACGGCCCGTCCGGGGCATCGGACCGGCCGTGCCCGCGGAACTGGAAGAACACCTTGCGGCCGGTCACCCCACTGCCGAACGGGCGGGTGGTGGCGATGCCGTTGCCCAGCCCGTGCGCGAAGACGGTGACCGGATCACCGGTGCCGGTGACCAGCCGTTCCAGCCGTACGCCGTGCGGGGTGGTGACCAGCTCGGTCTCCGGCTCCGGCAGCGCCGGTCGGCCGGTACGCGGCCCACCCGGGCCGGGACCCCAGGTGCGGGGGCCACTGTCCGGTGGGGGCGGCCAGCGAAAACCTCTCACCAGAACCCTTTGCCGTCGCTCAGGTCGCGCAGACCGACCCGAACGTCGAGGAGATAGATCAGACCGGCGGCGATGCCGATCAGACCGAAGAGGCTGATCGGGCCGAAGCCGAGCAGGGTGAGCACGAGGCAGACGGCGAGGATGGCGATCCAGCCGCCCTTCGGGAGGGTGCCAATGGCGGGGAAGGCGTCGGAGCGCTGGGTGATCGCGTGCACCAGGGCGACGCCCTGGACGATCAGCGCGAAGACGAGCAGGATCAGCTCGATCACGTAGCGGACTTCGAACGCGAAGATCGGCGCGGCGTTGGCCATGCCGGCAAGCTTATGTCGAGGACCCCGGCTACGTCCGACAAGGACGCCGCCGGGGTCGTCGACAGGACGAACTACTCGGCCGTCGGGCGGGTCCGCTTGGTGGCCCCGGGGAGCTTCGCCGACGGGGTCGCGACGGGCTTGGCAGCCTTCGGCGCCCCAGCGGCCTTCTTGACGGCGGCCGGCTTGGCCTCGGCGATCTCGGCCACGTCGGCCGGGGTCGGCACCTCGGCCGGGGTCGGCACCTCGGCCGGGGTCGACACGTCGGCCGGGGCGGCGGTGCCGGGCGTCGCGGCCTGGGTCGCCTCGATGTCGGCGTTGACCGTCTCGGCGGCCTCCAGCACGCCGTTGCCGACGACCCGCTCACCACGGGCGACCAGCGCGCCGTACGCGGCGTAGGCCCGCTCCTGGGCGGCCTGCGCGCCCGCGAATACCATGATGGCGTTGCGGGTGGCGGCAGCCCGCAGCTTGTCGAGGTCGGCGGCCTCGCGCAGCTTGGCCAGGTCGGCCGACTCGCGGAGCTTGGCCAGGTCCAGTTCGGCCTGCGCCCGCTCGCGCAGCGTCCCGGCGGTCTCGTTGGCGGTACGCAGCGTCTCGGTGGCCTTCTGCCGCAACTCGAAGCCGGTCAGCACGGCCCGACCACCCAGGTCGGCGACGACCCGGGTGCCGAGGACGCCGACCACGGCCGGGAGCTTGCGCAGGTGCTCGATTGCCAACTCACCGGCGCCGGCGGCGGCGTAGAGCGGGGCGGGGATGCGGTTGGTCTTCGGCTCGCTCATGAGGTCTCCTCCTCGGCCACCGTGGCGGCCTCGCGGGCCGCCGGACCGGCGGCCTTCTTCTCGGGGGTGCTGGTGCTGCCCGGGGCGGGTGCGGTGCCCGCCTCGGTGACGGCGACCGACTCGAGTACGGCCTCGGTCGGGGTGCCGCCTGCGGTGGTGGGGCCGGTGGCGGCCAGGTTGGCCACGTCGGCGGGCTCGTCGGCGACGTCGGTCGGGGTGGTCGGGGTGGTCGCGCCGACGCCCTCGGCGGTGGCCTGGGCCTCGGCCAGCCGGGTGTTCTCCCGGCGAAACGTCTCGTAGATCTGGCTGAGCGACTGCTTCTGGGCCATCGTCAGGTCGGCGTCCACCGCGATGGCGGCCAGCACGCCGTGGCCCTCCTTGTCGTCCAGCAGCCCGGCGCGCAGGTACATCGCCGGGGTGGACACCCGCAGCGCGCTCGCCAGTTGCTGGAGCACCTCGGCGCTCGGCTTGCGCAGGCCGCGTTCGATCTGGCTGAGGTACGGGTTGCTGACCCCCGCCTGCTCGGCGAGCTGCCGCAGCGAGATCTTGGCGTTGCGCCGCAGATCGCGGATGAACCCGCCGACGTCGGGAAGGTCCTTGGGTGTGGCCATGACAGCGACGCTAACCGGGCGCGCTAGCTATTGCAAGCAAAATGCTTGCCATAGTTAGCAACGTCTCAACGTCCCGTTTGCGCGCCGGTTCGCCGATCCGTACGGTCCGTTCGTGCACAAGATCACAGTCAATGGAGCAAGCATCGCGTACGACGAGGCCGGCACCGGTTCGCCGGTAGTGCTGCTGCACGCCGGCATCGCCGACCGACGGATGTGGCGGGGGCAGTTGTCCGCGCTCGCCACCCGGCACCGGGTGATCGTTCCGGACCTTCGCGGCTACGGAGACTCGGAGCTGCCCCCGACCCCGTTCACGCACCACGACGACGTGGCCGGGCTGCTGGACGCGCTCGACCTGCCCCGGGCCGCCCTGGTCGGCTGCTCCTTCGGTGGGTCGGTCGCCATCGACACCGCACTGGCCCACCCCGACCGGGTGAGCGCGCTCGCGCTGTTCGACACCGCGGTCTCCGGCAACGAGTGGTCCGAGGAGGCGAACGACCTCTGGGACAACCTGGTCGGAGAGGTCGACCCCGACGACTTCGTCGCCGGGGCGGCCGGCGAGGTGCGGTTCTGGGTGGTCGGCCCGGCCCGCCAGCCGGAGGATGTCGACCCCGAGCTGGTCGCGTTCGCACAGGAGATGGACCAGCGTGCCCTCGCCGCCGAGCTGGCGCTCGGCGCGGTCGAGGTGGGCGAGCTGACGCCGCCGGCGATCGATCGCCTCGGCGAGCTGAAGGTGCCTGTCCTGGTCACCGCCGGAGCCGCGGACGTGCCGGACATCAGGCGGCTCGCCGACCGGATCGCCGCCGAGGTCCCCGGCGCGGCACGACTCCCCGACGTACCCGACGCCGGGCACCTGCTGCCGCTGGAGCGTCCGGAGTCGGTCAACGCCGCCCTGCTCGACTTCCTGAGCTGAACGCGCGGCGCTGTCACCAGAGCGGGCGGACCGCGCCGACCGGGACGCCACCGCCGAACAGCGGCACCTCCGCGTACTCGGTAAGCACCGGGGCGTCCACGCCGAGCCGGCGCAGCGCGGAGACCAGCACCGGCATCCGGGCGCGGTCGGCGCCGTCGTCGATCTTCAGGGCGACGGCGCCGACGCCCGGCAGGGCCACCGCGATCACACCCTCGGCACCGACCTTCGCCAGCAGGCCCGGAACCCCACGCATGAGCCGGGTGTCGTCGGCCTGGGTGCCACCGACGATCTCCGGGTACGCGCGCATGGCGTCGGCCACGGCCCGTGGCGCCGAGCCGGGCTCGGCGTCGACCAGCCGGAGGTACGCCCCGGCGAGGCCGGTCAGCGACACGGCGAGCACCGGGGCGCCGCAGCCGTCCACACCCACCGCCGCCGCCTGCTCGCCGGTGAACTCCTCGATGGCCGCCCGCAACCACTGCTGCAACGGGTGCTCCGGCCGCCAGTAGCCATCGCGTGGCCACCCGGCGGCCTCGCAGGTCAGCAGCATTCCGCTGTGCTTGCCGGAGCAGTTCATCTGCACCCTGCTCGGCCCGCCACCGGCGCGCAGCACAGCCTCCCGGGCCGCCGTGCCCACCGGCAGGTCGGGCGGGCAGTGCAACGCTTCCGCGTCCAGCCCGGCGCGCTCCAGCAGCGCACCGACCCGGGCCAGGTGGAAGTCCTCACCCGCGTGGCTCGCCGACACCAGGGCCAGGTCAGCCGGGTCGGTAAGCGTCAGACCGGCCCGAAGCATCCCGATCGCCTGCATCGGCTTACTGGCCGACCGGGGAAAGACCGGCGACGTCACGTCCCCGGCGGCAGCCACCGCCACGCCAGCGGCATCCAGCACCACCACCGAGCCGCGGTGCGCACCCTCCACGAACCCGGACCGGACCACCTCGGCGAGCGGCGCGCCGCCCTCGTACGTCTTCGTCACGCGCTGGACGGTACCGACGGTCCCGGGGTGCCCGTCGGCGGGGTGACCAGGTGGTCCTCCGCCCGGGTGACAGGAGCGCGGGACCGGCCCGGCCTTACAGCCCGAGCAGCTCGCGAGCCTCGGTGGTGGTCAGCGGCGGGCGCTGCGCGAGCTGGGCGAAACCCACAGCGCGGGCGACCAGTTGCATGTTGGACTCCACCGGCCGGCCCTTCGCGTACGTCACGGTGTCCTCCATGCCGACCCGCAGGTGCCCGCCGGTCGACAGCGCGGCCAACAACACCGGGAGGGTGCTGCGGCCGACGCCGGTGGCCGAGAAGGTGGTGCCCTCGGGCAGGTCGCGCAGCATCCGGTGGGCGGCCACCAGCGTCTCGGTGGTACCCGGCATGCCGCCCGGCACGCCCATCACGAAGTCGACGTGCACGTGCCCGCCGGCCGGCAGCCCGTACCTGCCGAGCAGTCGCTGCAACGCGGACAGGTGGCCGAGGTCGAAGATCTCGTACTCCGGCACGATCCCGCGCTCCTGCATCCGGGTGTGCAGGTCGACGATGAACTCCCAGCGGTTGAGGAAGACGTCGTCGCCGAAGTTGACAGTGCCCATGGTGCAGGAGGCCATGTCCGGCCGGGCATCGAGCACGGCGAGCCGGGCCGCCTCCGGGTCGGTCACCGCGCCGCCGGACGAGAGCTGCACGATCAGGTCGGTGCTGTCCCGCAGCGCCGCCACCGTGTCGGCAAGACGCACCGGGTCGAGGGTCGGCCGGGCCTCGTCGTCGCGGATGTGGACGTGGATCACGGCGGCGCCGAGCGCCTCGCACTCCTTGGCGGTGAGCAGCAGCTCGTCGAGGGTCACCGGCAGTGCCGGCACCTCCGCCTTGGCCGACTCCGCGCCGGTCGGAGCCACCGTGATCAACGTCCCTGTCGTCATGCCGGCGATCCTAGACGGCCCGCTCAGGACGGGTCGATCGCCGCCGCCGTCTCCCCGATCCGCAGCGCGGCGTCGTCCGGGACGTTCCGCTTCACCACCGCGAGGGCGACCTGCCCCAGCTCGTGGTGCAGCACGGCGGTGCCGACGAAACCCACCGCCCGGCCGTCGAGGGTCACCGGCGTACCGGCCGTCGGCGGTTGATCGGTGGTCACCCCGTCCAGGTGCAGCAGTACGAGGCGACGCGGCGGCCGGCCCATGTTGTGCACCCGGGCCACCGTCTCCTGCCCCCGGTAACAACCCTTGTCGAGATGCACCGCCGGGCCGATCAGATCCACCTCAGCCGGAATGGTCCGGTGATCGGTGTCCACCCCGACCCGGGGCTGCCGGGCGGCCACCCGGATCGCCTCGTACGCCCACAGGCCGGCGACCGGCACACCCGCGCCGCGTAGCTCCGCCACCACCTGCTCCATCGCCGAGCGGGGCACCAGCAGGTCCACCCCGAGCAGGCCACGCCGCGCCCAGCCGCCGATCGGCAGCGGTTTGACGTCGTACCGAACACTCGCTCGCGGTGGCACGGCCCCGGCGGCGAACTTCGGACCGGGCACCGCGACCAGGTCCGGTGCGGCCAGCCCGGTCACGCCGAGCGTGGCCAGCGCCTCGGTCGCCGCCGGCCCGACCAGCGACAGCAACGCCCGCTCGGCGGTCGCGTCGCGCGGGTCGACCCGGCTGAAGAACCGCATCTTCTCCAGGTACCCGAGCAGGCCCTCTGTCGCACCCGGGTCGGTGTCCAGCCAGGCGGTCTCGCCGTCCTCCGCGACCAGCGCGTGCTGCTCGACGTGGCCGTGCGGGGAGAGCACCAGCAGCTCGGTGCCCTCACCGGCGGCAAGCGTCGTCAGGTGCTGCGAGGTGATCGTGTGCAACCAGCCGGCGCGCTCCTCCCCGGGCACCGCAATGATCCCCCGGTGCGACCTGTCGACAAGGCCGACCTCGGTGTCGAGGGTGCGCTGCTCGCGCAGCGGGTCCCCGTAGTGGGCGGCCACCCCCCGCACCCCGGCCGCGACGTGCGCCGGGTCCGGCTGGTCGCGGCTCGCCTCGTCGATGCTCTCGACGGCCACCGCACCCGCGATGTCGATCATTTGTCGTCCCCGTTCTCGCAGCGTACGCAGACGCCGAAGAGTGACACGTGCCCGATATCCACCCGGAACCCCCGCTGCACGGCCAACTCGTCGGCGAGCGGCCGGAGCAGCCCCGGATCGATCTCGTCGATCGCCCCGCACTCCCGGCAGACCAGGTGGACGTGTTGGTGCTCACCCGCCGCGTGATAGGTCGGTGAGCCGTGCGACAGGTGCGTGTGGGTGACCAGGCCGAGCCGTTCCAGCAGCTCAAGCGTGCGATAGATGGTGGTGATGTTGACGCCGGCGGCGACCTCCCGGACGGCGGTGTGCACCTGCTCCGGGCTGGCGTGCCCCAGATCGAGCACCGCCTGGAGGACGAGCTGCCGTTGGGGCGTCAGCCGCAGCCCACGGGCCCGCAGCATTTCCGCGAGGGAGGATTCGGACACCCCCCGATCATAGTTCGGCCACCATGCCGGTCCGCGCACCGCGATCGACCGCCGCTACGCTCGATGGTCATGGTGATGTCGCCCGCCGGGAAGGTCGGGGCCGGTCCGACCGCACGGATCGTCGTCCTCGGGCGCGGCCCGGTGCCGGCCGGCGACCCCGTGCTCCGCGGTGACGACCTCGGCGTACTCCGGGGCGACGGCCTCTTCGAGACCATGCACCTGCGTCAGGGCCGGCCGTGGCTGCGCGACGAACACCTGGCCCGCCTGGTCGCCGCGGCCGACGCCGTCGAACTGGCCGTGCCGCCCACCGCGGCGCTGATCGACCTGCTCGACGAGGTGTGCGCAGGCTGGCCAGCGTCGGTGGAGGGGGCGCTTCGGCTGGTCTGCACCCGGGGCCCGGAGACCGGCGGCCCGCCGACGGTCTACGCCACGCTGGCCGCGGTGCCGGCGGCCTCCCGGGCGGCCCGGCGGGCCGGGATCAGTGTGGCCACCCTGCCGCTGGGGGTGCCCGCCGACGCCCGCAACGGGCTGAGCTGGCTGCCGGCCGGGATCAAATCGACGTCGTACGCGGTAAACAGCGCCGCCCGCCGCTGGGCCGACCGGACCGGGGTGGACGACGTGCTCTGGATCTCCTCCGACGGTTACGCCCTGGAGGGCCCCTGGGCCAACGTGGTGTGGCTCACCGACGAGACGCTCTGCACGGTGCCGGCCGCCACCACCGGCATCCTTGCCGGCACGACAGTGGCCTGGTTGCTCGCCCACGCCGCCGAGCTGGGCCTGCGTGCCGCCGAGCGGATGGTCACCACGGCCGAGCTGCACGCGGCGAACGGCGTGTGGTTCACCTCGTCGGTACGCGGGGCCGTCGAGGTCCACACGCTGGACGGGGTGCGCCGGGCCCGCTGCCCGCGCACCCCCGCCCTGCAGGCTCTGCTGGGTTTTCCCGGCTAGTCAGCCGCCGACCCGGACGAGCCGGGCGGAGAGGTGCGGGCTGAGCGCCTGCCCCACCGCGGCCATCTCCTGGGCGTAGAGCAGCGCGCCCTCGACGATGCCGAAGAGCCGCCTCCCGCCGGTGACCTCCTTGGCGGTCGGAGTCCGCACCACCGCGTCGGTGGCGAACTCCACCTGGGTGCCGGTGCGCTTACCCAGGTGCAGCTCCATCACCCCGGTCGGCGTGGTCAGCAGCACCTCCAGCTCATCGGTCACCCGTCCGTCCACCAGCACCGGCCGCCACCAGCCGACCTCGCGACCGGCCGGACGGACCGGCTTGCTGTGCTCGTCGAGAATCCAGGCGCGGGACTCGTAGTGCAGGAACGGCCGGCCGTCGTGGCTGATCCGGATCTCCTGCCCGTAGTCGAAATCCTCGATGGTGGGGAAACCACCCTTGCCCCGGCCACGCCAGAGGCCGATGTAGGGCAGCAGACCGTCCAGCGCGGGGTGCAGCTTCGGCCCGACCCGCAGGTCGTGACTCTCCTCGAACGGGTACTCCTCGACCGGCGGCGCGTTCAGCCACGGCGGCTGTAGCGGGTTCTCGTCACTCACAGCGCCGCCTTCGTTCGCGACTGCGGGGCTCGCAAGCCCGGCTCACTCCTCGCGCTCACCAACGCCGCCTTCGTTCGCGACTGCGGGGCTCGCAAGCCCGGCTCACTCCTCGCGCTCACCAACGTCCTCTCGAAATGCGTACGGCAAGGTAGACCAGGCCACCGGCGAGCCCGCCCAGGCCAGCGACCAACAGGCTGACAAACCCGATCTCGGTAACCATCCCGGCCATCCTATGCTGGGCCACATGGCCCGCACTCTCGTCGTCAAGGCCACCGCTGGGGCGGACGCCCCGGAGCGGTGTGCGCAGGCATTCACCGTCGCCGCGACGGCGGTCGCGGCCGGAGTGGACGTGTCGCTCTGGCTCACCGGTGAGTCGACCTGGTTCGCCCTGCCCGGTCGCGCCCAACAGTTCGAGCTGCCGCACTCCGCGCCGCTGGCCGAGTTGCTGCACGTCATCCTGACCAGTGGCCGGGTGACCGCCTGCACCCAGTGCGCGGCCCGACGCCAGATCGGCCCGGACGACGTACTGCCCGGGCTCCGGATCGCGGGTGCCGCCGTCTTCGTCGAGGAGGCCATGGCCGAGGGTGCGCAGGCGCTCGTCTACTGACCACCCGACGCGGTCTGTCGATTCGAGCGGAGTGCCGATACCGACCCGACATCCCGGACGACTGCCTACGATTCGGATGTGACCGAGGCGACGGAGAGGTTCTTCGAAGCGCTGCCGTCCCGCGCCCCCGACATTCTGGGCGGCCTGGCCGACGGAACCCTTCAGATCGACCTCGGCGACGACCACCAGACCGAGCACTGGCTGGTCCGGATGCGGCCCGGGTCGGTGCAGATCAGCCGAGGGCGCGGCCCGGCCGACGCCATCTGGTACAGCAGCGCCGACCTCTTCGACCGACTGATCGCCGGCAAGGCCCAGGCTGTCGCGGCGGTGCTGCGCAACGAGAGCACGTTCAGCGGCAACGTGGTGCTCTTCCTCGCCTTCCGCCGGTTCTTCCCGGACCCGCCCGGCACCCGCGACCCCCGGGACAGGGCGCGCAGAACAGCCGGACGACCGGCGTGAAGGAACTCGTCAGCATCCTGGACGGCAACACCTTCCTGGTCAGCGACCGGCGGGGGGACATCGAACCGTCCTACGACTTCCCCACCGGGCTGTTCTCCTTCGACACCCGATTCCTGTCCACGTGGGTGCTCACCCTGGACGGCGAACGGCTGCACGCCCTCTCCGTCGACGACGCCGAGTCGTACCGCACCAAGTTCTTCCTCGCCCCCGGGGAACCCACGCACTACCTGGACGCGAAGGCGTCGGTGATCCGCAGCCGGGCGATCGTGGGCAGCTTCGAAGAGGAGCTGACAGTGCTGAACCACCTCGGCGCGGAGGTCGAGTGCACCGTCCGGATCGAGATGGGGGCCGACTTTGCCGACCTGTTCGAGATCAAGGATTCGCGGCGGAAGCGGGGCCAGACCACCGTCTCGGTCGGCGAGCACGAACTGCGGCTGACCTACCGGCGGGAGGCGTTCCACCGGGAGACGGTGGTCAGCACCAGCGCGCCGGCGCAGGTCGATGCCACCGGGATGACCTTCCGGATCCGGGTCGCCCGGAACAGCAGGTGGACCACCCGGCTGCACGTCTCCAGCGTCGTCTACGGGGCCCGTGGCGAGGACATCCGGGCCACCCTGCCGTACGGGGGCAGCCGTAGCGCGGACGTCATCCGGGCCGAGCAGCAGGAGCTGATCGACCGGGCGCCGAAGCTCGGGTGCGACTGCGAGCCACTGGCCGGGGCGTACCGGCGCAGCCTCAACGACCTGGCCGCCCTGCGCTACGAGTCGATCGCCCTGGGCGTGCGGCTGATCGCCGCAGGACTGCCCTGGTTCATGACCCTGTTCGGCCGGGACAGCATCATCACCTCACTACAGGTGCTGCCGTTCCTGCCGGAGCTGGTCCCACCGACCATCCTGATGCTGGCCGGACTCCAGGGGCACCGGGTGGACGACTTCCGGGACGAGGAACCCGGCAAGATCCTGCACGAACTGCGGTACGGAGAGACCGCCGGCTTCGAGGAGCAGCCGCACTCGCCGTACTACGGGTCGGCCGACTCGACACCACTGTTCATCATCCTGATCGACGAGTACGAGCGTTGGACGGGAGACTCCGCGCTGGTCCGTCGGCTGGAGCCGCAGGTCCGCGCGGCGCTGAAGTGGATCGACACGTACGGCGACCTGCTCGGCACCGGCTACCTCTGGTACCAGACCCGCAACCCGGAGACCGGCCTGCCGAACCAGTGCTGGAAGGACTCCTGGGACGCCATCTCGTACGCCGACGGCCAGTTTCCCGGCTTTCCCCGGGCGACCTGCGAGCTGCAGGGGTACGCGTACGACGCGAAGATGCGGGCCGCCCGGCTGGCCCGGACCTTCTGGAACGACCCGGAGTACGCCGACCGACTGGAGCGGGAGGCCGCCGACCTCAAGCGGCGGTTCGACCGCGACTTCTGGATCGCCGACCGCGAGTACTACGCGCTCGCGCTGGACGCCGACGGCCGGCAGGTGGACGCGCTTACCTCGAACATCGGGCACCTGCTGTGGAGCGGCATCGTGGACGAGTCCCGTGCCGGCAAGGTGGTCGAGCACCTGCTCGGGCCACGCCTGTTCTCCGGGTGGGGAGTGCGAACGCTCGCCGAGGACGAGGGGCGGTACAACCCGATCGGGTACCACGTGGGCACGGTGTGGCCGTTCGACAACTCGATCATCGCCTGGGGACTGTGGCGGTACGGCTTCCGGAACGAGGCGGGGAAGCTCTGCGACACGATGCTGGCGGCGTCCCGATACTTCGAGGGGCGGCTGCCGGAGGCGTTCGCCGGCTACGACCGGGATCTCACCGACTACCCGGTGGAGTACCCGACGGCGTGCAGCCCCCAGGCCTGGTCGACCGGCACCCCACTGCTGCTGCTCCGGGTGATGCTCGGGTTGGAGCCGCAGGGCGAGCACCTGATCATCGACCCGGCCGTGCCACCGGGGATGGGCCGGGTCGAGCTGCTGGACATCCCTGGCCGGTGGGGCATGGTCGACGCGTTGGGGCGCAGCCGGGAACCGTCGGATCAGCCGGGCGACGGCTGACCTG
Source organism: Micromonospora sp. NPDC005215 (assembly GCF_040607915.1). Classification (NCBI taxonomy): domain Bacteria; kingdom Bacillati; phylum Actinomycetota; class Actinomycetes; order Micromonosporales; family Micromonosporaceae; genus Micromonospora; species Micromonospora sp. NPDC005215. The sequence continues at coordinate 147,170 of NZ_JBEXHQ010000002.1, read as the reverse complement.
AGGACCGGCCCGGCTCAGCTCGGGCAGCCGACGGTGGCGGCCAGCCGGGTGTCGTCCGGAGCGAGGTCGGCGAGCACCGTGACCGGGCCGGTGCGGTACGCGTACACCGGAGGCTTGTCCAGCAGTGGGGTGCCGTCGGCCAGCGGGGCGAGGGAGTCCGTCGACGCGGCCGGGCCGGGACCGCCCGCGGACCGCACGGTGCGGGCCAACCCGCCGCCCGGGCAGGGCGCGGTGACCGGCTCCGGCGCGGCGTCACCGGGCCGGCCGAGCGCCACCAGCGCGGCGGTCAGGGCGGCGGCTTCCGGACCGGCGACGGTCGACTGGGCTGGCCGGTAGCCGGAGCCGACCGGCCGGCAACCGGTGTCGACGAGCAACAGCACCCGGCCGTCCACTGTCGGCCGGCCCTCGACGGCCACGAACTCACCGGCGTCGGCGTGCAGCTCGGGACCGTTCAGCCCGGGGCCGACGCCGGCCCGCCACCTCGCCGGCAGCCGATCGGCGATGCCCGCCAACACGGCCTGCTCGGTGCCGGTGGGCGCGAGCACGCCGACCTCACGTCGCAGCCTCGCCCCCTCGGCGAACGGGGTGACCCGGCAGCCCGCCGCGATCCGCGGCGGGCTCAGCTCCAGCAGGCCGGCGGCGCCGGCCGCCCGGGCCAGTTCGCCGACCGCCCGGTCGACCACCGGGCCGGCCTGGTCGAGGGAACGCTGCTCGCGAACGGTCGGCGGGTCAGTGCGGACCGACGTCCAGGTGAGCGCGGCCAGCAGCACGGTCCAGGCCACTGTCGCGGCCAGCAGCCAACGCCGCCGTCGCCGGGCGGGTGCCGGCACGGCGGGACCGGCCGAGGAGGCCCAACCCGTCTGGACAGCACCGCTCACCCGGCCATGGTGTCACGCGTCCGCCGCCGGCCCGGCGGCGGAGGCGCTCAGGTCGACCGGGGCGGTGGATCGAGCTGGTAGCCGATCCCCCGGACAGCGTGCACCCGCGGCCCTCCCGGGATATCACGCAGCTTCCGCCGGAGCTTCTTGATGGCGGAGTGCACGATCGCGCTGCCCCGGAACGGGCCGCTCCAGACGGCGGCGAAGAGCTGTTCGTAGCTCCACACCACCACCGGCGGGCCAATGAGCAGGGCGAGCAGCTCACGTTCGGTGGGGGTGAGCGTGATTGGGTCGCCGTGCCAGGTGACCTGCTGTCTGGTGCGGTCGACGACCAACTCGCCCCACTCGACCGAGCACTGCGCCACTACCTCTGGAGGGACCGGCCCAACCGCCGGCTGCGGGGCATTCGGCGAGGGAAACAGCATCGCCCGCAACTGGACCAGGTCTGCGCAGCTCACCACCTGACCAACCCCGTCGAGCTGTCGCCGCACCCGCTCAAGCATCGAGGCATCAGCGCTGACGCAAACGACGATCGGAACTTTTTCACCGGACACGCCGCCGTCTGTACCAGCCGTAATCTCCACACCTAAATAGTGACGCATGCCGATGGGGTGAGTGGACCGCTCGCGCTCTTGGTGACACTCAGCTTGCTCCCGACTACCACAAGACGGGTCTCATCCATGCCCGGCAGGCCGCACAACCCGCGATTGCTGTCGCAGAACCGACACCAGCGCAACCGAGGAGCCGGTGCCATCGGTTGACGGTGGGTAGTGGACTAGTGACGCGAGGATCTGTAACGCGGTCCGCGTCGTCGGAGGGAGGCACTAGGGTGACGCCAACAGCGACGTCGTCGACGGCGGGAGGACCAGCAATGGGCACCGCCATCGTCAGGACTCAGCAGGAGCTGCAAGAGTGGCGAGCTCGCCTGTTGGAGCGCGTCCATATGAGCAAAGAGACGCTGTACGACCTGGGCCGCAACTTCGAGCTTCGCGCCGACGAACGCAGCGTCTACGAGATGGTCCGCTCCATCGACTATCTGCTCGGCGATGACGACTGACGGGGCTCCCGTCTCTCCGGACCTGATCGCCCGAGCCAGCGCTTTCGCCGACGACATCACCAGCCGAGTGCAACGGGTAGTGAAGACAGACAAGCATCTGTCCGCGCTGCTGATGCCCGGCAGGAACGGCGGTCGCGTCATGGTGGGCATCGTCGAGGGAGACGATTTCGGCACCTTTCCGCTGTACATCAACAATAAGCACCGCCTTGACCTGCTGATCAAGTTCAACTGCTGCATGGATTCGAGCGGCAGGCACCTGGCCACGGACGCCTCTTGGCTCCATGTCACGCCCAAGGGTGACAAGGCTCCCTTGTTCCGCTATGAGTATGTCCGGGAGTTTCAACCCGGCGTGCCCTGCGCTCACCTCCACGTGCACGGCCACCGGGACGAATTCGCCTTTGTCATGCAGGACGGGCCAAGCGGACGCCCCAAAGCCCGTAGGCGCAGGCACGAGGTGCCACGGCTTGCCAAGTTCCACTTCCCGCTCGGCGGACACCGCTTTCGGCCCTGTGTCGAGGATGTCCTGCAGGCGGTGGTGGAGGAGTTCTGCGTCGACACTGTCGAGGGGTGGCGGAGCGCAGTCGGCGAAGGTCGGGAGAAGTGGCGCAGGCTCCAATTACTGGCGGCGGTGCGCGACGCTCCGGGCATCGCCGCTCGGGCGCTGGAGGAGCTGCAATACAAGGTCGTTCCGCCCGACTCAGCCCCTGCCGACAAGCAGAGCAGGATGCGAGCTTACTGACGCTTCGGAAGAGACGACCGGGGCCGGCCACCCGGGTGGGTGACCGGCCCCGGTCGATCAGAGCGGTGGGTCAGGCGACAGTGACGGCAACCTCGTTGACACCCCGACCGGCGGTGACGGCGGTGTCGCCGTTGCCGTGCCGGGACAGGGCCCGCAGCGTCCAGGAACCCGGCGCGGCGAAGAACCGGAACTGGCCGGCGGCCGAGGTCACCACCTCGGCGGTGAACTCGCCGGTCGAGTCGAGCAGCCGGACGTACGCGCCCGGCACCGGCTCGTCCTCAGCGGAGCGGACGATGCCGGTGATGACGGTTTCCTTCTCCAGGTCCAGGCTGGCCGGCAGCGGTGCGGCCTGGTCAGGTGCGGCGCAACCAGCGGCGGTGGGGAGGGTCATGATCAGGCCTCCCCGGGTTCGTCGCCGAGCGCGACCGGCACGCCGACCAGCGAGCCGTACTCGGTCCAGGAGCCGTCGTAGTTCTTGACGTTGCGGTGGCCCAGCAGCTCCTGGAGCACGAACCAGGTGTGCGAGGAGCGCTCACCGATGCGGCAGTAGGCGATGGTTTCCCTGCCGTCGTCGAGGCCCGCGTCGCCGTAGATCCGGCGCAGCTCGTCGTCGGACCGGAAGGTGCCGTCCTCGTTGGCCGCCTTGGACCACGGGACGCTGATCGCGGTGGGGATGTGACCGGCCCGCTGCGCCTGCTCCTGGGGCAGGTGGGCGGGTGCGAGCAGTCGGCCGGCGAACTCGTCGGGGCTGCGCACGTCGACCAGGTTCTTGGTGCCGATCGCGGCGACGACCTCGTCGCGGAACGCCCGGATGGAGGTGTCCGGCTCCTGCGCGACGTACTGCGTCGCCGGGCGGGCCACCGTGTCGGTGACCAACGGGCGGGCATCCAGCTCCCACTTCTTGCGACCGCCGTCGAGCAGCTTCACGTCGCGGTGGCCGTAGAGCTTGAAGTACCAGTAGGCGTACGCGGCGAACCAGTTGTTGTTACCGCCGTAGAGGATGACGGTGTCGTCGTTGCTGATGCCCCGTCCGGAGAGCAACGCCTCGAACTGCGTCTTGTTGACGAAGTCTCGGCGGACCTGGTCCTGCAGGTCGGTCTTCCAGTCGATCTTGATGGCGCCGGCGATGTGGCCGGTGTCGTAGGCCGACGTGTCCTCGTCGACCTCGACGAAGACGACGCCCGGGGCGTCGAGGTTCTTCTCGGCCCACTCGGCCGTAACGAGTGCGGTGTCGCGACTCATCGAATCACTCCCTGGTGAGGATGGATGGTGAGCCAACGCGCGAGTATCGATGGGTGTAGCTGTCGCACCACGCGCGGGACCCAGCGGAAGGACGGGATCACGGGTTTCGTGCGACGGCGCCGCTGCCGGGCGTTCGGTGGGATTACCGGAGGGTGCGAGAACCCTGTGCCGGTGGCCGCCGTCAGGCGACCGGAGACAGCCCCGCCGTCAGATGACGGGGCGACACAGGCAGGTGGCCACGCGGCACAGGTCGACCGCGCGCCGTTTGGTGAGGTGGGTCCCCATGAGCAGGGAGCCTACCAGCCGGTGACCGTGCTGCCACTGAGCCGACCACCATCCGGGAATGACCCGGACCGCCGGCTGGCCCGGGTCCAACTCAGCTGGCGGAATTGATCGGCACGTTCTTCGCGTCGGCGGTGACCGCCAGCCCTTCCGGCAGTGGACGGACCTCCCGGACAGCGAGTTGGAACGGCAGGTCCGGCAGGGGCACGTCGATGGAGATGCTCTTGGCGAAGTTGTTCAGGAAGGTGCGGGCCAGCGGCAGGTTCGGCAGACCGGCGGCGTCCAGGTCGTTGAACCGCAGGGCGACCGCGCCGTTGTCGGCGACTGTGACGTCGGCGGTGCCGCTGATCGTGATCTTCTGACCGAGGATGTCGGCCGGGCCCGTGACGGCGAGCTTGCCGTTCTGCTCGCCGAGGGTGAGCCCCGGGCGTTTCAGCAGCGCCGCCAGGCTCTCGTAGCTGATCGTGCCGGTGCCGTTGACGGTGTCCGCGACGACGTCCCCCTGGCCGGTACGCAACGTGTCAAGCGAGGCGCGCACGTCGCGAGCGTCCACGTTCAACACCGGCAACCGCACGGCGTCGCCCTCGACCGGGGCCTGCACGTCCCGCAGTTTGATCGAGATCCGCTGATAGCGGCCGTCGAGCACCTGGGTGAGGAACGGAACTCCGGCGACCTCGACGTCCGGCTCGGTGGACTGCGCGCCCTGCTTGGTGATCTCCTGCTGGACACGGTCGGCGATGAGCCGCTCGGCCACCCCGACCGCTACCCGGTCCGCTACCACCAGCAGCCCCGCCAGCAGCACCAGCAGGACGGTCAGGGTGATGAGCAGCTTGCGGCCACGGCGTCGGGGTCGCGCCTCGTCCACCGGATAGTCCTGCGCCACGCCGCCTCCTGTCTCCGCCCGCCGCGCCGCGACGGGTCGTTCGTACCGACGCCGCAGGGCGGCGCACCCGTAGGTACCCGACCGGCTCCGGGCTCAACCGTGACTCAGAGGAAGAGCATGGACATCGCGTACGCGGCCGGCGCCGCGAGGGCGAAGCCGCCGAGCGGACCCTGCATGTGCCGGGCCACCCACATCGTGGGCGTCTCACCGGCCATCAGTCGGCCCGCCTCCGCGTACCCCACTGCGAGATCGGAGAGGACGGCGGTGACGGCCGCGACCAGGCCGATCACGGCGGCCCGGGTCGGCGTGAAGGGAGCCACCAGGTAGCTGCCCAGGAGTGCGCTGGTGAGCGTGCCGACCATCGCGCCGGCCACCACACCGGCGGCGCCCCGCGGCACCTGCGGAGCCAGCCGGGGCCAGGGCAGCACGGCGTCGGTCAACCGGGCGACGGTCAGCGCGACGCCGCTCGCGGACAGGCAGACGGTGATCGCCTGGGTGCCGGCCGGGATCCGGCTGAGCACGACCAGGGTGCCGAAGGCCACCACCCCGACCACGATGAGCAGCGTGGCGCCGAGTGAGTCGGTGACCCGGACCCGGTCGACCCGCCGGACCAGCTGGCCGAGCACCGCGGCGAGGAACCCGCCGGCGGCCAGGTAGCCCAGCGGTGCCAGGCCGGCGACGTCGGTCTGCACCGCGGCGATGTCGACGAGCGCCGCGACCGTGGCGCTGATCCCGGCGACCACCAGCAGCGCGGGCGGTCGCATGGCCATGGTCCAGGCGAGCACGAACAGCAACTGGACGCCGAAGATGATGAAGGCGAACGGCAGGCGGTGACCGGGACCAGACGTCTGTGCGCCGAGCACCAGGCCGACACCGAGCAGCGCGGCGAAGCCGGCGATGGTCACCGCCAACTGGCGGCGCACCTCGACCGGGGGTACGACCTCCTCCTCCGGCTCGTCGACCTCGTCCTCGGATCGGCGGGCCGGCTCGCCGGCGCGGCGGGCCCGACGGGGTCCACCCCGTTCGCGGCGGTCGCCGTCGGTGGTGGCCGGGCCGGTACGTGGCGCGGGCGGTTGGCCGCGGGTCGGTGTGGCGGCCGGACCCGGGTGGGGGCCGGCGGGCCACGATTCGCGGCCGGCCTCGGGCGACGTGGAGGGAAACACGACCCGATCGTGCCAGACCGACGGCCCGACGCGGTGGTCATGGGTTTCAACAACGTTAAAACCTGGGCCACGATCAGGGGCAAGGTAGACAAACGGGAAATGGCCTGACGGCGCGGCCGAGGCGATCGGTTACGCTCAACCCGTTACCCCGCCCGTCAGCGACGCCGGGACCACGCAATTTCTCAGCGCGCTCCCTCGTGAGTGTGTCTGGTCGCGTGCGGCCGTGCGCCGCCGGGACGGAGGTGATCGTGGAGATCCTGTTGCTGGTGACCGCGCGCGCAGGCGAACCGTCGGCTGTGCTGCCGGCACTCGACCTGCTGCCGCACTCGGTTCGCACCGCGCCGCGCGACGTTCGCACCCTGGTCGCGGGCCCTAGCCCGGACGCGGTGATGGTGGACGCCCGATCGGAGTTGAGCGAGGCCCGCGCGACCTGCCGAATGCTGCACGCCACCGGGCTCGGCGTGCCGCTTGTCGCGGTGGTGACCGAGGCCGGCCTGATCGCGCTGAACGCGGATTGGGGCGTCGACGACGTCATCCTCGCCTCGGCCGGCCCCGCCGAGGTCGAGGCACGGCTGCGGCTGGCGGTGGGCCGGCTGAGCAACGCGACCGCCGGCGCCGGCGGCTCGATCCGGGCGGGCGAGTTGACCATCGACCCGGACACGTACGCGGCCAAGCTCAAGGGTCGCCCGCTCGACCTCACCTACAAGGAGTTCGAGCTGTTGAAGTTCCTGGCCCAGCACCCGGGTCGGGTGTTCACCCGGGACCAGCTCCTGCGCGAGGTCTGGGGCTACGACTACTTCGGCGGCACCCGCACCGTGGACGTGCACGTCCGGCGGCTGCGCGCCAAGCTCGGCTCGGAGTACGAGTCGATGATCGGCACCGTTCGGCAGGTCGGCTACAAGTTCGTCGTTCCGCCGTCGCGAGCGCTGGCCGAGGCGGAGCACGCGCCACTGCCGGTCTGATCCGCGAGTCGCCCCGAGCAATTTCCCATATGCCCTTTTTGCGCAGCTTGGCGGTTCTATTCTGACTGCCGGGTTTGTCGGAGAAGGGGGCGGCTGTGCGCGCAGTGACCACGGGGGCGACGGGTCGGACTGACCGGCCAGCCGGGCAGACGCCGTGACGCCCGGCAACTCGACGGTGCGGGCGGCCGGGATCGTGACGGTGGTGGTGGCGGCACTGCTCGGCTCGGCGTACGCGCTGGGCCGCAGTCTCGTCCCCGACCAGGTTCCGAGGCACTCCACCGGAGCCACGACAAGCGCCGACGGGCCGCACTATGCCGACCAGCCCAGCGGCGGCGAGCCCAGCGGCACCCCGAACGCCAGCACCGGCCCCGCCGAGACCGGTCAGGACGGTTCGGGCCAGGACGCGGGGACCGACAACCTGTTCGGCGCGCACGCCACCTCCGGCTCCTCACGACTCGCGCTGACCTTCGACGACGGCCCCGACCCGCGCTACACCCCGCAGGTCCTCGCCCTCCTGCGCGAGTACGACGTGCACGCCACGTTCTGCGTGGTCGGCGAAAACGCGCAGGACCACCCCGACCTGATCCAGGCGATCGTCAACGAGGGGCACACCCTGTGCAACCACTCGTGGCACCACGACGTCGGCCTGGGTGCCCGCTCGGCCGACGCGATCCGCTCCGACCTGCTGCGCACCAACGAGGCGATCCGGGCGGCGGTGCCGAACGCGCCGATCGTCTGGTACCGCCAGCCGGGCGGCGCCTGGACGTACCCCGTGGTGTCGGTGGCTCGGCAACTCGGCATGACCCCGTTGCACTGGTCGGTGGACCCGTCGGACTGGGAACTGCCCGGCGCCGGAAAGATCACCGCGACCGTGTTGACGCAGGCCCAACCGGGCTCGGTGGTGCTGCTGCACGACGCCGGCGGGAACCGACAGGGCACGGTGGACGCGCTGCGCCGGATCCTGCCCGACCTGACCGCCAGGTTCGAGCTGGAGGCGCTCCCCACCGACCCGACGTGAGGCGTCAGCTTTACTCGGCGACGGTCCGGGCGTCGCGACACGCAGCGGATACGGTGACGGGATGAGCAGCGCGGAGCCGACCAGCGACCAGGTGACCCGGACCGACCGACTGGCACCGGCGGAGATCGGCGAGATACTGGCCCTCGCCAGCACCGCGGGCGACACCGACGGCGCGGATCCGCTGGACGAGCACGTCCTGCTCCGCCTCCGTGACCCGGACGCCCCGGCGCTGCACCTGATCGCCCGCGCCGACGACGGCACCCTCACCGGGTACGCGCACCTGGACACCACCGACCCGGTCGGCGGGATCGGGGTCGAGCTGGTGGTGCACCCCGCGTACCGGCGGCGGGGCACCGGTCGCGCGCTGGCCCGGGGCGTACTCGCCTCGGCCACCGGGCCGCTGCGGGCGTGGGCGCACGGCGACCACCCGTCGGCCGCGGCGCTCGGCGTCGATCTCGGGTTCACCCGGGTGCGGGTGCTCTGGCAGTTGCGCCGGCCCCTGGCCGCCCCGCTGGGCGAGCCGCACCTGCCCGACGGGGTGGTGCTGCGCGCGTTCCGGCCCGGGGCGGACGACTCGGCCTGGCTGACCCTCAACTCACGCGCCTTCGCCGAGCACCCCGAGCAGGGGCGGTGGACCTCGGACGACCTGCGCGTCCGCCTCGCCGAGCCATGGTTCGACCCGGCGGGTTTCCTGCTCGCCGAGGAGACCGCCACCGGTCGACTGCTCGGCTTCCACTGGACCAAGGTGCACGAACGCCCGGGGTCGGCCCGGATCGGCGAGGTGTACGTGCTGGGCGTGGAGCCGACCGCGCACGGCGGCGGGCTCGGCCGGGCCCTGACCACCGCTGGGCTGGCGTACCTGCGGGACAGGCGCGGTCTCGACCGGGTGATGCTCTTCGTGGACGAGTCGAACGCAGGGGCCGTCGCGCTCTATGAGCGGTTGGGTTTCGCCCGCTGGTCCGCGCACATCAACTACCACCTGGGCTGACCGCCGGCCGTCGCTCCGGCCGGGTCACCGGTGGATAACGGCCGGGCGTCGGCGGCATAACGGCGAACCGGAAATATGCCCATACTTCCGACAGGTGCATCCGGGTTCACTTAGCGGACAACTCACCCTCAGCAAGCGGTCACCTCGACGGCCGTACGTGTTCACCTCGCGTTCATTCGCGACCGGCGAACCGGCTACCTGGCACTTCTAACTTTCGTGTCAGCCGGTCATCGCCGGTCCTCGGGCCCCGGGATCGGGGCGCCAAGTCAGACGCGAAGGGAACCCCCTCAGGTGAAGCTCCAGCGGTACGGCACTATTGCCTGCCTCGCTCTTGCCGCGACGCTCGGCCTCAGTGCATGCGGCTCGGACAACAACGAGCCCGCCTCCGGCGCAAGCGCTCCGGGCTCGGCCGCCGCGGTCGACTGCGCTACCGGCACACTGAACGCCCAGGGCTCGTCGGCGCAGAAGAACGCCATGGCTGAGTGGATCAAGGCGTACCAGCAGAAGTGCCAGGGCACCACGATCAACTACGAGGCTTCCGGCTCGGGCGCCGGCATCCAGGCGTTCATCGCCGGGACCGCCGACTTCGCCGGCTCCGACTCCGCGCTCAAGCCGGAGGAGCAGCCGCAGGCCGATGCCAAGTGCGTCGGTGGCAAGGCCATCCACCTGCCGATGGTGATCGGCCCGGTCGCCGTCGCCTACAACGTCAGCGGCGTGGACAACCTCCAGCTCAAGCCGGCCACCCTGGCGAAGATCTTCGCTGGCAAGGTCACCAAGTGGGACGACGCCACGATCAAGGCCGACAACCCGGAGGCCAAGCTCCCGGCGACCACGATCCAGACCGTCCACCGCTCGGACGAGTCGGGCACCACCGACAACTTCACCAAGTACCTCTCGAAGACCGCCGAGAGCGACTGGACCCTTGGCAACGCCAAGGCGTGGAAGGCCCCGGGCGGCACCGGCGCCAAGGGCTCGGACGGCGTGGCCAGCCGCGTCAAGGGCGCTGACGGCGCCATCGGCTACATGGAGTGGTCGTTCGCCGAGAACGCCGGTCTGAAGATGTCGAAGATCGGCAACGGCAACGGCGAGTTCGCCGCGCTGACCGCCGAGGCCGCTGGCAAGACCATCGCCGGCGCTGCCATCGAGGGTCAGGGCGACGACCTCAAGCTGAAGATCGACTACAACACCAAGGAGGCCGGGGCCTACCCGATCGTCCTGGCGACGTACGAGATCGTCTGCAGCAAGGGCCTCGCAGCCGACAAGCTGACGCTGGTCAAGGGCCTGCTGGGCCACGCCGCCAGCGCCGAGGGCCAGGCCTCTCTCACCGAGCTGGGCTACGCCCCGCTGCCGGAGACGGTCCGCACCAAGGTCGAGACCGCGGTCAAGAACCTCTCCTGACCCGATTCCACACCTCCGCAACCGAATCGAGCGAGCAGATGGGTGAAACCCCTCACCGCTCGGCCGACGCCGGCACCGGCGGGACGCGCGTGACCCAGAGTCACGAGTGGCCCGCCGGTGCCTCGGCGCGTGTGGCCGAGGCACCAGTCAGCACCCGTTCCCCGGGCGGCACCGGGCTGGGCGGCGGCGGCGCGCTGCCGCGCAGCCGCAAGTTCGGCGCCGAGCGGGCCTTCCGCGGTCTCACTCTGGCCGCCGGCACCGCCGTTCTGGTCATCATCGCCGCCATCGCGATCTTCCTGGTCGCCAAGGCGGTGCCGGCCCTACGCGCCAACACCGAGAACTTCTGGTCCTACGAGGGCTGGTCCCCCAACGAGACACAGCCGAAGTTCGGCATCGGCGCGCTCGCCTTCGGCACCGTGCTCAGCTCGGCGCTCGCGCTGCTCATCGCGGTGCCGGTGGCACTCGGCATCGCGCTCTACCTGTCGCACTACGCGCCGCGCCGGCTGGGCACCGCGCTCGGCTTCCTTGTCGACCTGCTGGCCGCCGTGCCGAGCGTGGTCTTCGGCCTGTGGGGGCGGGACGTCTTCAGCAGCCCGGTCCGGGACTTCTCGATCTGGCTGAACGAACACGTCGGCTGGATTCCGCTCTTCGGCGGCGACGGCCCCTTCGGGGCGTCCGTCATGCTGGGCGCCCTGGTGCTCGCGATCATGGTGTTGCCGATCATCACCTCGCTCTCCCGCGAGGTGTTCCTCCAGACGCCCACCGCGAACGAGGAGGCCGCCCTCGCCCTGGGCGCCACCCGCTGGGAGATGCTGCGCACCGCGGTGCTCCCGTACGGCCGCCCCGGCATCATCGCCGCGATGATGCTCGGCCTCGGCCGGGCCCTCGGCGAGACCATCGCCCTGGCGCTCACCCTCGGCATCACGTTCGGCATCTCGTTCAACCTGATCCAGAACGGCGGCAACACTATCGCCGCCAACATCGCCAACGCGTTCGGCGAGGCGAACGAGACCGGCCGGGGCGCGTTGATCGCCTCCGGCCTGGTGCTGTTCACCATCACGCTGATCGTCAACATCACGGCGCGGGCGATCATCTACCGCCGCCGGGAGTTCACGGAGTCGGCCGCATGACCACAACCGTCACCTCCCACCGCACCCGCCCGCCGGCGCAGCCCGCCTCGCTGCGGACCAAGCGGCTGCCCTGGTACGCCGCCCCGGCCATCGCCGTGGCGGCCCTGGCGCTCTCGGCCGCGCTCGTCTACGGCACCGACATCGGCGGCCCGGTCCTGGTGGTCGTCCTCGGCGGGGTGCTCTACCTGACCGGGCTCTTCGTCGCCGCCAACGTTGTCGAGGGGCGTCGGTCGGCCCGCAACCGCACCTGGAGCGCACTGATCCACTCCGCCTTCGTGCTGGCGGTGCTACCGCTCATCTCGGTGGTCTGGACGCTGGTCAGCAAGGGCAGCGAGCGGCTGGACGCCAACTTCTTCCAGACCTCGATGAACAACATCGGGGCCCGGGACGCCAACGGCGGCGCCTACCACGCGATCGTCGGCACGTTGGAGCAGGTCGGCATCGCAACCCTGATCACCGTGCCGCTCGGCATCCTCTGCGCCATCTACATCGTCGAGTACGGCCGGGGCAAGTTCGCCTTCGCGATCCGGTTCTTCGTGGACGTGATGACCGGCATCCCGTCGATCGTCTCCGGCCTCTTCGTGCTGGCGTTCTGGGTGCTGATCGTGTCGCCGTGGTTCAACGACGGCCGGCCCAGCTTCTCCGGCTTCGCCGCCGCGCTCGCGCTGAGCGTGCTCATGCTGCCCACCATCGTCCGGTCCACCGAGGAGATGCTCCGCCTCGTCCCGGCACCACTGCGTGAGGGCGCCTACGCGCTCGGCGTACCCAAGTGGAAGACCATCCTGCGGGTGGTCCTGCCGACGGCGCTGCCCGGCATCGTCACCGGCGTCATGCTCGCCATCGCCCGTGCGGCCGGCGAGACCGCGCCGGTGCTGTTGGTCGCCGGCGGCGGTGCCGCGATCAACACCAACCCCTTCGAGAACAACCAGTCGTCGCTGTCCCTCTTCGTCTACCAGCAGGCCGGTGACGCGTCGAAGTACGCACCGGCACGGGCGTGGACCGCGGCACTCACCCTGGTCGCCCTCGTGCTCATCCTGACGATCGCGGCGAAGTTGCTGGCCCGTCGCAACCGGCTCAGCCGATGAACCCCGGAGGTACCACCATGGCCAAGCGCGTCTCCGCCTCGAACGTCACCGCGTACTACGGCGGCTTCAAGGCGATCGAGAACATCAACCTGACGGTCGAGCCGAAGACGGTCACCGCCCTGATCGGGCCGTCCGGTTGCGGCAAGTCGACGTTCCTGCGGTCGATCAACCGGATGCACGAGGTGCTGCCGGGGGCTCGGGTCGAGGGCAGCCTGACCATCGACGACCAGGACATCTACGACCGGGACGTGGACGTCACAGCGGTCCGGCGCACCATCGGCATGGTCTTCCAGCGGCCGAACCCGTTCCCCACGATGAGCATCTTCGAGAACGTGGTGGCCGGGCTGAAGCTCAACGGGGTCCGCCGGAAGTCGATCCTGGAGGACGCGGCCGAGAAGGCGCTGCGCTCGGCGAACCTGTGGGACGAGGTCAAGGACCGGCTGGGCAAGCCCGGCGCGGGCCTCTCCGGCGGTCAGCAGCAGCGGCTCTGCATCGCCCGGACCATCGCGGTCGAGCCGCAGGTCGTCCTGATGGACGAGCCGTGCTCGGCCCTGGACCCGATCTCCACGCTGGCGATCGAGGATCTGATGTTCCAGCTCAAGGACAAGTTCACGATCATCATCGTGACGCACAACATGCAGCAGGCCGCGCGGGTGTCGGACCGGACCGCCTTCTTCTCGATCGAGAAGACCGGCGACCCGGGCCGGCTGATCGAGTACGACAACACCCAGAAGATCTTCAGCAACCCGAGCGTGAAGAAGACCGAGGACTACATCACCGGCCGCTTCGGCTGAGCCGACCCTGCCCGGTCACCGGCGCCCCGCCGTCCCGGCGTGGGCGCCGGTGTCATGTCCAGCGCGGCCTCAGCCGAGGACGAAGCGGGGTGCGCCGTCCGGGGGCAGGTCCAGGCGCGGGGTGACCGGGGTGGCCGCGTCTCGTTCGGCCGCCGCTCGCGCCACCCCGGCCAGGTCGCCGGCCGCCGCCACCTGGGCCAGCGTGACCAGGGTCGGCGGCAGCATGGTCAGTTCCCCGGCGCGAGCCCGGGCCAGCGCGTCCGCCGGCCGGATCCACAGGGTGTGGTCGGCCTCGCCGGAGACGTCGCGGGTCCGCTGCCCCGCCGGCAACAGAGCGATGAAGAAGTACGTGTCGAAGCGGCGCGGCTCGAACTCGGGAGTGATCCACCGGCTCCACGGCAGGAGCAGGTCCGATCGGAGGGTGAGCTGACGGTCAGCGAGCAGCGCCGCGAAGCCCAGCCGGCGTCCCTCCAGGTCCTGCCGGGCCGCCTCCCAGTTGTCGCCGCTGACGTCGCCGACCACGGTCTCCCGGTTGGGGCCGGCGAGGAGTACGCCGGCCTCCTCGAAGACCTCCCGCGCGGCGGCGCAGACCACCGCCTGCGCGGCCTGCGGGGCCACGCCGAGCCGGTCCGCCCACTCGTCCGGTGTCGGGCCCGCCCAGTCCAGGTGCGCCTCCGAGTCGGAGCGGTCCACCCCGCCTCCGGGGAAGGCGTACATCCCGCCGAAGGTCATGGCGGCGACCCGGCGGATGACGTACACCTCGAAGTCGGCGTCGGTCGGACGCAGCAGCAGCACGGTGGCCGCGACCCGCGGCGTGGCCGGGGTGCCACCCTCGGCCTGGAACCGGCGGGCGTGCTCGACCAGGGCGGCCGGGGCGGCGAAGCCGTCACTGTCGATCGTCATGCCGGCGAGCCTAGTTCCCCAACCGGGCGCCCCGGGCCGGGCCGGTGTGCCGGAACGGCCGGTACCGGCCCAGTCACCGGCCAGTCACCGCGCCGGTCCGGCCGCCGTACCGGTCCAGCCGCCCTTTGCTCTGCTTACGCGGATGCACCAGTTGGCGACCGCCTGTGGTGCATCCGCGTAAGCAGAGCAAAGGAGGCAAGGAGGCAAGGAGGCAAGGAGGCAAGGAGGCAAGGAGGCAAGGAGGCACGAGGGGGTGGCGGGGGTGGCGGACCTGAGCGGCGAGGCGACCAGGAAATCCCGCCGTGTCCTGACAGTTGAGCCGCTGGTGGATGGTTCATCCAGCTCGGCTAGCGTTCCGGCATGACTCGTTGGGGCATCCTGGCCACCGGCCACATCGCCAGCCGTTTCGCCGAAGACCTCCGGCTGGTGCCGGACGCCGAGTTGGTCGCGGTCGGCTCCCGCGCCGCGGAGAGCGCGCGGCGCTTCGCCGACACCTACGGCGCGAAGCGCGCGTACGGCTCCTGGGTGGAGCTGGCCGCCGACCCGGAGATCGACGCGATCTACGTGGCGACGCCGCACTCCGCGCACTACGAGGCGGCGATGACCTGCCTGACCGCCGGGCGCGCGGTGCTGCTGGAGAAGCCGTTCACCCTCGACCTGGCCACCAGCACCGAGTTGGTGGACACCGCCCGCGCCGCCGGGGTCTTCCTGATGGAGGCCATGTGGATGCGGATGAATCCGATGATCCTGCGGGTGGTCGAGCTGATCTCGGAGGGGGCGATCGGCACGGTGAGCGGCGTCCGAGCGGACTTCGGGGTGGCCGGGCCGTTCCCGCCGGAGCACCGGATGCGCAACGCGGCGCTGGGAGGGGGTTCCCTGCTGGACCTGGGGATCTACCCGATCAGCCTGGCCCACCTGCTGCTCGGCGTGCCGCAGCACGTCCGGTCCTGGGCGCAGCTCGGCCCGGAGGGGACGGACGAGAACACCGGCATGCTGTTCGGCTACGACACCGGAGCGCTGGCAACCCTGAGCTGCGGCATGGTCGGGTTGAGCGGGCAGACCGCCTCGATCACCGGCAGCACGGGCCGGATCGACCTGCCGGAGCCTTTCTTCCGGCCGGGTTCGTTCACAGTGCACCGGGCCGGCGCGGAGCCGGAGACGATCACCGCCGACGAGGCGGGGAACGGCTACCAGTACGAGGCGATCGAGGTGCAGCGCTGCCTGGCGGCCGGGCTGACCGAGAGCCCGGTGGTGCCGCACGCGGTCACGCTTGAGGTGATGGCGCTGCTGGACACGGTGCGGGAGCAGATCGGCGTGCGGTACGAGTGAGACGAACGGCCCCGGTCGCGGTGACCGGGGCCGTCGAGGTGCCGGGTCCGGTCAGCCGAAGAGCGGCCGGACCAGCAGGTAGGTGACGCAGGCGATCAGCGCTGCGGCCGGGAACGTGATGATCCAGGCGAGCACGATGTTGCCGGCCACGTTCCAGCGGACCGCGGAGAGCCGCTTCGTCGCGCCCACCCCCATGATCGCCGAGGTGATGGTGTGCGTGGTGGAGATCGGTGCCTTCAGCACCAGGGCGTTGAAGTAGAGCACCGCGCTGGCGACCGTCTCGGCGGCGAAGCCCTCCGGCGGCCCCAGGTCGATGATCTTACGACCGAGGGTACGGATGATCCGCCAGCCGCCGGCGTACGTGCCGAGGGCCAGCATCGTCGCCGAGGTCCAGAACACCCAGCCCGGGATGTGCGTCTTGCTCTCCTGGAAACCACCTGTGTAGAGCGCCAGCACCACGATGCCCATGGTCTTGGCGGCGTCCTGCATGCCGTGGCCGACCGACATGGCCGCCGCGGAGACGGTCTGCGCCCAGCGGAAGCCCCGGTTGAGCTTGCCCGGCTGCCCCTTCCGGAACAGCCAGAGGATGGCCAGCATCAGCAGGTAGCCGAGGGTCAGGCCGACGATCGGCGAGAGCACCATCGGCAGCAGCACCTTCTCGCCGATGTTGCCCCACTGCACGATGCCGCCGGCGGACAGCAGGGTCGCGCCGACCAGGCCGCCGAAGAGCGCGTGCGAGGACGACGAGGGCAGACCGAAGTACCAGGTGATCAGGTTCCAGGCGATCGCGCCGAGCACCCCGGCGAAGACCACCCCGAGGCTGCTCACCCCGGTGGGCAGCGTGACCAGGTTGTCACCGACGGTCTTGGCCACGCCGGCGCCGAAGTGTGCGCCGACGAAGTTGCCGACGGCGGCGAGGCCGAGGGCGATCCGGGGGGTCAACGCCCGGGTGGAGACACTTGTTGCGATCGCGTTGGCGGCGTCGTGGAAGCCGTTGGTGTAGTCGAACGCCAGGGCTACCCCGATCACCGCCAGCACGGCGATGAGTTCGGGTGTGAAAGTCACCGGATCAGGACTCCTTGACCGCGATGGTCTCGACAGTGTTGGCCACGTGCTCGAAGGCGTCGCAGGCGGCCTCCAACTCGTCGGCGACCTCCTTCATCTTCAGCACCGTCAACGCGTCGTACTCACCCGAGAAGAGGCGGACGAGCAGCTGCCGGTTGATCCGGTCGCCCTCGTTCTCCAGCCGGTTGCACTCGATCCAGTAGTCCTCAAGATCCTTCATCGACTTCAGCCGGGGCATCGCGTCGGCGGTCAGCTTGGCCTGCTGGTCGAGGACGTTGACCATCTCGTGCAGCTCGCGGGGCAGTGCCGGCAGCTCGGTCAGCCCGTACAGGTAGAGCAGGTCGCCGACCGCTTCCAGGTGGTCCATGACGTCGTCGAGCAGCGAGCCGAGCCGGTAGATGTCCTCCCTGTCGAACGGCGTGATGAAGGTCGAGTTGATCTTCTTGTACAGGTCGTGGGTGATCTGGTCGCTGTCGTGCTCGACCTCGGTCAGCCGCTCGCTGACGGACTGCACGTCCACGCCGGGCAGGGCCAGCTCGTTGAGCAGCGCGGTACCCCGGACCAGGTTCTGCGCGGCCCTGGTGAAGAGCTCGTAGAAGGCGCCCTCGGTGGGGCGGAAGGAAAACTTCACAGCACAGACCTCGTCGCGTCGGTGGAAGGGTGGCGGCGCCCGTCGGGCACCCGCTCGGTGAATGCTAGGGAAACGTCAGAACCGCGAATTCGACGGCCCACCCCTGGTCAGGCGTCATTCACCGGTCGTTCATCTGCTGTTCATCTCGACCGTCCCACGCGCACCCACTCCCCCAGCGACCAAGCGCTCCCGCTCACGCTCGACATCGAAATCGGCAGCCGGATACCCCAGGTCGAGGGTGTCGAACGTCTCACGCAGCAGATGCGCCACCGCCCAGTCCCGGTACCACTTACGGTCCGCCGGCACCACGAACCAGGGCGCGGCGTCCGTGCCGCACCGGCTGAGCGCCTCGGCGTACGCAGCCTGGTAGTCGTCCCAGTGCGACCGGGAGTCGACGTCGGAGGGGTTGTACTTCCAGTGCTTGCGCGGGTCGGTGAGTCGTTCCAGGAGGCGCTTGCCCTGCTCGGCGTACGAGATGTGCAGCATCACCTTGAGCACTGTCATCCGCCCCTCGGTCAGCTCCCGCTCGAACGAGTTGATCTCGTCGTAGCGGGCCCGCCAGGTCGCCTCCGGCACCAGCGAGCCGACCCGGGCGATCAACACGTCCTCGTAGTGCGAACGGTTGAACACCCCCACGTACCCCGGCGGCGGCAACTGCCGCCGGATCCGCCACAGAAAGTCGTGCCGCAACTCCTGGCTGGTCGGCGGCCCGAACGAGCGGATGTGCAGGCCCAGCGGGTTCATCGCGCCGGCCACCCGCTTGATCGTGCCGTCCTTGCCACCGCAGTCCATCGCCTGGAGCACCAGCAGCACCCGGCGTGCCGGCCGGTCCGACCCGGCCTTGGCCATCGCGTAGAGCATCTCCTGCTGCCGGCCCAGCTCGCCGCCGACCAGCTCCACCTGCTCCCGTGCCCAGGCCTTACGGTGCTCCCCGCGCCCGGCCGCGCTCGGCACGCCGGGCGTGGACCGCGGGTCGACCGCGCCCAGATCCACCGGTGCGGTGACCCGCAGCAACTCCCGCACGGAACCGCCGTCCGGTGCCACGATCTGCCCTTGCTGGGGTGCGCTCATCCACGGATCATCGCCCACTCGCAGGCGATCCGCCCGCCGAGGCCCACCCACCCCCACCACCGGTCGGCGCGGTCCTCGGTTCGGACCGGCGTCGGCTGCGGGGCTGCCGGCGCGCCCGGTCGGCGGGAGGATGGACGCCAGAGCGGTGTCGGCGGGGAGGGTGGTGGGTCGTGCAGGATCTGGCGACGGAGTTCGAGGCCGAGCGGGGGCGGCTGCTCTCGGTGGCCCGCCGGATGCTGGGGAGCCGCAGTGAGGCGGAGGACGCGGTGCAGGAGACCTGGCTGCGCTACGCCGGGGCCCTCGCCGACCCGAACGCCCGCGCCGAGATCCGCGAGCTGTCCGCGTGGCTGACCACCGCCTGCGCCCGGATCTGCCTGGACGTGCTCCGCTCGGCGCGGGTCCGCCGGGAGGCGTACCCCGGGCAGTGGCTGCCGGAGCCGGTGGTGAGCCCGCTGGGCGCTGCGACGCCGACGGACGGGTATGCGCCCGACCCGGCCGAGCGGGCGGTCCGCACCGACCAGGTCGGCACGGCGCTGCTCGTCGTGCTGGAGCGGCTCGCGCCGGAGCAGCGGGTCGCGCTCGTGCTGCACGACGTGTTCGCGGTGCCGTTCGCCCGGGTCGCCGACGTGCTCGGCACCACCGAGGTGGCGGCCCGGCAGCTCGCCCACCGGGCACGCCGGGCGGTCACCGCGCCGGACGTGCCCCGGCACACCGCGAACCTGGCCGAGCAGCGCCGGGTGCTCGAAGCGTTCGTCGCCGCCACCGAGTCCGGCGAGCTGGACCAACTGCTCCAGGTGCTCGCGCCGGACGTGGTCTTCGTCGGTGACTCGGGCGGGCACTACCCCTCGGCCCGCCAGCCGATCGTCGGCGCGGACGCCGTGGGTCGCTTCACGCTCGGCCTGTTCGGCCGGACCGGCCGGTACGCCAACCGGGTGCTGGCCCGGCTCGTGCTTGTCGATGGCGCGCTCGGCCTGCAGATGGAGACCGTGCACAGTGACGGGCGGCCGGTCCGCCTGGTCACCGTGTTCGCAGTGGACCAGGGCCGGGTCACCGCCATCTACAACCAGATCAACCCGGAGAAACTGGCCGACCTGCCCCCGCTCGGCGACGACGACGGCTGGCCACCGCGCTGGTGAGCTGGCCGTGCGGCGTCAGACCACAAGGGCCAACCACTTGCGGTACGAGGTGGCGAACGGCTCGGTGCCGTCGCCGAGCGCGCCGAGGAGTCGTTGGGCCGCGGCCTCGGCCTCGGCCACCACGTCCTCCGGATAGCCGAACCGGGCCCGGTGCTCGGCGAACTCGTCCTCGTCGAGCAGCTCCACCAGGCCGGTGGCTCGACGCCGGACGACGTCCAGGTCCAGGTCGATCAGGTGGACGGTGTCGTCGGACTCCCAGCGGGCCGGGGTGGTGATGTCGCAGTAGACCTCGCTGGTGCGGGGCGGGGGGTTGAACATGGCCGTCCACCAGGCGCGGTGTGGCACCAGCAGAACGAACGGGATCTTCTCCACCGACGGCCGGCCATGGTAGACCGACTCGGTGCCCTGGGGCACGCCGAGCCAGATGCCGAGGTCGTCCTCGGTGAGCCGGCGGGCCGGGTAGTCGCGGTGGGCGCTGCCGTCGTACTTGCGGTAGATCACTCGGACCATGTCGCTCGGCATGATTCGCACCCTAACCGATACTGCCCACCCGTCGTAGCACGGCGGTAACCGGGCGACGCCACCGCGACGACCAGCCTGGCCGGCAGCGCGCCACGCGGCGGATGGGCGCGGCCGGTGTCGGCGGCGGCGGGTACCGTCGCACGGTGACTCCGCCCCGCACCGCCACCGGTTCCGGTACCCCGTCGGCCCGCGCCAAGGGCCGGCGGCGGGGCGCCCGACCCAGTGGCACGGAGCTGCTGGCGGCGGCGGTCGGCGCGGTGCCCGGCGGCGCGGAACGCCCCGGCCAGCAGCAGATGACCACGGCGATCGAGGAGTGCGTGGCCGGCGGCGAGCATCTGCTCGTGCAGGCGGGCACCGGCACCGGCAAGTCGCTTGCCTACCTCGCGCCGGCGCTCACCGTGGACGGCCCGGTGGTGGTCTCCACCGCCACCCTGGCATTGCAGTCGCAGCTCGTCGACCACGACCTGCCCCGGCTGGCCGACGCGGTGGAGCCGCTGCTCGGCCGTCGGCCCACCTTCGCGGTGCTCAAGGGTCGCCACCACTACCTCTGCCTCGCGCGACTCGACAACTCCACCGAGGAGGAACCGGAGGACACCCTCTTCGACGCCCCGGCGGCCCGCCCCGGGGGCGGGACGAAGTGGCTCGGGGAGGCGGGCCGGTTGGGCAAGCAGGTCGAGCGGCTGCGCGACTGGGCCGAGCGGACCGCCACCGGCGACCGGGATGAGCTGGACCCAGGCGTCGACGACCAGGCCTGGCGGCTGGTGTCGATGCCGGCCCGGGAGTGCGTCGGGGCGACCCGCTGCCCGTTCGGGCAGGAGTGCTTCGCCGAGGCGTCGCGGGCCCGAGCCCGCGAGGCCGACATCGTGGTGACCAACCACAGCCTGCTCGCTGTTGACATGCTCGCCGACCGGCACATCGTGCCGCCGCACAAGCTGCTCATCGTCGACGAGGCGCACGAGCTGGCCGACCGGGTCTCCTCCGCCGCCCAGGCGGAGCTGGTGCCGGAGCTGATCGACCGGACCACCCGCCGGGCCCGCACGCTGCTGCGACCGGAGACCGCCGAGGCGCTCACCGCCGCCGGTGACGCCCTCGCGGTCGGGCTGGCCGAGGCGCCGGCCGGACGCATCACCGCCGGGCTGCCGACGCCCCTGCGGGAGGCGTGCACGCTGCTCGACGCGGCGACCCGATCCGCCCTGGACGCGATCGGCGACATCAAGTCCGACGACCCCGACCCGGTCCGCAAGCAGCAGGCCAAGGCCGCACTGGACGAGCTCTCCACCACCGCCCAGCGGCTGCTGGAGGAGGCCGACCACGACGTGGCCTGGGTGGAGAAGAACGACAGCGGCAGCCGCCGGGCACTGGTGGTCGCGCCGCTGTCGGTGGCCGGCACCCTCGCCACCCACCTGTACGACGAGCGCACCGTCGTCGCCACCTCGGCGACCCTGGCGTTGGGTGGCCGGTTCGACACTGTGGCCCGCGCCCTCGGGCTGGACGCGCCGCCGCCCGCCCCGCCGACCCCCGCCGCGGCCGCACTTGCTGCCCGCACCGGCCCGGGTCGCCCGGCCGCCGAGGCGCCGGGCCGTCGGCTTGCCGGCGACGCCGCCCCGAACGCCGTCGTACCGGCGACCGAGGGCCCGGGTTGGCGGTCACTCGACGTCGGTTCGCCGTTCGACTATGCCCGGCAGGGCATCCTGTACGTCGCCGCGCACCTGCCCCGCCCCAGCGTCTCCGGGCTGCCTGACGCTGCCGGGGAGGAGCTGGTCGCGCTTGTCGAGGCGCTCGGTGGTCGTACTCTCGGGCTCTTCTCCTCGCGGCGGGCCGCGCAGCAGGCGGCCGAGCTGGTGCGCGCACGGACCAACCTGCCGGTGCTGTTGCAGGGCGAGGAGGCGCTGCCGCTGCTGGTCCGCCGCTTCCGGGAGGAGCGCGCGAGCTGCCTGTTCGGCGTGATGTCGCTCTGGCAGGGCGTGGACGTGCCGGGTGACGCCTGCCAGCTCGTCGTCATCGACCGGCTGCCCTTCCCGCGCCCGGACGAGCCGTTGGCGGCAGCCCGTGCCGCCGCCGTGGACGCGGGCGGTGGTTCCGGCTTCTCCGCGGTCAGCGTGCCGATCGCGGCGGTACGACTGGCTCAGGGCGTGGGTCGGCTGATCCGGGCGACCGGCGACCGGGGTGTGGTCGCGGTGCTCGACTCCCGGCTGGAGACGGCCCGTGGCTATGGGCCGTTCCTGCGCCGCTCGCTGCCGCCGTTCTGGTACACGACGCGTCCCGAGGTGGCCCGCGGCGCCCTGCAACGCCTCGCCAAGTCCTGACGCGCGCGGAGCGGGTCAGGGGGCCTGTGCGGCGACGACCACGGCGTCGGGTGGGGTGTCCGGGACCCTCCGGGCGGCGAGCCGGCGGACCGCGGTGTTCAGCACCGCGATGAGCGGCACGGAGACCAGCGCACCGGTGATGCCGGCCAGGACGACACCGGCGGCGATGCCGATGATCACCGCGAGCGGGTGGAGAGCGACCGCCCGTCCCATGATCAACGGCTGGAGCACGTGCCCCTCCACCTGCTGCACACCGATCACCACGCCCAGGATGATCAACGCGGTGACCGGGCCGCTGTCGACGAGCGCCACAAGCACCGCCACGCCACCGGAGAGCGCCGCGCCGACGATCGGGATGAACGCGCCGAGGAAGACCAACGCGGCGAGCGGGAAGGCGAACGGGATGTCGAAGATGACCAGGAAGATGCCGATGCCGACCGCGTCGATGAAGGCGACCAGCACTGTCGCGCGGACGTAGGCGCCGAGCGTGTGCCAGGAGGCCCGGCCCGCGTCGTCGACCTTCCAGCGGGCCGCCACCGGTAACAGCCGGACCAGGAAGCGCCAGATCCGGTTGCCGTCGCGCAGGAAGAAGAACGTCGCGAAGAGCACAAGCAGCGTGCCGGTCAGCACCTCCGCCAGCGTGGCGGCGGTGCTCAGCGCGCCGCTTGTGAACCTCGAGGTGTTGTCGTTGATCCAGGCCTGCGCCTCGTCGATGTAGCGGTCGAGCTGGGTGTCGGAGAGGTGCAGCGGACCTGTCTTCAGCCAGTTCTGGATCTGCCGGACGCCCTGCGAGGACTTCTCGCTCAGCTCCGGCACGCCCCGGATGAACTCGTTCACCACAAGCGTCAGCGTGCCGATCACCGCGGCGAGACCACCGACCAGCACCACCGCCGTCGCCAGCGACCGGGGCAGTCGCGCCCGCAGCAGCCAGCCCACCGCCGGCGCGAGCAGCGCGGAGAGCAGCAGCGCGATGGCCAGCGGAATGATCACGATTTTGACGGTGCTGACGATCCTGAGCAGGGCCCAGGCGACCACACCGATCACGATCAGCCGCCAGCACCAGGCGGACGCGATCCGCAGCCCGTGCGGGACGTCGGCGTCGTCCCGGCTGGAGGTCGAGCTGTGCAGGTCCACCGGAGGTTCCGCGCCGACGACAGTGGCCGTCGGTGGCGCGACCGGTCCGGGCACGGCCGGCGACGCCACCCGGGTCGCCTCCGACACGTCGCTCAGCGCATCACCCGACACGCTCTCGTCGGCGCGCGCAGACTCCTGTCGCGCCTGGTAGGCGCGGCGGAGTCGCCCGCGTACCCGCTCGAAACGGCTCAAGCGCACCTCCTGGCAGTGAAACCGGCCCGCCCACGGCGACAGGTCGGACAGCATACGTCCGTTCCCGACACCGTAGGGCAGTTCCGCCACACAATGCCCCGATCACCACCGGCGTAACCACCGGCGGACCCGCCGTCGGCCACACGGTAGCGTCTGCGGCGTGACCGCCGACAATGATCTGGACGCCGGCCTGCCGATCCGCCTGCTGCACGACCGCGTGCTGGTGCGGATGGAGGGCAGCGAGGGCGAGCGCCGCTCCACCGCCGGCATCGTCATCCCGGCGACCGCCCAGGTCGGCAAACGCCTCGCCTGGGCCACGGCGGTCGGGGTGGGGCCGAACGTGCGCGCCATCGTCTCCGGCGACCGGGTGCTCTTCGACCCGGACGACCGCTCCGAGGTCGAGCTGCACGGCCGCGGGTACGTGCTGCTGCGGGAACGCGACGTGCACGCGGTGGCCGCCGAGCGGATCGAGAACGACCCCACCGGCCTCTACCTCTGACGCACCTCCCCCGGCCAGCGGGCCGCACCGCGCCTCGTTTGCCCGGCCGCACGACGGGAAGCCATCCGGCGACCGTGGCCCTGGGGAGGGACGATGCCAGTATTCGTGAAGAAGCTGTTGACCTGGGGCAGTGTCGCGTTCCTGATCTACTTCATGGCCTTCCGGCCGGACGGCGCCGCGCAGATGTTCAAGGCCGTCGGGGGCGCGCTGATCGCGATGTTCCAGGGCTTCGGTGACTTCCTCACCGGCCTGATGACCTGAGGCCGCGGCCGGGGCGCCAACCGTCAGGGGTGACCCGGCGGCCACGGCGCCGCCGAGCGCAGCCCGGGCCAGCCGGGCGGGGCATAGCCCACCGGAGGCGGTGGCGCGGGGGCCAGCACCACCGGGATCGGCACCACCGGCTCATCCGGCGCGTCCACCGGACGCTGCGTACCGTCCGGAAAGCGCAGGTGGTAGCGGCTGCCGTCCCAGACCCCCGTCGGGGCCTGCGGGTCCCGACCGACGAAGAACGACCGGTACGCGCCGATCGCGTCCAGCAACTCCCGCTCCTCCCGCGCGGTCCGTTCCTGGTCGGCGGGCTTGCGGTCCAGGCCGCGCAGCGAGCCGTCGCGCAGCAGAGCCAGTCGGGTGGCGGCGGACTGGTAGCCGCGCATCGCCCGCACCCCGGCGTCGCCGGCCACCCGCCGCGCCCAACTACGGGCCGCGTGCCGCCGGCCGAGGCTGCTCAGCGCGGCCACCTCTGGTGGGCTCAGCCAACCGGCGCGTACGTAGTCCGGCAGGGTCCGCTCGGTGAGCCGCCCCTCCCAGGCGCGCAGCCACACCGCGAAACCCACCATGGCGAAGAAGACAGGCACCATCAGGCCCAGGAAGCCGTACAGCATGATCAACGCCTCGCCGGTGGCCTGGGTCAGCGTGGGCAGCAGGTTCCACGTGCCGTGCAACATCATCGCCAGCAGCAGGCCGGCGATCGGGGCGAGCACCCGGACCCGTCGGTCGGCCGTCCGCGCCGCGATGCCCAGCCCCACACCGGTCATCGAGGTGAAGAGCGGATGGGCGAACCCGAACAGCAGGATCCGCAGAATGAAGATCGCGATGACCTGGTTGATGCCGGTCACCGGACCGTACCTGTCGGCTCCGGACGCGTAGCCCAGCCCGCCCAGGTAGAGGATGTTCTCCACCATGGCGAACCCGACAGCGGACAGGCCGCAGTAGACCAGGCCGTCGGTGATCCCGGACCACTCACGCCGACGGAACACCAGCAGCAGGATCGGACCCAGTGCCTTGGTCAACTCCTCGATGAACGGCGCCACCAGCACGCCGGTGAGCGCGTCGGGCAGCCCCCAGTCGGCGAACCGGTTGGCGGCGAAGTCGTTGACCGTGAGCGAGGCGGCGGTGGAGACGAACGCTCCCCAGGCGAAGCAGAAGATGAGGTACTTCAACGGCTCCGGTTCGTACCGGTCCAGCCAGAGAAAGCAGGCGACAAGCACCGGCACCGGCAGGACGGCGGCGGCCACCCCGATCAGCAGGGCCTGCGGGCCGAGCGACAGGCCGAGCTTGAAGACCATGAACACCGCGCAGGCGGCGATGAGCAGCACCACCCCGGCCAACGCCACGAAACGCCGCCAGCCCAGCCGGCGCTGCGGCATCCGGGGCGCCTCGCCGACGGACGGGGCCGCGGGCGCGGGCGACGACGGCAGGGGCGTACCGGGCGGGGTGTCGGCCATGCGGTCAGCGTAGCCATCCGCCGCCGGCTGGTCCGGTCGCATCGGTAGCCGCTATGCTGCCGGCAGGTCACGAGTGCCAGCGTTCAGCCCCGGCTTGCTGGCCGGCAACCCTCGTCGAGTTCGCGGTGGGGTGCCCCGGGTGATGACCGGGCCCAGCCCGATCGGTGTGCTGGGCAAGCGCGGACC
This sequence comes from Micromonospora sp. NPDC005215, assembly GCF_040607915.1. Taxonomy (NCBI): domain Bacteria; kingdom Bacillati; phylum Actinomycetota; class Actinomycetes; order Micromonosporales; family Micromonosporaceae; genus Micromonospora; species Micromonospora sp. NPDC005215. The sequence goes on along the minus strand of NZ_JBEXHQ010000002.1, from coordinate 120,853 downwards.
CCGTCCCGACGTGCACCCGGGGTCCCTGACCCCGGAGGTTCCGGCATGTCCGTCACCCTCGTTTCCTCGCTGCCCACCCTGCCCACCGTCGCGCCCGCGCCGTCGGCGCCGCTGGACGTCCTCGGCGTGCCGGGTGAGATCAACCTGGACTACGCGGCGAGCGCACCGTGCGCGCGGGCCGCCGCCGACGCGGTGGCCGAGCTGCTGCCCTGGTACGCCAGCGTGCATCGCGGGGCGGGCGCGCTGTCGCGGCGCTGCACCCTCGCGTACGAGCAGGCCCGGCAGACGGTCGGTGACTTCTTCGGCGTCCGCGCCGACGATCACGTGATCTTCACCCGCAACACCACCGACGCGCTCAACCTGCTGGCGCGGTCGCTGCCGGCCGGAACGACAGTGGTCACCTTCGCGGGCGAGCACCACGCCAACCTGCTGCCCTGGCCGCGCGGTTCGGTGCGACTGCCGGTGCCCGCCGAACCCGCCGGGGCGGTACGCGACCTCGCCGCCGCCCTCACCGAGCTGCGCCGGGGCAGCAGCCCGGCACTGCCGGTACTGGTCGCGGTGACCGGTGCGAGCAACGTGACAGGTGAGCGGTGGCCGGTTGCCGAGTTGGCCCGGGTCGCGCACCGGCACGGCGCCCGGATCGTGCTCGATGCCGCGCAGCTCGCCCCGCACGCCCCTGTCGACCTGCTCGCGCTCGACGTCGACTACCTGGCCGTGTCCGGCCACAAGCTGTACGCGCCGTTCGGCGCGGGCGTGCTGATCGGCCGGGCGGACTGGCTGGACGCCGCCCCGCCGTACCTGGCGGGTGGGGGCGCTACCAGCCACGTCGGCCCGGCCACCCACGACGTGACCTGGGCAACCGGTCCGGCCCGGCACGAGGGTGGCACCCCGAACCTGCTCGGCGCTGTCGCGCTGGCGGCCGTGTGCACGGCGCTCGGGGCGGCCGACCGGGTTGCGCTGGCCGCCCGCGAGCAGGCGTTGCTGGCGCGACTGCGGGCCGGCATCGAGGCGCTGCCGCACGTGGTGGAGCTGCGCACCTTCGGCCTGGACGCGCCCCGGGTGGGCATCGTCTCGTTCGTGGTCGCCGGCCGGGACTCCGCCGACGTGGCCGCGCGGCTGGCCACCGCGCACCGGATCGGCGTACGCGACGGGTTGTTCTGCGCCCACCCGCTGGCCCGGCGGCTGCTCGCCGAGGCGGCGGGGCGGACCGGCCGACGGGACCTGCCGCCCACCGCGTTGCGCGCCAGCATCGGCCTGGGCAGCACCGTCGACCAGGTGGACCGGCTGCTCACGGCGCTCGCCGAGCTGGGCTGAGGCGCGCGGCGGCGGTCAGCCGACGGGCGGGGCGGTCGGCGGTTTCGGCGCCTCGCCCGGCTCGGCCGCCTCACCCATCGGGCGCTCCTGCTCCCCGAAGGCGGTGCGGATCCACCGGTTCGCCTCCTCCTGCTCGATCCCGGAGGCCACCAGCAGGTCGCTGGCGGTGGTCCGGATCTGGGCGACGACCACGCTGCCGGAGAAGCCGACACCGGCGCCGTACGCCCGACCGGCCTCGCTGACCGCCCGCAGTGACCGCTCCCGGGCCTTCTCCGGTTCCTCGCCGGCCGCGAACTCGTGTTTGAGCAGCCGGACCGACTCGGCGAGGTGGTTGATCGCGTCCGGCATCGGATCGGGCACCGGCTCCTCGTCCTCGATCAACGTGACGGACCGGCGGATCAGGGTGCCGGTGTTGCGCATCGCCCGATCGATCGGGTCGGCCGCCTTTGCGTAGTGGATCAGCTCGTCGCGGCGGTGCCAGCGGGCCGGGGAGAGGGTGGCGGTCTCCTTCGCGCCCTCGATCGCCTCGGCCAGGGTGGCCAGCTCCTCCTTGTTGTTGCGCAGCCGGTCCAGGGCCCGCTGGATGCCGGCGCGGTCCCGGCTGCGCAGCCCGTCGGCGGTGGCGTCGAGTTGGGCGGCGAGCAGGTCCAGCGCCGGCCGGGCAGCCCGGTTGATCACCCGGAGCGGGTTCAGCGGCAGCAGCACGGCGGTCACCAGGAGGGCGATGCCGCCGCCGAGAAAGGCGTCCACGAAGCGTGGGATCTCCAGATTCTGGGTGGACGGGCTCAGCGTCACGATCAGCACCGCCGTGGCCGCCGCCTGGATGACGATGGCGACGCTCGCCCCGGCGAAGATCGTGAACAGGATCGCGACAGTGACCACCAGGCCGAGCTGCCAGGCCCCGGTGCCGAGCAGATAGATCAGGAAGTCGCCGATGGCCACCCCGATCCCCACCCCGACGATCAGCTCGATGGTCCGGCGGAACCGCTGACCGACCGACGCGGCGAGGGTGCCGACCGCGGAGATCGGCGCGAAGACCGGTTGCGGGTTGCCGAGCACCTTGTGCGAGATCAGGTACGCCAGCCCGGCGGCCAGCCCCGCCTGCACGGCCAGGCCGCCGGCCATCCGTACCCGGTGCAGCCGGTCGTGCAGGGTGGCCCGGCCGCGATCGCGCAGCTGCTCGGTGGCCTCGGCGATCCGTGCGCCGTCGACGTCCACCAGCCCGTCGCGCAGCGCGGCACGTCGCACCAGTGGTGGTCGCTTGTCCCGGGCCACGGCCATGGGCGCGACTACCCGGGACAGGCCCGCTGAATCCTTCCGCGTCGCGCGCCGTGGCCGGATGCGGCAGACTCGGCCGGTGGTCGATCTGCTGGAGCGGTGGCGGGCGGCAGCCCGGGGTGCCGGTGCGAAGCCGGGCGCGGGGTGGACCCGGGCCGGGGAGCGGCTGCTCGACCGGTGGGGGGAGCCGCACCGGCACTACCACACGGCGGCCCACCTGACGGCGGTGCTCGACGTGGTGGACCAGCACGCCGGGCTGGCCGACCGGGCCGACCTGGTCCGGCTGGCGGCCTGGTGGCACGACGCGGTCTACGACCCCCGGGCCACGGGTGACGCCAACGAACAGGACAGCGCCGCGCTGGCCGAGACCGTGCTGAGCGGGCTCGGGGTGCCGGTGCCCACGGTGGCTGAGGTACGCCGGCTGGTGCTGCTCACCGCCGGGCACGTCGTGGGTCCGGACGACCGGGACGGCGCCCTGCTCTGCGACGCGGACCTCGCCGTGCTGGCGGCGCCCCCGGCGGCGTACGACAGGTACGCGACGGCGATCCGACGGGAGTACGCGCACGTGCCGGAGCCGGCCTTTCGGGCTGGGCGGGCGGCGGTGCTGGGCGGGCTGCTGGCGCTGCCCGCGCTGTTCCGGCTGCCGCCGCTGGCGGCCCGCTGGGAGGAGCCCGCCCGGGGCAACGTGCACCGCGAACTGGCCACGCTCACCGCTGCGGGGCCGCCGCCGGGCGCGGGCTGACCAGGTGCTTCGGGCGGCGCAGACCGGCGGCGCGGAGCAACCGGACCAGCTCCCGGCTCGGCACCACCTGGGCGCCGAGCCAGACCGCCGCCGCGAACCGGTCGGCGGGGATGTCGTAGTGGTCCCGGTCGAAGCCGCGCCGGGGCGCGCCGAGTGCCTCGGCGAAGGCGTGCAGCTCGGCGTACGAGACGTCGCTGATCAGGTGTGACCAGAGCCGACCGCGCCACGGCCAGGCCGGCCGGTCCAGGTAGAGCATGACGTCCAAGCTATCCCGCGTAGTTGATCATGTTGATGATCGCCGGCCGGCGACCTAGCCTCGGCTGCATGGCCCCCACCACGCTCCTGGACGATCTCCGCGCCGCGCTCGGTGCCGACGCCGTGCTCACCGACCCGGATCTGCTGCGCATGCACCAGCGGGACGAGGCCGACCTGTGCGCGGCCGGCACCCCGCTCGTGGTGACCCGTCCGCGCAGCACCGAACAGGTGGTCGCGGTGGTCCGGGCGGCGGCGCGACACGGCGTACCGGTGGTGCCGCAGGGCGCGCGGACCGGGCTGGCCGGCGCGGCGAACGCGGTGGACGGCGCGGTGGTGCTCAGCACCGTCGCGATGGACGAGATCCGGGAGATCGACCCGGTGAGCCGGATCGCGGTGGTCCAGCCGGGGGTGGTCAACGCGGCGCTGGCCGGCGCGGTGGCCAAGCAGGGGCTCTGGTACCCGCCGGACCCCGGCTCCTGGGAGTCGTCCACGATCGGCGGCAACGTGGCCACCAACGCCGGCGGCATGTGCTGCGTGAAGTACGGGGTGACCACCGAGTACGTGCTCGGTCTGGAGGTGGTGCTCGCCTCGGGTGAGGTGCTGCGCACCGGGCGGCGGACGGCCAAGGGGGTGGCCGGCTACGACCTGACCCGGCTCTTCGTCGGCTCGGAGGGCACCCTCGGGGTGATCACCGAGGTCACAGTGGCGTTGCGGCCGGCGCCGGCCGAGTCGCTGACCCTGGTGGCGGTCTTCGGATCCACAGCGGCGGCCGGCGCGGCGGTGGCCGAGATCGCGGCCCGTGGGCTCACCCCCAGCCTGCTGGAGCTGCTCGACCAGACCCATCTGCGGGCGATCGAGGCGTACCAGCCGATGGGGCTGCGGACCGACGCGCAGGCCCTGCTGCTGGCTGCCGCGGACACCGGCAGCCGGGCCGCCGACGACCTGGCCGGCCTGGCCGAGGTGTGCGCGGCGGCCGGCGCCGACGAGGTCTACGCGGCCACCGACGCGGTGGAGGCTGCGGCGCTGTTGCAGGCCCGCCGGCTGGCCCACCCGGCGATGGAGAAGTTCGCCGCCGACACCTACCCGGGTGGCAACGGCGGTCTGGTGATCGACGACGTGGCGGTGCCGCGCGGTGCGCTCGCCGCGCTGCTGGACGGGGTGGCCCGGATCGCCGTGGAGTGCGAGGTGCCGATCGGCGTGGTGGGGCACGCCGGGGACGGCAACATGCACCCGAACATCGTTGTCGACCGGGCCGACCCGGCCAGCGTGCAGCGCGGCCGGCGGGCCTTCGACGAGATCATGCGGCTCGGTCTGGACCTGGGCGGCACCTGCACCGGCGAGCACGGGGTGGGGCTGCTCAAGCGGGACTGGCTGGCCCGGGAGATCGGGCCGGTCGGCGTCCGGGTGCACCAGGCGATCAAGTCGGCGCTGGACCCGGCTGGTCTGCTCAACCCGGGCAAGGTGCTCTGAGCTGGCTCGGGGTCAGCCCTTGACCTCGGCCGGGGTCGCCTGGGTGAGCAGCAGCAGGATCTCCCCGGCGACCGGCGTGCGCTCCTCACCGGGGCAGTCCTGTGAGGTGATCAGCCCGGTCGAGGTGAGCAGGCTGGACGTGAGCGCGTCGATGCAGGTGGTGCGGTATCTCCGGGCCTGATCGGTCTCGTCGGCCAGTGCCGGGTCGGCGAGCAGCACCTGGAGCCGTTCGGTCAGCTCCGGGGCGAGGGTGCCCCGGGAGGTGACCCCGTCACCGGCGCAGTCGAGGCACTGCCACGCGCCGTCGCGTTCGACGCTCAGGGTGCGCAGCGGGCCGTCGGCGCCGAGCCGCTGAAGCAGGCTGACCTGGCCGGCGGCAACCGTGGTGGGAATCTCCAGTTGCGCGCCGCCACCCGCCGAGGCGGACGGTTGTGCCGCCGGATCGCCCTGCGGCTCCCGGTCGAACAGCGAGCACCCGGTCAGCGCACCAACGAGGACGGCGGAGAGGACCGGTAGGAGCAGACGAGGGTGCGCGCGGCGTAGCACGCGCGGAAACCTACCCCACCGTAGGTAGCGACCGAAACCACCATCCGGGCCGGTATCGATGGTTACCCATCGGTAACGTCGCAATTCGTCATCGAGCGGACGGCCGCAGCTCCGCCTGATCGTCGTCGCCACCCCGGTCGGCCGCATAACCCCGGACGTCCGGAACACCGAGCCGGGCCGCGTCCGCCGCGGCGTCGTCCGGCATCAACTGCGACTGCCGCTCCGCCTCCACCCGGGCGCGGTAGTGCTCGACCTCCCGGACCCGGGTGGCCGCATCCCAGCCGAGCACCGCGCCCATCAACTCGGCGGTGTGCTCCGCCGACTCCAACCCCCGGTGGCTGGTCTCGAACGAGATCCGGGTCCGCCGGGTCAGCACGTCCTCCAGGTGCAGGGCACCCTCGGCCCGCGCCGCGTAGGCGACCTCCGCCGCCAGGTACTCCGGTGCACCGGCCAGCGGGGACGCCAGCAGCGGATCGGCGTCGATAAGCGCCAACAGGTCCAGGGTGAGGGTGCCGTACCGCTCCAGCAGATGCTCCACCACGCCCACCGGCACACCGTGCCGGCGGGCCAGGTCGGCCCGGTCCCGCCACATCGCCGGGTAACCATCCGCCCCGAGCAGCGGCAGATCGGCAGTACGCGACGAGCGGGCGCCGCCGAGCCGGCGGGCGGCGCGGTCGACCACGTCGGAAGCCATCACCCGGTACGTCGTGTACTTACCACCGGCCACCAGCAGCAGCCCGAGCATCGGCTCGAAGACCGCGTGCTCGCGGGAGAGTTTCGAGGTCGAGTCGGCCTCGCCGGCCAGCAGTGGTCGCAGCCCGGCGTACACCCCCTCGATGTCGGCAGTGGTCAACGGCCGGTCCAGCACCGTGTTGACCTGCTCCAGGAGGTAGTCGATGTCGCGGGCCGAGGCGGCCGGGTGGGACCGGTCCAGTCGCCAGTCGGTGTCCGTCGTGCCGATGATCCAGTGCCCGCCCCACGGGATGACGAAGAGCACCGACTTCGCCGTACGCAGGATGAGCCCCGTCTCGCCGGTGATCGCCGAGCGGGGCACCACCAGGTGCACCCCCTTGGAGGCGCGCACCCGGACCCCGGGCCGCAGGCCCACGTCGTTGAGCATCCGCGACATGTCGTCGCTCCACACCCCGGTGGCGGCGATGACGGTACGGGCGTGCACCTCGAACTCCGCGTCCGGTGAGCCCGCCGGAGCCTCCAGGTCGCGGACGCGGACACCGGTCACCTCACGCGCCTGCCGGATCAGCCCGACGGCACGCGCGCTGCTCACCACCGTGGCACCGAGGCTGGCCGCGGTACGGGCCAGGGTGACGACCAGCCGGGCGTCGTCGACCTGACCGTCGTAGTAGCGGATCGCTCCCGCCAACGCGTCGGCCCGCAGGCTCGGAAAGATCCTCCGGGCGCCCTCCCGGGTCAGGTGCCGGTGCAGCGGCATGCCCCGGCCAGTGCCGAAGACCCCGGCGAAGGCGTCGTAGGCGGCCACGCCGGCGCCGTAGTACGAGCGGCGGAAGATTCGGGCCGGCAGGTCCCGCAGGCCCCGCCCGGCCGGCAGCGGCACCAGGAACGGCACCGGGCGCACCAGGTGCGGCGCGAGCCGGGTGGCCAGCAGCCCGCGCTCGGTGAGCGCCTCGTGGACCAGGTGGAACTCCAACTGCTCCAGGTAGCGCAGGCCACCGTGGATGAGCTTGCTGGACCGGCTGGAGGTGCCCGCGGCGAGATCACGCGCCTCGACCAGGGCCACCTTCAGGCCCCGGGACGCCGCGTCCAGGGCGGCACCCGCACCGGTCACCCCACCACCGATGACCAGCACGTCGAAGCGCTCGGCGCGCAGCCGACGCAGGTCGGACGCACGGCGGACCGGCGAGAGCTGACCGGCGACGGATCGGGAGATACTGGGGTCACGCACCCGTCCACCGTAACCGTCGCGCCGGCATGTCGACATTCGCCGCTCACCTCGTACTGGCACCTATCGCGCCTGCTTTTGCCCCGCTCGGACCGGCGTAGCCGCCCCTCCTGTCTTGATCAGGTGATGAAAGGTAGGTCCCCGCGACGATCAGCACCTATTTCTCATCACCTGATCACTGCGCAGCAGATCGACCTCCCCGCGACGCGCTGTCTGGTTCAGAACTGTTCAGCGTGGTCGTAAGGTTCTCGGATGCACGGTGAGCCTGCGTACCCCGGAGTCAGCGACCGCAATTCTCCCTGGCCGGTGGTCGCGGCCGTGCTTGTCGGCTGCTGGACGGTCGCGGTCACCGTGGCCACCCAGACCGGTGGCTGGCTGACCGATCAGCTGCTGCTGGGCTTCGGACGGGACCGGGTCGGCTGGCTCTGGCCGGTGCTCGGTCTGACCGCCGTCGTACTGGTCGGCACACCCGCCCTGCTGCTCGCCCTACTGCCCCGGTCGACCACGGTCCGGGCCACCGGGCGGCTCTGGCTGCTCGGGGCACTGACCCTGGGGTTGCTCACACTGCTGCGGGTCGTGCCGCCGGTGCACCACGAGGCGTACCTCGCCGCGCTGGCCGGCGTAGCCGTGCTGACCGCACTGGTCGTGCGCTGGTCGGCGCGCCGTTGGGCGTACCCCGGACCGGCCGACCCGGCCGTCGGCGCGACGCCCACCGAAGACAGCGACGCCGCGCCGACCGAGGCCGGTGGCACCGCGCGGACCGAGGCCGGTGGCACCCCACGGGTCGAGGCCGGCGACGCCGCGCGGACCGAGGCTGGTTCCGAGCCGGCCGGGCGTTCACGCAGGCCCGGCCCGGTGCCGCTGCTCGCGGTCGCCGCCGGGATGGCGCTGCTGCTGCCGTGGGCCTGGCTGGGCGCGCTCGGCGGGCTCCTGGAGACCGCGCTCGCGCTACTGGCGGCCGCGGCGCTCGGGGTGCTGGCCGCGACGCTGCTGGACGCCACCTTCTGGTCGCGGTTCGCGGTCGGCCGGCCACCCCGGCCAGCTCGGCTGGTGCTGGTCGGCGGCCTGGTCGCCGGGGTGGCGCTGCTGCTACTCGCGGCCGGCACCGGTCAGTCCGGCGCGCAGCTGCCAGCGCTGCTGACCCTGCCACCGGTGGGTTTCGCCCTGGCCGCGCTCTGGGCCGCGGCGTGGCGGCCCACCGCCGACCCGGCCGACGCCGCGCGCGCCGGCCGATCGGCGACCGGCTGGCTGGTGGGCCTGGCCGCACTCGGCCCGCTGGCCTTCACCGACCCGGAAGAGATCACCCTGCTGCTGGTCGGCACCCGCGACGTCCCGTTCTGGGTGGCGGCCGCCGCCGGCGCCGGGCTCGCCGTCGCCGTCCTGGTCGCCATCGGGTACGCGGTGCTGCTCGCCCGGAAGGCGGCAGGCGCCCCGAGCCGTCGCGTCGCGGCGGTGGCAGCGGTGGTGCTGCTTGTGGCGTTCGGCGTGGTCGACCTCGGCCCCGGCCAGCCGGGCCTCTACGGCGAGCGGCTGTTCGTGATGTTGCGCGCGCAGGCCGACCTGACGGGCCTGCCGGCCGGCCAGCCAGGTCGGGCCGGGCGGGACGCCCGCGCGGCGGAGGTATACCGGCGGTTGGTGACGACCGCCGAGCGCAGCCAGGCCGACCTGCTCCGAGGGCTGAGTCGACTACGACTCGACCCGGTGTCGTACTACCTGGTGAACGCGGTCGAGGTGGACGGCGGCCCGGCGGTGCGGGCGTGGCTCGCCCGTCGACCGGAGGTGGCCCGGGTGCTGGTCAGCCAACGCCTGCGACCGCTGCCGGCCCCGGCGGGGCAGAACCGGGGCACCGCGCCCAGGCCCACCGGCCCGGAGTGGAACATCCGCCAGATCGGCGCCGACCGGGTGTGGTCCCAGCTCGGGGTGACCGGCACCGGCATCGTGGTCGGCAGCTCGGACTCGGGCGTGGACGGCACCCATCCGGCGCTGCGAGGCGGGTTCCGCGGCGGGGACGACTCCTGGTACGACCCGTGGGACGGCACCCGGAGCCCGACCGACCAGGGCGGGCACGGCACCCACACGGTGGGCAGCGCGGTCGGGCGGGACGGCATCGGGGTGGCACCGGACGCGCAGTGGGTGGGCTGCGTCAACCTGGACCGCAACCTCGGCAGCCCCGCGCACTACCTGGACTGTCTCCAGTTCATGCTGGCGCCCTTCCCGGCCGGCGGCGACCCGTTCACCGACGGTCGTCCGGAGCGCGCCCCGCAGGTGCTCACCAACTCGTGGGGCTGCCCGCCGATCGAGGGCTGCGACCAGGGTGTGCTGCGGCCGGCCACCGCCGCGCTCGACGCCGCCGGGATCTTCGTGGTCGTCGCCGCCGGCAACACCGGGCCGTGGTGCGCGTCGATCGACGACCCGCCGGCGCCGTACGCGGACGTGTTGACAGTGGGCGCGGTGGACGCGCAACGCCGGGTCGCGGAGTTCTCCTCGCGCGGGCCGGTGTCGGGTGGCACGGGTAAGCCGGACGTCCTGGCCCCGGGCGTGGGTGTGGTGTCGGCGATGCCGGGCGGCACGTACGCGGCGTTGGACGGCACCTCGATGGCGACCCCGCAGGTGGCGGGGGTGGTCGCGCTGATGTGGTCGGCGAACCCGGCGCTGGTCGGCGACGTGGACCGTACCCGGCAGATCCTGCGGGACACCGCGACGGCGGCGACGCCCACCTACCGCTCGGACAACCCGGCGGACGCCTGCGGCGACCCGTCCAACGTCACCGGCTCGGGCCAGGTCGACGCCTACGCCGCCGTCGAAGCCGCCCGGCGGTGAGGTGCGCGCAGGAGCACCCGGTGATCTAGGGTCGGCGACCATGGACGTCGAGATCACCGTCACCGAACTGACCCCCGAGCTGGCCCCCACCGTGGCGCGGCTGTGCGAGCAGGCTCTCGACCTGCCCGAGGACGCCGCCGAGGCGACCCCCATCGTGGATGTTCTCTGGCCCCGGGCCGCCGCCGCCGACCGGCCGGTGGTGGGGCTGGGCGCGTACCGGGGTGCGGACCTGGTCGGGGTGCTGCTCTGCTCGGTGTCGTCGACCGAGCCGGGCATCGGGCACGTGGACCTGGTCGCGGTCCTTCCGGATCACCGCCGCCGGGGCGTCGGCCGGGCACTGCTGCGCCGGGCCGAGCGGGTGCTGGCCGAGCGCGGGGTGACCGAGGTGCTGCTGGCTGGGAACCCGCCGTACTACGCGTGGCCGGGCATCGACGTCCGCTACACCCCGGCGGTCTGCGCCGCCCTCGCGCTCGGCTACCAGCAGGATCGGACCGCCTGGAACATGACAGCGGACCTGTCGTACGACGGTTCGCCGGCACTGCGGTCCACCGAGGCGGCCGAGCGGCGGCTGACCGGTCAGGGGGTGACCGTACGCCGGGCGGAGCCGGCGGACCTGCCCGCGTTGACCGCGTTCGCCCGGTCCACCTTCGGTGGCACCTGGGACGGTGAGCTGGCCGGGTCGGTGGGTCGTGACGGCGCCGGTTGTCACCTGGCGGAGCGGGACGGCGAGGTGCTCGGCTTCGCCGCGTACGGGTCGTCCCGGCCGAGTTGGTTCGGGCCGATGGGCACCGCGCCGGCCGCCGAGGGGTCGGGCATCGGTGGCGTCCTGTTGCGGCGCTGCCTGCGGGACCAGCAGGTGGCGGGACTGACCCGGGCGGAGATCGGCTGGGTGGGGCCGGTGCCGTTCTATTCCGGCAGCGCGGGTGCCCGGATCGAGCGGGTCTTCTTCCTGTACCGGCGAACCCTGCCATTGGCGTAACCAGGGCAAAAAGGGCATTGATTCATTCGCCCGCGTCGGCCATCGACGCCCCCTACCGTTTTGGTAGAGGAGGCAGCCATGACCACGGATGACGACCAGACCGAGGACGGCCCGCCGATCACCTGGAAACCAGTCGGCGAACTCCCCGGCCAACTGCCGTTCGACCGGCTCGACTACGGCGACGCCGAGCAACTGGCCGAGATGACCACCGACGACGACTCGGCGGTCGTCGAGGAGCCACGGGAGATGGTGGACGCGCCGATCCAACTGCTTCCGCCGTACAGCCGGGCGCAGAAGCGGCGCAACCAGCGCCCACTGCCGACCTGACGACGAACGGGGCGGACCGCGTCAGCGGCCCGCCCCGTTCGGTGTCGGAACTGGACTCAGAAGTCCATGTCCCCGCCACCCGGGCCAGCCGGGGCAGCCGAGTTCTTCTCCGGCTTGTCCGCGACAACGGCCTCGGTGGTGAGGAACAGCGCCGCGATGGAAGCGGCGTTCTGCAGCGCCGAGCGCGTCACCTTGGCCGGGTCGATGATGCCCGCGGCCAGCAGGTCGACGTACTCGCCGTTGGCGGCGTTGAGGCCGTGACCCGCTTCGAGGTTACGGACCTTCTCCACCACGACGCCGCCCTCAAGGCCGGCGTTGACGGCGATCTGCCGCAGCGGGGCGTCCAGCGCCACCTTGACGATGTTCGCACCGGTCGCCTCGTCGCCGACCAGGTCGAGCTTGTCGAAGGCGGTCTTGCCGGCCTGCACCAGCGCGACGCCACCACCCGGGACGATGCCCTCCTCGACGGCGGCCTTCGCGTTGCGAACGGCGTCCTCGATGCGGTGCTTGCGCTCCTTGAGCTCGACCTCGGTGGCCGCGCCGACCTTGATGACCGCAACGCCGCCGGCCAGCTTGGCCAGCCGCTCCTGCAGCTTCTCCCGGTCGTAGTCGGAGTCGCTCTTTTCGATCTCGGCCCGGATCTGGTTGACCCGGCCCTGGATCTGCTCGGCGTCACCGGCACCGTCGACGATGGTGGTCTCGTCCTTGGTCACCACGACCTTGCGGGCGCGGCCCAGCATGTCGAGGCTGGCGGCGTCGAGCTTGAGGCCGACCTCCTCGCTGATGACCTGGCCACCGGCGAGGATGGCGATGTCGGTCAGCATGGCCTTGCGGCGGTCACCGAAGCCCGGCGCCTTGACGGCGACCGACTTGAAGGTGCCACGGACCTTGTTGACCACCAGGGTGGCGAGAGCCTCGCCCTCCAGGTCCTCGGCGATGATCAGCAGCGACTTGCCCGACTGCATGACCTTCTCCAGGATCGGGAGCAGGTCCTTCACCGACGAGATCTTGCTGTTGGCGATCAGGATGTACGGGTCGTCGAAGACGGCCTCCATACGCTCCGGGTCGGTCATGAAGTAGGCCGAGATGTAGCCCTTGTCGAAGCGCATACCCTCGGTGAGCTCCAGCTCCAGCCCGAAGGTGTTGCTCTCCTCGACGGTGATGACGCCTTCCTTGCCGACCTTGTCCATCGCCTCGGCGATGATCTCGCCGACGGTGCTGTCGCCAGCGGAGATGGAGGCGGTGGAGGCGATCTGCTCCTTGGTCTCGACGTCCTTGGCGAGCTTGGACAGCTCCTCCGAGACGCTCGCGACAGCAGCCTCGATGCCCCGCTTCAGGGCCATCGGGTTGGCGCCAGCGGCCACGTTGCGCAGGCCCTCGCGAACCAGGGCCTGGGCCAGGACGGTCGCCGTCGTCGTGCCGTCACCGGCAACGTCGTCGGTCTTCTTGGCGACCTCCTTGACCAGCTCAGCGCCGATCTTCTCGTACGGGTCCTCGAGCTCGATTTCCTTGGCGATGCTCACACCATCGTTGGTGATGGTGGGGGCACCCCACTTCTTCTCGAGCACGACGTTGCGGCCCTTGGGGCCGAGCGTCACCTTTACGGCGTCGGCGAGCTGGTTCATGCCCCGCTCGAGGCCGCGGCGCGCCTCTTCGTCGAACGCGATCATCTTGGCCATACGGTGTTGTCCTCCTGGACACTCACGGGCCACCCGAGATGTGTGCCTCGGATAGACCGCTTGGTGTGCGCACCTTGGGACGTCGCCACCTGGCGACGACGACGTCCTACGGTCGGGCCGGATAGCCCGCGACGACCGGCCATGTGCCGCCCCGGCGTCTCCACGCCGGTGCAACCTGGCCCCACCGTCCCGACCGCTGGCACTCACGGTATGCGAGTGCCAATGACTTGTTTAGCACTCTCCCCTGCCGAGTGCAAGCACGATGGGGCGGCTCAGCCGAGTTCCGCCGCCAGTCCGGCGGTGTTCACCGGCGCCTCATGAGCGCGCTGCTCGGCGTACGTGACCAGCAGACCGATCAACTGGGCCAGGTGGGCCGGTAGCGCCAGCACGGCGGTGACCCCGATCACCGCCACCGCCCCGACAGCGGTGCCCGGCGACGTGAGGGGATCCGTGCCGAACGCGGCGATGCCCGCCCCCTCCAGGCCACCGGAGATCACGTTGACGATGATGACCGCCAGGGCCACCAGGGCCACCCGACCGAGCAGGAGGCCGAGCCGGTCGTGGAACATCCGGAACGATCGACCGATCGGGTTGTGGCGCTCGAAGAGATAGACCGGGCCGGCCATGCTCAGCGCGAACGTCAGGTAGATGCCCGGCAGCACGCAGCAACAGAAGCCGATGCCGGCGATCACGCTGATCAACAGGGTCCAGCCCCAGAGCCCGAGTGCCCGCCGGAGGCCGTAGCGCAGCGCGGAATCCAGGCTGCCCGGCTGACCGGACGCCTGCTGCGTGATCACCCAACTGCCGGCGGCCCACCCGACGGCCTGCACCAGGCCGACCAACAGACTGCCGCCGATCGCCACCACGAGAAGACCCGCCAGATCGGTGGCGAAGGTGTCCGGCAGCGCGGGAGTCGGTTCAGCCCCGATCTGGACGTCCCACTTCGCCGTCGGGTCGACACCCAGGGAGATCACCGAGAGTACGGCCGCCGGCAACACCTGGGTGAGCAGCATGATGGGCACGAGCTGGCGCCAACCCCGGCGCAGCGCTCCCCCGCACCTGTTGAACCAGCCGGCCAGACCGGCACCGCGTGGAGTGACAAGGCGGTCGTTCGGGTCGAACCCGTAGCCCGGCGGGTACCAGCCAACCGGCGGCCCCGGATACCACGGCTGCGCACCGTAGGGACCCGACCCGGGTGGGTAGCCGCCGGTGGGCGGGAACGTCCAACCCGGCGGCGGGCCCCAGCCACCCTGCGCCGGATCCCAACCGCCCTGCGCCGGATCCCAGCCGGGCGGCGGGCCAGCCGGAGGTACGCCCGGCCGCAACTCGGATGGCGTGTCCCCTGCCGCGCCGGAACTGCCGTACGGCACTGTCGGATCGGACGGACCCGGCTCCCCCGGCCCAGAGGGTGGGGTGGGCGGGGGCGGCTGGTCAGTCATGAACGCTCCTCAGCATCGGCTGGAACGGCCATGATCTTCCCGGTTGTGCGCCCGTGTCGCAGCCCCGACGCGCGGGGCCGCTCAAGGAGGAAAGCTCAGGCGATGACGCGTACGTGCTCGGCCTGCGGGCCCTTCTGACCCTGGGCGATCTCGAACTCCACCCGCTGACCGTCGTCCAGCGCCTTGTAGCCGTCCATCTCGATCGCGGAGAAGTGGACGAAAACGTCCTGACCGCCGTCGACGGCGATGAAGCCATAGCCCTTTTCGGAGTTGAACCACTTCACGGTGCCCTGTGCCACTGTGCACTTCCCTCACTATGCGCGGTGTTGCCTGACCTGGCGCACGGCACGGCCGGACGCCCACCGACCACCACCTCAGCGATCGATGGCGACCATTGAGAAAGGTGACCGAAATCGCACGCTACACGAGGAGTGAGCGCCGCGCACGGCCACAAATCGGGCGCATTGCGAGACTGGTCCGACTCCGCCAGTCGGTCGGCTTTTCGATAGGCCGGATCCATGTCGGTGATTGCACGGTGCAACTCCCGGCCGCCGGGCCGCCGGGCCGTCCCGGGCCACAAGATCACCGGCCGCCGGGCCGCCGGGCGGTCCCGGGCCACAGGGTCACCGGCCGCCGGGCCGCCGCTGGCGGGCACGGCCGTACCGGCAACCGACCCTGTGGTAGGCATGCGGGCATGACCACCGAGACGGGCGCGACCGCCCTACGGCAGGCGGAGATCCGCCGGGTTCGGCCGGAGGACGCCGCCCGGATGCGGGCACTGCGTCTGGAGATGCTCGCCGACGCGCCGTTGGCCTTCCTGGAGACCCTGGCGGACGCGGCGGCCCGGCCGCACACCGAGTTCGCCGCCCGGGTCGCGTACACCTCGGCCGGCCCCGGCAACGCGCAGTTCATCGCCGACCCGGGTGGCCGGCTCGTCGGACACGCCGGTGGCACGGTCTCCCCGAACGAACCCGGGCTCACCGTGATCTACGCGGTCTACATCACGCCGGCGTGGCGGGGGCGCGGACTTCTCGGTGAGCTGATCGACGGGGTGGCCGCGTGGTCACGCGCCTGCGGCCGACCGGAGCTGCTGCTGGAGGTGGTGGTCGGCAACGACCGCGCCTACCGCGCCTACCAGCGGCTGGGCTTCACCGACACCGGCGTACGCGTCCCCCACCCCACCATCCCCGCCCTGAACGAGCTGCAAATGCGCCGCAGAGCGTGAGCCAGGCCCCGGTGATCAAGAGGTTTGCGTCAGCCGGAGGGCTGTTCCTGACGCAAACCTCTTGATCAACAACGGCTCAGGCGTGACGCCGCGACTGGACGATGCGGAAGCGGTTGGCCACGTACGCTCCGTCGGTGAGCGCGGCGTTGGCCGCGGCGTTGGCGCCACTGCCGTGGAAGTCGGAGAACGCCGCCGACTGGTTCACGAAGACTCCGCCGGTGAGGTTGCAGGACAGGTGCACCCCGACCTCGACCGCCACCGCCTCGGTGGCGTCCAGCACCGCCTCGTCGGTCGAGTAGACCCCCGCCGTGAGCGCACCCTTCTCGCCGACCGTGCGGCGCAGCAACTCCAGGCTGTGCGCGGTGGAGTCCGTCGCGATGGCGAACGAGATCGGCCCGAACCACTCCCGGCCGTACGTCTCCGCGTCGTCCGCGGTCAGCTTCACGATCGTCGGGGTACGCACCACCGCGTCGGCGTACGACGGGTGGGTCACGGCCCGCGACTCCAGCACCGGCTCGCCGACCTTGGTGACCTCGGCCAGCCGCTCCAGCACCCCGTCGTTGACGATGGCGCCGGTCAGCTCGACGCCCCGGGCCGGGTCGGCGGTGAGCTTGCCGATCGCAGCCGCGATCCCGCCGGCCACCTCGTCGAAGCTCTGGTGCCCCTGGTCGGTCTCGATGCCACCGGCCGGGATGAGGATGTTCTGCGAGGTGGTGCACATCTGACCGCTGTACAGGGTCAGCGTGAAGCCGAGGTTGCGGCACATGCCGGCGAAGTCGTCGGTGGAGTCGATGACGACAGTGTTCAGACCGGCCTTCTCGGTGTAGACCGACGCCTGCCGGGCGTGCGTCTCCAGCCAGTCGCCGTACTCGGTGGAGCCGGTGAAGTCGACGATCTTCACGGAGCGGTGCAGGGCCAGGTCGCTGGCGAGCTTCTCACCGGGGGCCTCGGCCGCCAACATGATCAGGTTGGGGTCGAACCCGGCCTCGGCCAGCACCTCCCGGGCGTACTTCACGGTGATGGCCAGCGGCAGCACCGCGCGCGGGTGCGGCTTGACGAGCACCGGGTTGCCGGTGACCAGCGAGGCGAACAGCCCCGGGTAGGAGTTCCAGGTCGGGAAGGTGTTGCAGCCGATCACCAGCGCCACCCCACGCGGCACCACGTGGAACGTCTTGGTCATCCGCAGCGGGTCGCCCTTACCGGCGGCCTTCTCCCAGTCGGCCGTGCCCGGGTGCCGGGTCATCTCGGCGTACGCGTACGCCAACGCCTCCAGCGCCCGGTCCAGTGCGTGCGCGCCGCCGGCCTGGAAGGCCATCACGAACGCCTGCCCGGTGGTGAACTGCACCGCGTTGGCCAGCTCGAAGATGTGCTTGTGCAGCCGGTCGAGAATCTCCAGGCAGACCCCCACCCGGGCCTGCGGGCCGGCGTCGCGCCAGGCCGGCAGCGCGGCGGAGGCGGCGTCGATCAGCTCGCCGGGACCGGCATGCGGGTAACGCACCGCCAGCTCCACCCCGAACGGGCTCGCCTCGGTGGCGACCCGTCCACCGGTGCCCGGCTGGTCGAGCGGAAAATCACCACCGAGGTACGCCTCGAAGGCGGTCCTACCGTCGGCGGCGGCGGTCTCGCCGTACACCCGGGGGCTGGGAGATTCGGGATAGGCGGACCAGTAGCCCCGCTCCGTGATCGCGGTCAGCGCACGGTTGAGGGTGTCGGCGTGCCTCTCGTACAGGGGATGCGGGGTCTCCGTCATGCCCGCCATCATGCCTGAGTCACGTCCGCGAGCAGTAGCGCGAATGCCCGACAACGGTGCATGCCTGAGTCACGTCCGCGAGCAGTAGCGCGAATGCCCGACAACGGTGCATGCCTGAGTCACGCCCGCGAGCAGTAGCGCGAATGCCCGTCAGAGCGTGAGCTGCCAGTCGGTCCAGCAGTCCACCGGGCGGAAGCCGAGCTGTTCGTTGATCGCCACCATGTAGCTGTTGCTGGCCGCGTTCCAGGTGTCGATCACGCGGACCGCCGGCTCGTGGGTGAGCAGGTGGTGCAGGTTCTCGGCCTTGGCGATGAGACCGAGCCGGTGCCCACGGTGATCCGGGTCGACGATGGTGATCTGCTGGAACGCGTGCCAGTCGGCGGAGGCGCCCACGTCCAGCAGGGTCCAGGCGACCAGCCGACCGGACGCCTCGTGTCGCATCCCGAGGTGGTAGCACCGCCGGCCTCGGGCGGCCAACGCCCGTTCGTTGCCACGGATGCGCTCGGCGTCCACCTGCTCCGGGTCCCACTGCACGTCGCCCATGGGCGCGTCCAACAGCAGCCGGCCGTCCAGGTAGGCGATGTCCGCCACGTACTCCTGCGGGGTGGCACCCTGCCAGCAGACCGACCGGTAGCCCTCGGCTCGCGGCTGGGCCTCGGCCAGCGCCGCCCGCAGCGCGACCCGGTCGATCGCGTCGACGTCGAGGCGGCGACGCACCTCGGCGAGGGCGGGTTGGGCGCCGGTGGCGGCGGCGAAGGCATCGCCCGCTCCGCTTCGGGCTGGCCCGTCGGGCAGTGCGGAGACGGCCATCGCGACCACTCGCTTGCGGCCGTTCTCGCGCAGCAGGCGGATCCCGTGCTCGTGCAGCGCCCGGCCGACGCCCCGCCGCCGCAGCTCGGGATGCACCGTCAGCTCGGCGGTGGCGTTGTCGGTGTTGTCGAGGTACGGCAGGTCCAGCTGGAGGTAGCCGGCCGGCACCCCGTCGAGCCGCGCCAGCGCCCAGAGCGACTCGGCACCGGGCATCGGCGTGTGGAACAACGCGTCGAAGCGTCGCCGGCAGAAGGGCGGAAGGTCCGGCAGGTCGGCGTCGTTGGCCGCCGCGCCAATCAGGTACGCCTCGTCGACGGCGGCTCGGTCGGCTTCGTCGAACGCGGCGATCGTGATGCTCATGCCGCTGAGCGTGCGCCCCGGGAAAGCGATCGGGCCAGCGAATTATTCGCTGGCCCGATCGAACGTGGTCGGGAGGGACACTCGCACAACGCCTCCGGCGTTGGGTCGCAAGAACTTCAAAAGTCTTCGGCGAAATGCCCTCCCGCACGGAGCATCTTGCGCCGTCCGGTTCCTGCCGTCAAGTCCGCAGCGGCGGGTTTTCCATACTCACAGCGAAACCCCAGTTACGCACCTGATCCACTCGGGTTCCCTGAGAACGGGGTGTCCGGGCTGGGCGGATACCGCGGCTTCCAGGAACCCGAGTGGATCAATCGGGTCAGCCGAGGAGACCGGCGTCGCGGGCGGCGCGCAGCGAGGGCTTGATGTGGTGGGTCGGCCCGACCTGGCCGGCCACCGCGTCGACGGTCTTCAGACCTTCGCCGGTGTTGAACACGACGGTCTCCGCGGTCGGGTCGAGCCGACCGGATTCGACAAGCTTGCGGAGCACCGCCACTGTCACCCCGCCTGCGGTTTCCGCGAAGACACCTGTGGTGCGGGCCAGATCGCGGATGCCGGCGCGGATCTCGTCGTCGTCGGCGTACTCCATCCAGCCGCCGGTGCGGCGGACCGCCTCCAGGGCGTAGAGGCCGGCGGCCGGGTCACCGATGTTGAGCGACTTGGCGATGCCGGTGGGCTTGACCGGGATGATCGTGTCGGTGTCGGCGTGCAGCGCGACGGCGATCGGGTTGCAGCCGGCGGACTGGGCGCCGAAGACCTTCCAACCGCCGGCCGGCGCCTCGACCAGGCCGACCTCCACCAGCTCGGAGAACGCCTTGTCAATCTTGGTGAGCAGTTCACCGCTGGCCATCGGGATGACCACCTGCGCCGGAATGCGCCAGCCGAGCTGCTCGGCCACCTCGTAGCCGAGGGTCTTGGAGCCCTCCGCGTAGTACGGCCGGACGTTCACGTTGACGAACGCGGTGTCCTCGAATTCGTCGGTCTCCACCAGCTCGCCGCAGAGCCGGTTGACGTCGTCGTACGAGCCGTCGATGGCGACCAGCTCGCCACCGTAGACGGCGGTGGTGATGATCTTGCCCTGCTCCAGGTCACTGGGGATGAAGACCACCGAGGGCGCCCCGGCGCGGGCGGCGTGCGCGGCCACCGAGTTGGCCAGGTTGCCGGTCGACGCGCAGGCGAACCGGGTGAAACCGAGCGCCTTCGCGGCGGTGAGCGCCACCGAGACGACCCGGTCCTTGAACGAGTGGGTCGGGTTGGCGCTGTCGTCCTTGACCCACAGCGGTGCGGTGATGCCCAGCTCGGCGGCGAGGTTCGGGGCCGCCACCAGCGGGGTCAGACCCGGATCGAGGGTGACCCGACTGGCCGGGTCCTGACCGGCGGGCAGCAGTGCGGCGTAGCGCCAGATGTTCTCCGGGCCGGCCTCGATCTGCTCGCGGGTGACGGTGGCCAGGGCGGCGGTGTCGTAGTCGACCTCCAGCGGGCCGAAACACTCGTAGCAGGCGTGCTGGGCGACGAGCGGGTAACGGGCTGAGCAGGCACGACAGACCAGGGCGCGGGCGGGGCTGGCGGAGGTGTCGATGCCGGAGGCGGCGAGCGTCGACGTCATGTCGAGGGTCCTCTCATCTTTCCCCACATCGCACGGTGCGGCGGGGACGGAATTGGCACCTGCCCCGCGGGTCGCTCAGCGGTGAGCGCGCGGGGTGGTTGCCGGGGCGTCGTCGGGCCGTATCCCTCAGCCCCTCTGGATGAGGTATGCAGTTGTGCCGTCGAGTCTAGGCAACTATGTCCGCCGCCTCTACCGCGGATCCCACGCTGTGAGCCGAACGACTCAGCCAGTTACCGGCGGCGTCGCTTCCCGAGATAGATCGTCACGGCACCGAAGGCGACCAGCGCGGCCACCAGAATCCAGCCGGCGACCGGGGTCAGCGGGCGTTCACCGCAACGGGGTCGACCACCGCGACCCGGTCCGTGATCGCGGTCGACTGCGGCGGCGACGACGGCCGGATCCGCGCCCTGGTGGCGAGGTTCGCGGCGACCAGCGCGCCGATCGTGATGGCGGCCCCGACCAGCTCGATGGGCTCCGGGCGGTAGCCGCGGGCGATCTGCACCGCGAAGGTGGTGACCGGGACCAGGTTCATGAACAGCGCGGCGTTGGCGGCACCGAGCCGCTGCACACCGGTGTTCCAGGCCAGGACCGCGATCACCGCGCCGACGACCACGGCGTACGCCAATTGTGGGGTGACCGCCGCGAGATCGGCGGCGGCCGGCGCGTGCTGCCAGCCGACGGCGTCCGCGCCGATGCTCGCGGCCAGCATGGCCGCCGTGCCGGCGAGCGCGGTCAGAGTCGTGAAGCGCAGCGGTGACCAGTCGCCGAACCGGCTGGCGCCGTGCGTGTAGATGCCCCAGCCGAGTACCGCGCCGATCATCATCAGCCCACCGAGCCCGAACTGACCGAGCCCGGCCAGGCTCCCGCGGGTGATCACCAGACCGACTCCGAGGAGCGCCACCAGGGAGAGGGCCAGCAGGAGCGGCTTCGGCCGTACGCCGTCACGGGCCCAGCGGACCAACTGGGTGATCAGCGGGGTGGTGGCCACGAAGAGAGCGATCTGCTGGGGGGCGGCGTGTTCGAGCGCCAGGTTGGTGAGCACGTTGAAGCCGGCGAAGCCGACAACGCCCAGCAGCACGATCTCGCCCGTCCGGCCGCCGTGGCGCAGCGCGCCGGCACCTTCCCGGAGCAGCAGGATGGCGACCAGGATGACGCTGGCGAGCAGGTAGCGGGCGGTGGTCAGATTGAGGGGGTCGACCCGGGTCAGGGCACTGGCCAGGACCGGGAACATCACGCCCCAGCCGAGCACGGCGAGCAGCGGGTAGGCGGCGGCACGGGGTCGCATCGTCAGCTCCAATGTTCGAGTATCGTCGAACCAACGACACCGACCCTAGGGTGTTGTTCGATAGTTGTCGAACAAGGGTTACACTGGTCACATGGAGCCGCACGAACCCGACCTGACCGGCGTACCGGTCACCACCGTGCTGGCCGCACTCGCCGACGACGTGCGGCTACAGATCGTGCGAGCGCTGGCCGAGGGGGGCGAGGCGACCTGCGGCAGCTTCGACTTCGGCGTCTCGAAGGCGACCCGCAGCCACCACCTCAAGGTGCTGCGCGAGGCCGGCCTGACCCGCACCCGGGCCGCCGGCACCAGCCGCCTGGTCCGGCTCCGCCGCGACGAGCTGGACCGCCGCTACCCCGGCCTCCTGGACGCGGTCCTCAGTCCTCGCCCTTCGGCGTAGATGAGCCTGACGGACAAGCGGTCCGTGCGCTGAGTACAGCCCCTCCAAACGGCAGTGTCGGTACGGGTGAGACACGCTCGGATAGAGGAAACTGCTGCGCATGGGGAGCCAGTGGCCATCGTTGAAGGCGAGAGCCTTGTTGAGGTTGCTCATGGGCGAACTCGGCTACCGGGTTGAGCGACAGTCCGGTTCTCACCGCCGCCTCGTTGCCAACGGTCGCCCGTCGATCACCTTTGCCTTCCACGACAAATCCACGGTCTCACCACGCGCGGTCGGCGTCATACTGGTACAACAGGTCGGGCTCACCCCCGAGGAAGCCAGGGAGGTGTTGAAGAGTGCGTGAAAACGTCATCGATCTGATCGTGATCAGCCCGAACACGGATGACGAGGACTGGGCCTTCCACAGCCCTCAGATACCAGGGCTGGTGGGCGGGCGCAGCAGCCTGCTTCAACTGCGCGCAGACCTGCCGGAAATCCTCCGCTTCGCCGATGTCCCACTGCCAGTACAAATTCGTGTCCATGTGGAGGACGTGTACGACTCGGCTGGCACGAGTTACCTGATCCGCCAGAGTCAGGATGGGCACCGGACTGAGCGTTCTGCCACCGCACAACGCCTACGTGCGGCTCTGACGGTGGCGGAGCAGCGGGAGCAGTTGCTCTCGTCGCCCCGTACCAGGACGGGCGAGGTTCTATTCATCACCGCGGTGCCCTCGGACACTCTCCACGACCTTTCCACGCAACTTCATCCGTCCGGCGATGCGGCGGTGGTGGTTTGCAACGTAGCTGACGAGCTTCTCTGGTCGTTCCATCTCACGAACGCCGAAGATCTCGATGCTGCGGCCCGACCGCTGGGCGACCTCGGGCTCTCCGGCGAAACCACGATCGCGGAGGTCATGCGCCAACGCCCAGTGGGTTCCCCGACACCGGCCCTGCTGGCCAGCTGAACGGCCAATGGTCGACAGCGCTTCGAGTCCACCAAATCGTCGCCCCACCCGCGCAACCCCACCCGGCGCGTCGCCGGACCCGCCTCGTCGAGGCTCCGGCGACGCGCGGTACAGGTGCGGTCAGACCACCATCGAGGTCGGCTCGACCACCGCTACTGGTGGAGCGTCGGCACGACGCCGAGCGAGCAGGTTGTCGAGCGCCCAGGCGCCTGGGCCGAGGGCCGCGACCAGCAGGAACGACCAGCAGAAGAGCGCCGACAGCTCACCACCGTTGCGCAGTGGCAGCAGATCATCCGGCTGGTGCACGACGAAGTAGGCGTACGCCATCGAGCCGGATGCGAGCAGAGCGGCGGGTCGGGTGAAGAGCCCGGCCAGCACCAGGGCGCCGCAGACCAGCTGGATCAGCGCGGCCCACCAGCCCGGCCAGGTGCCGAGCGCTATCGCCTCACCGGTCATCGGGTTGCCGCCGAACAACCCGAAGACCGAGGTCAGGCCGTGCAACGTGAACAGCAGGCCGATCACGATGCGGAACAGGGACAGGGTCGGCCCGCCGAGCCGAGGAACGTTCATCGGTACCTCCATCGAAGGAATCGGATCTCTTCAATGTGAGGCATGAAACTATCGAAGCTTATAAATTCCTTGTTAGTGGGAAAGTCCCCGGTCGGAATGTACCGGTGTCCACAGCCCCGCGTCGAGCATCCTCGACGGCGCAGGCCCGCCTCTACGCCTCTGAGCTGCGGTTACACCCGGATCCAGGCAGCGCCGCCCGTCGTGGGCGCGCTCCCATACTGTGGGTACGGCCTGTCGAGCTGCCCCAGATGCGGGGCAGACCCCAGACCCCCACCCCCCGGATCGCGTGCTGAAGCAGCTCGGTCACACGACCTCGCTCGCCCAGATTGCGTTGTGCTTGATTGAGTGCAGGATCGAGACCATGCGATCGGCGTCGTCGTTCGAGAACAGGGCTCGCACCATGCTCCGCACAGCAACGGACAATCTCAGGGCGTACCTGCGCCCGGTCTAACGGTCATGACTCGCCGGCATCTCGTTCCCTGACAAACACCCCGCGCCCCGGCGCACCGACCACGACGCCGCGGTCACGTAAGAGCGCCACCGCGCGAGCAGCCGTAGAGAACGACACCGAGTAGAGGTCACCGAGCTGCGTGTAGGACGGCAGCTTGGCACCGGGCTGGTATTCGCCAGATTCGATGCGGGCAGTGATGTCCGCAGCGATGTCGACGTAGCTCAAAGGGATCGCGGGCATGGGTGGTCCTCCCGGGTTGGCAGCCCCATCTGATCACGCCGCACGGCTTCACCTCAAGAACATGGTTGACCTATGTCACTAGGTGGATTAGCGTTTGGACGAGCCTCCCGGGTTGGCACCAGGGTTGGTTCACCTTCCGGGGGCAGCCCCGAAACCGAGCCGGGGCAGCGCGCATGGCGGTTCAGATGTCCCCCATCTGGGCTGGTTGTGGCGCTGCCCCGGCACCACACCAACCATGAGGAGGTCCCGTGACCGTGACCGAAGCGGCAGGCCCGGCGCTGCGGGGACGACGCGCTCGACCTGGCCGGTGACGCCCAACGGCAGCTCACCGACGGAGGCCACATGACGCGGCCACCGAGACGGCGAGCGGGCAGTGGTCCCGGGCCGCCGAGCAGGTCGACCCTGATGTCGGAGAGCCTCACGGCGACCGTGGAGGCACTGACGTCGTACACCGAAGGGTTGTCCGGAGCGACCACCTGATGCAGGCCCGGGGCGGGTGCCGGGCTCCGGCCAGCGACTGTCCGGGCGATCGTCGGCCGACCCCACCCGCCTCGGCGCCACCCCAGCCAAGGGAAGACCATGACGGAGTACGAGGCACCGCCCCGCTGGATCGTGCACCTGCCCACCACCCTGACCAGCGTCGACGGTGCCCGGGCACTGGCCGAGGCGCTGCGCGACTCGCTCGGCCACGTGACCGCCATCGACTTCGGCGAGACGACGCTGAGCGAGGAAGACCGCCAGTTCGTGCGTAGCCGCGTCTGGTGCGACCACCGCCTACCCGGCGGCGACCGCTGCACCCTGCGGACCCACCACCCCGGCGCGTTGTGTCAAGCCGCCCCGGCAGCCGTGAAAACATGCTCGGATGAGTCCCGAGAGCCGCCGTCGTAAGCGCGCCAAGCCCAGTCGGTCCGGGCAGCAGGTCGTACGTCGTGCCCGTCCCGTCGAGGCGGACCAGTGCGACTGCCCGGCGTGCTCAGATGCTGACTTCGACCCACAGAACCCCATCGGCGACCTGGTTGCCGGCGCTGCCGACCTGATCAAGACGGACGATCCGATCGAGGCCGAGTTGTTTGCCGCGACGTTCCTGTCCGCCGGTGACCTTGCCGGCGAAGGTTTCACCGAGGCCCTCAACGAGGGCATACTGCCGGCCATCGCCGAAATCGCCACGTCGGAAGCGCTCGCGGTGCTGCTCGCGATCGACGCAGTACGGGAGGGCACCGTCGCTGCGACCGCCGCCCAGCGCCTAATGGACGAGGGCGTCGCAGCGCCGAGTTGGGCCGGTGAGTTGCGCCAGCCCGTGCGGGTCGGCCCATGTCGACGATTTGCCGACCCGGCGGGCAGCGCCTCCGTGCTCGTCTGCGCCTTCGAGCGGGCGGGGCGATCACACGGGTTCCTCGTCCACGTCGACCATCTCGACTGTGACGCGGCGGCCGACATCGTGCTCTTCCCTGCCCACGCCCTGAACGAGGTTGTCACCACCATTGTGCAGAACGGCCATGGTGCCGGTCTGACGATCGCCGAGGAATTGCTGGACCCGGCCGAGTTTCGGTGGCAGGTCGAACGAGCTCTCGACGCCCGTGCGGACCACGACCAGGAATGTGACCCCTCGGAGTTAGACGACGAACTCGACGACGAGAACGGGCCGGGCTATCACCCGTTGGCGGTGCTGCTGCGAGCCCGGATCCGTACGCTGCCCGAGCCGACGCGCCCACCAGCCCAGCACGACGCCGACGACCGACAGCCGACCCTCGAACTGCTGGCGATGATGAACCAGATCGCCGGGCAGGCGCAGCAGATCCAAACCCTGGCGGGACGGCGTACCGCAGGGCGGAAGCTGCCGGCAAAGCGGAGGAAATCCGGCCCTGCCGCACCGATCTACCAGCTCAAGGTGGGTCTGCGGGGGGCGAAGCCGCCGATCTGGCGGCGTTTGGAACTGCCCGCCGACACCAGCCTGGCGGACCTGCACAACATCATCCAGGTGGCTTTCGGCTGGGACGACTCCCACCTGCATGTCTTCGAGACCGCCTACGGCGACTTCGGGGTCGCCGACCGGGAGCTGGGCTACCGCGCCGAGGCCCCGGTAACTCTGGAACAGGTAGCGCCCGGCGTCGGCGACCGGTTCAGGTACACGTACGACTTCGGTGACAACTGGGAGCACGAGATCGTTGTGGAAAAGGTGCTGCCTCGCCAGCCCATCACGTACCCACGATGCACGGGCGGTCGGCGGGCGGCCCCGCCGGACGACTGTGGCGGTGTGTGGGGGTACGCCGAACTGGTCGAGGTGTTGAACGATCCCGCCCACCCCGAACACGGCGACCGGCTGGAATGGCTCGGGCTGGCCTCGGCCGCCGACTTCCAGCCCGCCCGGTTCGACGCCACCGAGATCACCCGAGCCCTGACCGAAGGGAGCCACGGATGACTGATCCTGCCGGCGAGCTGATTCTCTACCGCGCCGACGACGGCAGCTCCGTCGTCCAGCTGCGTGCAAGCAAGGGGACTGTCTGGGCTGACTCAGACTCAGATGGCGGAGCTGTACGGGACCTCGGTTCCCAACATCGTGCAGATCATGCGCCGAGTGCTGGCCGACAAGGAGGTGACCGAGGCAACTATTAACTCTGAGTTAATAGTTCGCGCCGAGGGTGGTCGGGAGGTGCGGCGTGAGGTCAAGGTCCACAGTGAAGTCGGCCCAGATATGGGGCAGCTCGACACGGCACCCGACTGTCGGGGCCGGGCGGCGGCGGCACACCCACGTGGGCGAGGATCAACGAATGGTCTCCGGCGACACGGCAGCACCGCGACGGGTCATCGCGACGGTCGCGATGGCTCTCGCGCTCGGCGGCTGCACTACCGGCGACCATCGGGGCCAGGGCGGGGACCCTCCGAGCCGGCCGCCGATCGCTCCGAGCCCGTCCCCGAGCACCGACCCGCTGGCCGACTGCCCGGCCTCCGGTTTCCGGATCCGCTCGACCGGCGGGGACGCCGCGATGGGCCTCCGCGCTCTCGGCCTGGACCCGGCCCCTATGACGTGATGTCCTTGCGGGTGAAGCGCCAGAACGCCAGTCCCCAGAACAGCGTCGC
Source organism: Micromonospora sp. NPDC005215 (assembly GCF_040607915.1). NCBI lineage: Bacteria > Bacillati > Actinomycetota > Actinomycetes > Micromonosporales > Micromonosporaceae > Micromonospora > Micromonospora sp. NPDC005215. Next base: position 93,373 of record NZ_JBEXHQ010000002.1, on the reverse strand, counting down.
GTAACTGATCGCCGAGATGCAGCCGCGCACCACGTCGTCGGTCTGCACCGGGGTCGAGAGCAGCCCCAGCCAGGCGGTGCTGAAATGGGTGGGCAGGAAGTCGCGCACCGCGCCCAGGGCGGTGATCTGGTCCAGGATGCTGGACAGGATCCAGAGCAGCACGGCACCGCCGACCGCGCCGAGCGCGGCGTCCGTGGTCACCGACAGCAGGAACGCCAGCCCGGCCACCACCAGCAGTACGACCGCCAGGTAGCCGAGCACGGCCAGCAACCGGAGCAGCCCCTCGGTGGGTTCCAGCTCGGCGGCGACAGTGCTGCGCAGCGGCGACCAGCCGTAGCGCAGGGTGCCGGCCAGCAGCGCGGTGCCAGCCAACAGAACAAGAGCCAGTCCCGAGTACGCGAGTGCGACCACCAGCTTCACCGTCAACAACCGGGCCCGGGGCACCGGGATCGCCAGCAGGTAGCGCAGGCTGCCCCAGCTCGCCTCACTGGCCACCGTGTCGCCACAGAACAGCGCGACGACCACCACGAGCAGGAACGACGCCGACACGAAGATCGAGAAGAGGGTGAAGTTGAGCCCGCCGGAGGTGGCCAGGTCCACCAGACTGGCGAACTCGTTGTTGCCGTTGTCGTCGTCGCCACCGGAGTTGAACTGGAACGCGATCAGGATGATCAGCGGCAGCAGCACCATGAACCCGAGCGCCAGCTGGGTCCGCCGCCGGGACGCCTGCCGACGGAATTCCGCAGCGAACGGCATGGTGGTCGACGGCCGGTAGCCCTGGGCCTCGCCCGCGTCGACAACAGCCATCACCGGTCACCGCTTCCCCGAGAGTTGTCGCCCACCAGGGCGAGGAACGCGTCTTCCAGGCGGCGCCGCGGCACCACCCGGTCCACCCCGATGCCGGCGCGCACCAGCTCGGCCACCACCTCGCTGCGGGCCGTGCCGTTCGTGTCGACCACCAACTGGCCGTCGCTCTCCGGCAGCACCCGCACCCCGTGCAGTCGGTCCAGCACGGCCCGCGCCGCCACCGGGTCGCTGACGTCGAACAGCACACTCGGCGACTCGCCCACGATCTCCTCCACCGGCCCGGACGCCACGATCCGGCCCTTGTTCACCACCACGGCGTGGGTGCACGTCTGCTCCACCTCGGCCAACAGGTGGCTGGAGACCAGCACCGCCCGGCCGTCCGTGGCGTACCGCTGGAGCACCCGGCGCATCTCGGCGATCTGCGGCGGGTCGAGCCCGTCGGTCGGCTCGTCCAACACCAGCAGCTCGGGCAGGCCGAGCATGGCCTGGGCGATGGCGAGGCGCTGGCGCATACCGTGGCTGTAGTTCTTGGTCTTCCGGTGCACGGAGTCGCCCAGCCCGGCGATCTTCAGGGCCGCGTCGAACTGTGCGTCCTCCCACGGCCGGCCGGTGGCCCGCCAGTACGCCTTCAGGTTCTCCAGCCCGGACAGGTGCGGCAGGAACCCGGGTCCCTCGACCAGCGCGCCGATCCGGGACAGCACCGGCGAGCCGGGCACCAGCCGGCGACCGAAGACGTAGATCTCCCCGGCGGTCGGCTGGGTTAACCCCATCAGCACCCGCAGGGTGGTGGTCTTACCGGCGCCGTTGGGCCCGAGCAGACCCACCACCTGACCGGGGTGCACCTCGAAGTCCACGTTCGACACCGCCACGAAGCCGTCCGCGTACTCCTTGCGCAGTGCGCGCACTGCCAACGGCGTGTCCGCGTACTCCGGATGCACCGACCGGTCCTGGCGGCGATGCCGGCGGCGCAGCACGGCGACGACCACGACGAGGCCGATCGCGATGGCGGCGAGCAGACCGGCGAGCACCCAGCGCCAGAGCGTCGCGGCGGTGGGGATCGGCTCGCCGTCGACAGTGGGCAGGGTGACAGCGCCGTCCGCCGCCACCGTGTAGACGGTCGGCTCGACGGGCGTGGTGTACGCCTGGTCGGAGGTGGCCACCACCAGTCGCAGCCGGTGGCCGGCCTCCACCCGGCGGACGATCCCGGGCAGTGTCACGGTGACCGGGCGGGCGTCCTGCACCTGCTGCGGCAGGCCGGTGAGCCGGATCGGGGCGACCAGCCCGTTCGGCAGGGTCGCCGTGCCGTCCTTGTCGACGTCGTAGAGCTTGACGAAGAGCACCGCCGTACCGGTCGGCGACGCGGCCCGCACGGTGACGGTGGGCGCACCGGCCACGTCCACCGCCTCGGTCAGCGGTGTCGACTCGAACCTGGCGTGCTGGCCGGGCACGTCACCGGCCACGCCGTCGAGCAGGGAGGTGAGCCCACCGGCGAACGGGATCGAGGAGATGGCGGCCGGGTTGCCGTTCGGCGGGTTCGCGATCGGCTGGGCCGGCCCGGCGACCGTGACCTCCCGGCGGGCGCTGCCGGTCAGGCCCGGGTAGTCCGCGCGGCGGAAGCCGATGGCGACCAGACCCCGGTCGAGCGCGTCGAACCCGGCGATCCGCGACCAGGTGAAGTCGTCGCCGGGCGCGCCGCCCTCGCCCTTGACGTAGTGGTCGAGCCACTGGACGGTCAGGAACTTCACCCGGTCTTCGTCGGAGCGGGGTCCACTCCCACCGTCGTGACCGCCGGTGAACCAGGCGACCCGCACGGGGGTGCCGGCGGCGGCGATGCCCCTGGCGTTCGCGTCCGCCTCGCCGAGGGGGAAGAGCGTGTCCGCCTCGCCCTGCACCAGCAGGGTGGGTGCCTTGATCCGGTCCAGCACGCCCGCCGGGCTGGAGCGGCGCAGCAGGTCCACTGCCGCCTGATCGGCCCGACCGGTCGTGGCGATCCGCAGGTACGCGGCGCACACGTCGGCGGCGAACCGGCCGCAGGACGGGTCGGCCGCACCGGCCGGGGCACCACCGGGACCGGTACCCGGACCGGCACCCGGCCCCGGGCTGGGCGGGCCGGCCGACGCCGGTGCGCCCTGCGGCTGGGCGGCGGTCCCGCCGGAGAGCCCGGCCGGGCCGGAACCCACGTTGCCGCCGCCGCCGAAGAACAGACCGGCCCAGCCCTTCTTGAACACACCTTCGGTCGGCGCTCCGCCGGTGCTCTCCGGCAGGAAGGCGCGGGACAGGTCGTTCCAGGTGATCATGGGGACGATCGCGTCGACGCGAGGGTCCTGAGCGGCAAGCAGCAGCGCCAACCCGCCGCCGTACGATCCGCCGACCACACCGACCTGCGGGTCGCCGGCGGCGTTGGTGCGGACCTCCGGTCGGGCGGCCAGCCAGTCCAGCAGCCGAGACGCGTCGCGCACCTCGTGGTCCGGGCTGTCCAGGTGGATCTCACCGCCGCTGCGGCCGAAGCCCCGGGCCGTCCAGGTGAGCACCGCGTAGCCGCGCCCGGCGAACTCCTCCGCGTCGGAGCGCACCGACTCCTTCGTGCCGCCGAACCCGTGTGCCAGCAGCACCGCCGGAACCTTCCGCCCGGATGACGCGTCGCCCGGGACGTAGAAGGTCGTGTCCAGGTCGACCGGCTGGTCGCCGGACGGTCCGGAGCGGACGGTGAGCATCGCGCTCTCGGTGCGTACGCCCGGCCCCTGCGGCCATACCGCCCAGGTCACGGCGGCGGCCAGCAGCACGACGACCGCCGCGGCGGCGATCCCGCGACGGCGGGTGGGCAGGGCACGCCGGATCCACGCGGCCGGCGACGGCGATGTCATGCGGCACACGCTACGGCCCGCAGCCTGAGCGTTGGCTGAGATCCGCCGTACGTCCGTCCGGTTGCCCCGATCGGTGCGCGGGGGGCAGCGAGCGCGCCATGTCCGACGCGGCCCAGTGAGTTGAGTTCGGATCCCGTGAATTCCGATCTTTCACTGATATCCCCCTCGATCCCTCCATGTCACACGCACTGACGAAACAGAGCGTGTTGGGAACGCGGGCGAACTGTGACATTGCTCGAACTGACGCGAACCTGACTCGCCCACCAAGGCCTGACCAGTAGGGGGGTCGGTTAGTTTTCCGGTCCGGTGCACGGGACTTGTCGGGTCACCCGACGCCGCGCCGATCCGCGCCCCATGCCGGAGGAGACACAACCATGACAGTCCCCGCGCCGCGGGCCCGTCGACGTCCGTCCACCCTGGGCCGACTGCTGCCGCTGCTGCTCATCGGGGCGCTACTGGCACCGGTGGGTCTGCTCGTCACATCCGCCTGGCGGCAGACGACCGACGACCGGGACCTGGCCGTCCGGGAGCGACTCGGCGTGCAGTACCTCACCGCCCTGAGCTCGGTCACCGACGCCCTCGTGGAGGCCCAGTCCGCCGCGGTCAGCAATCGACAGGTGTCCGGCGACGCGCTGAACCGGGCGGTCGAGGGGGCCGCGGCGGTGGACGCCCGCATCGGCGCCGAGCTACTCAGCCAGGAACGCTGGGCCGGGCTACGCGCCAAGCTGGAGGCACTGCGCGGCCGCAGCCCCGCCGACCCGGAGTCCGCCTTCACGGCGTACAGCGAGGTCACGGACCTGCTGCTGGCACTGCACCGCAAGGTCCGGGAGAGTTCCGGGCTGGTACGCGATCCCGTCACTGACTCCTTCTTCCTCCAGGACAGCGCCGGCCAGGAACTGCCCGAGGCGGTGGTGTCCGCCGGCCGGCTCGCCGATCTGGGCACGCTGGTCTCCCGCCGGCCAGCCGCCGAGCAACCACGCGGCCTGATGGAGCTGACCGGTCTGCGGGTGGCCGCCCTGGCACCCGCCGGTGACCTCGTCGACAACCTGCGCTCCGCCGTGGACGGCTCGGAGAGCACCGATCTCGGTGCCAACGTGCTGACCCCACTGGACACCTACCAACGCTCGGTGGAGGCGCTGGCCGCGTACTCCACCCCGGCCAAGGGCACGAGCGTGGTGGACCCCGGTCAGTTGAGCGCCGCCGGGCTCAACACGCAGCGCGCAGCCCGCCAACTTCAGCCGGTCATCCTCGCCGAGCTGGACGCCCTGCTCGTCGAGCGCATCGACGAGTTCAACCGGGACCGCTGGCTGATCAGCGCAGCGGGAGTGCTCGCCGTGCTCTTGCTGAGCTGGCTCGCCGCGCTGCTGGTCGTCGCCCGTGGCCGGGCCCGGCGCCGGGCGGCCCTGGCCGCGACCCACGCGGAGGGTGCCGACGCCCCGTCGCCGGCAGAGTCGTGGCGACCGGTGCCCAGCGACCAGCGCGAGCTGCAACCGGCCGGCGCGGCCCGCGATCCGGAGCCCGCGCAGTGGGGGGCCTTCGATGCTGCTCGGTAGGCTCCGGATCCGCGGCAAGCTCGCGCTGCTCGTGGTGATCCCACTGCTCAGCATGGTCGGCCTGGCCGTGCCCGTGATGCTCGACCGGGTGGCCGCGGCGCAGCGGGCCAGCGACACCGCCGAGCGGGTACGGCTCGCCAGCCGGGTCGGCAGCCTGGTCCAGGACCTCCAGCAGGAACGCATCCTCTCGGTCGGTTTCCTGCTCGGCCGGGTCGAGCGCAGCGAGGTGGTCCGCAAGTCCGCCGACGTCGACGACCGGGTGGCCGACCTGCGGGCCGGGCGGAGCGACGCGCTGACCGACCGGGTCGACCACGCCCTGGACGGGGTGTCCAGCCTCGTCGACCTGCGCACCGCCGTGCTGGCCCGGGTCGCGAACCCGGGTCAGGTGATGGAGGCTTTCGGCCCGGTGAATCTGGGGTTGATCGAGTCGCTGCGGCTGATCTTCGGGGTGGACACCGAGACGCTGCCGGGCCGTCAGGTGCTCGCCCTCGACGGGCTGCTCCGCGTCGACGAGGGCCTGGGCGCCTGCGCCACCCTGAGCCTGCTGGTCAAGGCGATCGGCAGCTCCGACACCATCAGCGGGTACGTGGCGTGCATCGCCGCGCTCCAGGTCGACAACCAGCGCTTCCGCAGCCTGATCACGCCCGAACAGCTCAAGGTGGCCCAGCTCAACGACGCGGCTGTGGCCGCGCGTACCAGCTCGGACTTCCTGGTCACCAGCGCCCGGGACCCGGCCGCCGCGGTCCGCGACGTGCCGATGGAGGCACTCTTCCCGGCCGTCCGCACGATGATCCGGCTCGGTCAGTTCGTGGAGAAGAAGCTGGTCGCCGACGTGCTCACCGCGGTGACCGCCGAGCAGCGGCGCGCGCTGACGGCCGCGTACCTGGTCGGGGCCACGGCGGCGCTGATCCTGGCGTTGGTGGTGCTGCTCAGCGCGGCGGTCGCGCGGACGGTGGCCCGACCGCTTACCCGCCTCACCCGCTCGGCCGACCGGGTCGCCCGGGTCGCCGAGGCGGAGCTGGTCCGGGTCACCGACGACGAGGGGGAGAGCCCCCAGCCGGTGCGCCTGGAGCCGGTGGACATCCGGGCCAACGACGAGATCGGCGACCTGGCGCGGGCCTTCGACCGGGTGCAGAGCACCGCCGCCCGGCTGGTCGAACGTCAGGTCGCCGGCCGACGCAACGTGGCGCAGATGTTCGGCCACGTCGGGCGGCGCACCCAGAACCTGGTGGGCCGGCAGATCGCGCTGATCGACCGGCTGGAGCAGCAGGAGGCCGACCCGGGCCGGCTGGAGCACCTGTACCGGCTCGACCACATCTCCAGCCGGTTGCGGCGCAACGCCGGCAGCCTGGTGGTGCTCTCCGGTTCGGCCGGCGCCGACGCCCACACCGCGCCGGTGCCGCTGGCCGACGTGGTCCGGTTGGCGCTCGGCGAGATCGAGGACTACACCCGGGTGGAGGTGCGGGTGCCGGCGGGCATCTCGGCTGCGCCGGCGGTGGTCGGCGACCTCATCCTGACGCTGGCCGAACTCATGGAGAACGCCACCGCCTTCTCCCCGCCGCACACCCGGGTGCTGGTGGCCGCCGACACCTCCGGCCTCGGCGCGCGGATCACCGTCGTGGACCACGGCATCGGCATGGGCGAGCAACGGCTGGCCGAGGAGAACGCCCGGTTGACCCGCCGGGAACGGCTCGACCTGGCGCCGACCGAGGTGCTCGGTCTCTTCGTGGTGGGCCGGTTGGCCCGCCGGCACGGCTGGGAGGTGGGCCTGGCCACCACCACCGGCGGTGGGGTGACGGCACACCTGGAGATCCCGTCGACGTCACTGGTGCTGCGCCGAGCCGACCCGGCCGGGAGCACCGTCGCCCGGGCCGCGGTGCCGGAACGAGACCGGCGTACGGCGGCCGCATCCGAGCGCGCCGCGCGGTCCATCACGGCGGCCGTCGCCGAGCCAGCCCGCTTCGACTCGGACCTGCTCAGCCGGGCCACCCGCAGCCTGGAGGCCAGCCCGTCCTGGAACGCGTTCGGCCCCGGCCAGCCGCAGCAGCCCGTCCCCACTGCCCAGGAGCCGGCACCGTCGGGCTCACCGAGCGCGCCGCGGGTCCGGCAGCGGGTGCCCGGGGCCAGCCTGCACGCCGCCGCCACCCCGACCCGGCCGGTGGACGCCACCGGCGCGGACCCCGCCGAAGCCCGGGCTCTGGTCGAGGCGTTCCAGGCCGGTGTACGCCGGGCCGAACTGAACACCGTCGACCTGCCGAGCACACCGGGAGGCGTCGGCCCTACGGTGGCCGGTGGCGCCGGCCCGTCCGACGCCACCCCGGGTCGACCCCGACTGAGCCGACGGGTGCCGGGGGCGAACCTCACTGTCGTCCCGGCCTGTCAGCCACCCAGTACCCACCTCGGTGACCCGGCCGAGGTCCGCAAGCGGATCAGCGAGTTCGAGGAGGGCGTCGCCCGCGCTCTCCGCGAAGTCGGCCCAGACCGCCGGAACGAAGAAGGATCATCACGGTGACCAGTCCCTTCCTGCACGACAACGTCGACCAGAGCCAGTCCGGCGCCAGCGGGGACCTCAGCCCGGAGGCCCGTACGTTCAACTGGTTGCTGGACTCCTTCACCTCCGGCACGGCAGGGGTCCTGGAGGCGATCGCGGTCTCGTCGGACGGCCTGCTGATGGCCATGTCGGCGATCAAGGACCGGTCCAACGCGGAGCGGTTGGCTGCGGTGGTCTCCGGGATGACAAGTCTCGCCGGCGGGGCGGCCAGTTGGTACGCGCTCGGCGGTCTGAACCGGGTGATCGTCGACATGGCCGACGGCTACCTGCTGATCAGCGCGATCAGCAGCGGTTCCGTGCTCGGGGTGGTCGCCGACCGGTCAGCCAACCTGGGCACCGTCGCGTACGAGATGACGCTCTTCGCCGGGCGGGCCGGTGGCGCCCTGACCCCGCGGCTGATCGTCGAGTTGAAGAACGCCGTTCAGCAGTGACCCCCGACGTCGCCGGTGAGGACCCGGACCCGGAACCCAGGGTCCGGATCCGCCCGTACCTGCACACGGCTCCCCCGACCGGCGCCGGCGACGTGGTGGTACCGCCGCTGCCGGAGCCGGAGCCGGGCGGTGGCCGGCCGGCCGGTCCCCGCCCCTTCGTGCTCACCTCGGGACGGGTGGCGGGTGCCGATCCGGCGATCGGGTTGGAGACGCAGGTGACCGCCCGCACGGACGGCGGCTGGTCGACCGGCCCGCCCGGTGCCCTGCTGGCACCGGAATTCGAGGCGATCATCGCGCTCTGCGCGGAACCGATCTCGGTTGCCGAGATCTCGGCCCGCGCCCGGTTGCACCTCGGGGTGACGCGGGTCCTGGTCGGCGACCTACGGGCGGCCGGCCACCTGGACGTGCACGTCACCGACACCAACGACGCCGCCGACCCCGACCTCATCCTGCGAGTGATTGATGGACTTCGTGCGATCTCCTGAATGGCCGGTCGCCCCGCTCGGCGGGGTCGCCGGAAACAGCGCAGCCGCCCGTTACGCCGTGCCGAGCGGCGGGCCGGCAGTCGGACGTGCCGGCACACCGCCGCCGCCGTACCAGCCTCCGTCCGGAGCGGGGACGTCACCGCCGCCGGTCGGTAAGCCGGCGGCACCGCCGATCCCGGTCAAGATCCTGGTGGCCGGTGGGTTCGGGGTGGGCAAGACCACCACCGTGGGTGCGATCTCCGAGATCGCTCCCCTGACCACCGAGGCCGAGATGACAAGCGCCGGGATCGGCGTGGACGATCCGGGTGTCCGTTCCACAAAGACCACCACGACGGTGGCGATGGACTTCGGCTGCGTGACAATCGATCGCAGTCTGAAGCTCTACCTGTTCGGCACGCCGGGGCAGGCCCGGTTCGGCTTCATGTGGGACGACCTCGCCCGCGGGGCGCTCGGCGCGCTGGTCGTGGTGGACAGCGCCCGGCTGGACGACTGCTTCCCGGCGATCGACTTCTTCGAACGGGCCGGGCTGCCGTTCGTGGTGGGAGTCAACGCCTTCGACGGGCGGCTGGCCCTGGAACTCGGTGAGATCCGCTGGGCACTGGCCATCGGTGACCACGTACCCCTGGTGCAGTTCGACGCCCGGGACCGGCTGTCGGTGCGGGACGCGCTGCTTGTCGTCCTGGACCGTGCGCTGGACCGTGCGACCCGGGACAGGCAAGCCTGAGCCGACCGGCTCCGGCCGTGCGGGAAGAGGTGATCTGGTGAGGGGCGACCTGGACGAGACGCTGGCCCGACTGGCCCGGCGCGAGGAGGCGCTGCGCCGGCGGACCAACGACCGTGACGACAGCGTGCCACCGCCGGGCCATCCCGGGCCGGGCCCGGACGACGTCCGCGACACCGGGTCGGGACGGCACGACCCCCGGCACGCGGGGGCGGACTCCCCGGGTGACGTGGCCGGGTGGGGCCCGGTGGAAGAGGTCGCCGAGGCGGTCCGTCAGGTCGTCGGCGGCCATCCCGGGCTGGCGGTGACAGTGCAGGTGCAGCACGACGGGCGGACGTACCCCATGCGGATCTCCTGGGCCGGTCCGGACGTCACGGTCGGACCGGTGCCCCCGGCGGCGCCGGTGGAACCCCCGCCGGCCTGGCCGCTGTCCGGCCGGACGGTGCCCGAGTGGCCGCCCGGCCCGGACGGGTTGACCCCGGACCCGGCGGCCCGGTTGGCCGAGCTGATCAGGCGGGACCCGTCGTTGCTTGACGAGTTGGATCCGCGGCGCTGACCGGCGGAGCTGGCCGGCGGCGGCTACGGTCGGGCGGTGGCGCAACCCGACCTGACCCTGACGGCGAGCCTCCGACCGGCCGCGCTGGACGCCCGACGGGGCATCGTGCGGCTGCATCCGGAGGCGCTGACCGCGCTGGGGCTGCGGCCCGGCGACCCGGTCCGGCTTGTCGGCCGCCGGGAGACCGCGGGCATCGTGGCGACCGCAGCGCCGGGCGCGAGCAGCGCCCTGCTGTACGCCGACGACCTGACCCTGGGCAACCTGGGCGTGCGCGACGGCGCTCAGGTGCGGGTCAGCCCCGTGCCGCTGGTGCCGGCGGGTCGGGTCGTCCTGGCCGGGCCGGTGGAGGTGGTCGCGGCGGTGAGCCCGGAGATGCTCCGGCTGGCCCTGCTGGGCAAGGTGCTCACCGCCGGTGACGACGTGTCGCTGCTGCCACAGGACGTGCTGCCGGACGCCTCGGTACGCAGCCTGGTCGAGGCGGCTCGACGCAGCCTCGCCAACACTGTCGGTTTCGCCTGGACCAGCACCCTGCTCACCGTGCGCTCGGTCGAGCCGGCCGCCGGCGCGCTGGTCACCATGGACACGGTGATCGGGTGGGAGCACGGCCCGGCCACCCACGGCGGCCCCGCCCCGGTCGACGCCGGGCGGACGCAGCCGACCCGGCCGGACGACGCGGCCCCGGCGGTGGACCAGCCCGACGACACACCGGACGTGGACGAGCTGCCCGGGCTGCGCACCCAGGCCGAGGAGCTGACCGAACTGTTCGACCTCGGCTTCCACCACCGGGAGGTGTTGGGCCGGCTGGGCACCACCATCTCGCTGGGGGTGTTGCTCGTCGGCCCGGCCGGCTCCGGAAAGTCGGCGCTGGTCCGGGCCGTCGCGGCCCGGGTCGGTGCCCGCGTACACCCGCTGTGGGCACCCGAGGTGGCCGCGTCGACAAACCAGGCCGCCGCCGACCGGTTACGCGCCGCGGCGACGGCGGCCCGAGCCGGCGGGCCGGCGGTGCTGCTGGTCAGCGACGTCGAGGCGCTCGCACCGGCGGACCAACCCGGCCCGGTGGCGACAGTGTTCCGCCAGGTGCTCGCCGAGTGCATCCGGGCCGGTGTCGCAGTGGTCTGCGCCACCGGCCGACCGGAGGCGGTCGACCCGGCGCTGCGCGCACCCGACCTGCTGTCGCTGCGGATCAGCATTCCGCTTCCCGACCAGGCGTTACGCCGCGAACAGCTCACCGTGCTGACCCGGCAGGTGCCGCTGGCCGACGACGTCCGGTTGGACGAGGTGGCCGCGCGTACCCCCGGGTTCGTCGCGGCGGACCTGGCCGCGCTGGTCCGGGAGGCCGGGGTACGCGCGGCGCTGCGGCAGAAGTCCGCCGAGACACCGACGGTGTCGATGGCGGACTTCACCGCCGCCCGGGAGGTGGTCCGGCCGACCACGATGGCGGCCTCGACCCTGGATCTGGCCTCGGTGACCCTCGACGACGTGGGTGGCCTGGACGAGGTCAAGCAGACGCTCACCGAGTCGGTGCTGTGGCCGTTGACCTATCCGGACACCTTCGCCCGGCTCGGGGTGCAGCCGCCCCGCGGTGTGCTGCTCTACGGGCCACCGGGCTGCGGTAAGACCTACCTGGTCACCGCGCTCGCCGGATCGGGGCGGGCCAACGTGCTGTCGGTAAAGGGCGCGGAACTGCTCTCCAAGTGGGTCGGCGAGAGCGAACGCGCGGTCCGCGAACTGTTCCGCCGGGCCCGGGAGGCGGCCCCCACCCTGATCTTCCTGGACGAGGTGGACGCCCTGGCGCCGGTACGCGGCCAGGCCACCGACGGGGGCACCACGGATCGGGTGGTCGCCGCGCTGCTCACCGAGCTGGACGGGGTGGAGACGTTGCGCAACGTGGTGGTGGTCGGTGCCACCAACCGGCCCGACCTGGTCGACCCGGCGCTGCTGCGGCCGGGCCGGTTGGAGCGGCTGGTCTACGTGCCACCGCCGGACGGGCCCGCCCGCGCGGAGATCCTGCGAGCCGCGTCCCGGCAGGTGCCGCTGGCACCGGACGTCGACCTGGCCGCCCTCGGCGACGAGCTGATCGGCTTCTCCGCGGCGGACTGCGCGGCGCTGGTCCGGGAGGCGGCGCTGGCCGCGATGCGGGAGTCACTCGCCGCCGCCACTGTCACCGCCGGGCACGTGGCGACGGCACGGGCACGAGTGCGTCCGTCGCTGGACCCGGCCCAGGTCGCCTCGTTGGCCGCGTACGCCGCCCGGCGGGACTGAGCACCGTACCCAACCTTTTGGTGGCTCCAGAGTGTTATAAGGGCGTCACATTCCTCTGTGGAGTCCTCCACCTGGATGTCAGGCGGTGTTTCTTGCGCAAGCTGCTGTCCCTCTTCCTCGTCCCCCTGGTCGCTGCGGCGACCCTGGCCACTGTTGGTGCGCCGGCGACCGCTCGTCCGACGAAGCCGTTCCCGGCCCGAATCGCCCTGCCCGACGGTTTCACCCCGGAAGGGTTGACGATCGGTCGGGGCACCACGGTGTACGTCGGGTCCGTCCTGGACGGTGCGGTCTGGCGGGGTGACCTACGCACCGGGCGCGGCTCGGTGCTGATCCCGGGCACCCCCGGCGCCAGCAAGGCGGGCCTCAAGATCGACCCGCAGGGCCGGCTCTGGACCGCCGACTTCACCGGCGGCGGGGCCAGCGTGTACGACGCGAACACCGGCGCCAGGCTGGCCCACTACCAGTTCACCACCGACCCCGACAGCCTGGTCAACGACCTGGTGATCACCAAGCGGGCGGTCTACTTCACCGACTCCACCCGACCGGTGCTGTACGTGGTGCCGCTGGGCCCGGGTGGCCGCCTGCCGGCCCCGGCCGCCTTCCGGGTGCTGCCGCTCACCGGTCCGGGCGCGACGCCGGACGCGTTCAGCAACGGGATCGTGGCGCTTCCGGACGGCGATCTGCTGGTCGCGCAGATGCTGACCGGCCAACTCGTCCGCGTCGACCCGCGCACCGGAGGCAGCCGCCTCTTCGACCTCGGCGGCTACTCGGTGGACCGGGCCGACGGGCTGGTGCTGCGCGGTCGCACCCTGTACGTGATCCGGAACCTGACGAACGTCATCGCGGTGGTCCGGCTCAACGCCGGCCACACCGCCGGGGCGGTGCAGCGGGAGATCACCGGTCCGCTGCTACGTTCGCCGGCCACCGGTGACCTGCTCGGCTCGGCGCTGTACGTGGTGAACGGTCGGTTCGACGTGGAGTCGACGCCGACCACCGACTACGACATCGTCCGGGTGCCGGCCTGATCCAGCCGGTCGGCGGTGGCCCTGCGGTCGCCGCCGACCGGCCCGGGGCAGACCGGTACGCCTCAGAGCGCCGGCGGCGTCGAGTCCAGACAGATCTCGGCGCGCACCTTGCCGTCGTCCTCGAACAGTTTGGCGCCGCACTTGTGCAGCACGGCGACCGCGCCGATGTTGTCCGGGGTTGTCTCGGCGACCACCGCCCGCATGCCCGCCCGAGCGGCGGCGTTCAGCAACTCCCGCAGGGCGGCCGCGCCGATCCCCTGCCCGCGGGCCGAGCGACCGAGCCACATACCGGTCTCCACAGTGCCGGGCTCGTCACAGCGCGTCATCCGGACCATGCCCAGCACCTCGCCGCCGACGAGGATCGCGTACATCTGCGAGCGGGTCGGGCCGTCGAGCCCGCCGAAGCTGGCCCGATGGAACTCCCGGAACGCCTCTCGACGGGCGAGCGACCAGCCGGCGGGGGCCTCGACCGGAGGCATCACATCATCGGGCTCGGCCTCGGCAGCCGCTACGGAGAGCAACGGCTCCAGGTTCTGCTCGTCCACCGGCTCCAGCCGGACCGCACCCGCCACGTGCCGCAGTCTGCCGCTCTCATCGGCCGAAGTCCACCCCATTGGCCATCCACTGGCGGTCCGGACAACGGTACCGGCCGGTCGGGCGGGCGGGGTGTTCCGCATCACGCTCTGTTGTCACCCGACCGGGTGTAAGGGGCTCAAACCGTCGATCCGAACTCGCAGAACACCACCGACGCGTCGTCGGTGGGCTTGTGCCGGCGCAACCGGTCGGGGTGGTCGCGCTCGGCGGCCCGGACCCGGTCGAGCAACGCGCCCGGCCCGTCGGCGCTCAGCAGGTCCAGCAACCCGCCCCAGTCGGTGAGCTCGAACTGCTCGACCGCACTGGACGCGCCGTCACTGAGCAGTGCCGCCCGGCGTATCGCCGCCGGACCTCGCCGGGGCATCGTCCCGGTGACCGCGTGGAAGGCCGCGTCCGGGTCGGCGGCGGCGACCCAGTAGCCGTGGGTGCGGTTCATCCGCTCCCGCTGGACGCTCACGGCATGCCGGAACCGGGTGACCGGATCCGCCGCGCCGCCCGGCAGAACAGCCACCGTCTCCCGCAGCTCGGCCATCGCCGCGTCCAGCCGGTTGTCGGTGACCACGCTGACCTGACCGCCGTCGTCCAGGACCAGCGGGCTGTCGCAGAGGACCAGGTAGTCCACCTGGTCACCGCAGTCCCGGAGGAGGCAGACCGTGCTGGACGGGGTGCCCGGATGGTCGAGGTCGCACTGCCCGCCGTGGTCGGCACGCACCGCGAGGATGGCCGCCGCCAGGTTGCTGGTCAGCCGGGCCGCCGGACGGACCGCCTCGGCGACGCCGATCCGGGCGGCCAGGTGCCGGACGTACCACTCCGGCCCGTGCACGCAGCCGGTGTCGAAGCCCTCCGGCACGGTAGCGCCGTCCAGGACACCGACCAGCGGGCCGAACCGGAAGACCAGGTCCTCGTTGACCGGCCGACCCGGGGCCGGTGCGGACGCGGAGCGAACCCGCATCACCGGCACCGGCCCCGCCGCGCCGAGCGGATCAGCGCTGCCGAAGGTCGTCGGCGGCCGCATGCGCCTCTCCCTGCACCTGACCGGCAGCCGAGCGGCCCTGGTCCCGTACCGCGGACACGCCCTGCTGGGCGGTGGACCGCACCGACTGGGCCGCCTGCTGCGCGGGCTCGCGCAGGTTGTCCTGCATCTGGTGGCCGACCTGGCTCGCCTGGTCGCGGAGCTGATCGGAGTGCTCACTGACCATGGTCCGCGCCTGGCCGGCGAGGTGCCGCTCCCGCCCGCTCGGCGGGATCAGCGAGGCGGCCAGCAGACCGACGCCGAAGGCGACCAGGCCAGCCGCCATCGGATTGCCCTGAGCCTGCTCGCGGGACTGCTGCCCGAGCGAGCGCGCCTCGTCCCGCACCGAGCCCATTGCCTCCCGAGACTGCTGCCCGAGCGATCGGGTCTCGTCGCGTACCGAGCCGGCCATGTGCGACATCCGCTGGCTGGCCTCTTGCCCCATGTGACTCGAGCTGCCCATCACCTTCTCCTTCGCTCGGGTGAACGCGCCGCGGGCCTGCCCGACACTGTCACCGGCGATCCGACGCGGGTTGACCTTGTCGGTCAGCGCGTCGACGTCATTGCTCAACTCGGTGCGGGTGGTCTCGATCTCCCGCCGGATCCGATCCGGATCACTGGACATGATCTGTTCCCTCCCGACTCGTTCACCGACCCCGCAGGGCGTCCGGCAACTCCCGGGCAGTCTGCTTCGTCCGGGGCAGCACGGCACGTGCCCGCTTCAGCTGGGTCCGGGCGTTGATGAAGAGACCACCGGCCACGGCGGCCCAGACGACCGCGACGATCAACGCCGCCCAGCCCTGGTCCATCGTGTTGGACAGCCCCCACCAGACGGCGTACGACACGAAGAGCACCGCCAGGAACCCGGCGAGCCCGGCACCACCGAACATGCCGCCAGCCTTGCCGGCCTGGCTGACCTCCTCGCGGAGTTCGGCCTTGGCCAGCTCGACCTCCTTACGCATGAGGGTGGACATGTCCCGGGTCACGTCGCCCAGCAGCTCGCCGACCGAGGCCTGGGTCCGTTCCTTCTCCGGGGCGCTCACGGGGCCACCCCACCTGGCAGGTCGGCCGACGGCCGGTTGGCGGACGAGACGTTCTGTGCCCGTGCCGAACCCACGTACGGCTGATCAGGCTCCGCCGGCGTGCCCTGCGGCTGGGACGGCCCGCCGGACGCCCTCCCACCTCCACCGTTGCCGGACGCCGGCGCGGTCAGGCCACGGGTGAGCCGCCCGACCAGCAGTCCGGTCACCGCCGCGCCCGCGAGGAACGTCCCCGGGTGGCGCCGCGCGTACGTGCTCACCTCGTCGAGCACCTCACCGGGCTCGCGCTCGTCGAGCCATCCGGCGGCCTGCTGGGCGGCGTCGGCCGCCTTGCGTACCACCTGACCGGCCAGCCCGGAATCGCCGTCCCGCTCGGCCATCGAACTGAGGTTCTGACCCAGGTCGCGCAGCCCATCGGCGGCCCGTCGCTGCTGCGTCTGCGCCTGATCCCGAAGCTGCCCGGTGGCCTCGCCGGTCAACTGCCGGGCCTGGCGCCGCGCCTCTGCGGCCACCTGCCCACCCTGTTCGGCGGCGGCGTGGGCGACCTGACCGCCGGCGTGGGTGGCCTGCTGGCCGACCTGGGAGGCTTCCTGCCGGGCCTGTTGCGCTCTACCGCTCTGGTTCATTGCCGTCATCCCCCGCTCCCTTCCTGAGTCCGGGGTCGCCTGGCGGCCCCGGAACGCCTCCCGCCTACCCGCCTGGTCAGCCGACATGCGGTTCTGCCGTCCGGCCTGGGGCGCGACGACCGGCAGCGAAGGCAACAACGGGAGGAATCGGCGGAATCGGCCGCCGGGGCGCAAGAGGAGGTAGCGCGGTCAGCGGCGCCGGTTGCGGGCGCGCGACGAGCGCAAACGGCGAAGCCGGCCGATCAGCAGCGGCTCGGCGGCGAGCGCAGCCGGGTTGTCCAGCAATCCGTTGAGCAGTTGGTAATACCGGGTCGACGAAACGCCGAAGGTGTCCCGGACGGCCTGTTCCTTGGCGCCGGCGTGCCGCCACCACTGCTGCTCGAAGGCGAGGATGGCTCGTTCCCGTTCGGTCAGCCCGACTGTTGGCGCGCTGGGCGCAACGTCGGCCCCGTCGTCCGGCTCGGGGTCATCGGTGCTCTCGATGGGCGGCACCGGCCGCGGAGTCGGAACCGCCGGCGCAACAGCACCCGCGACGTCAGCCCGACGAGCGTCAGTGGACGGCTCGGGGGCGGCCGGGGTGGCGTCGGCGGACATGGCACTCAGCCTAGCCAGGGACGACCTGGGTCGCACCAGCCGGCGCGGCCGGCCCCGCGCCGCCGGGAGTCCCGACGGCCGGGCCGACCGCGCCGCGTCGTACCGGTCGGGTCAGGTGATGTCGCGGCGACGCATCACCCAGAGCGACGCTCCGAGGATCACCACCACCGCGACCGAGAGCAGCACCGAGGACTGCTGCCAGGTGATGTCCAGGGTCTTCGGTTCGCACGACCCGTCGTAGGTCGCATTGCAGGAGTTCCAGTCCTGCAGGGTGATCGTCTTGGTTATCCAGGCCAGCATGTACGTGGGCAGCAGGTACGCCTCGGCCCAACGCACGTTCGCCATCTGCAGCAGGATGCCCAGACCGAACTGGCCGACCACCATTACCGCCACCACGCCACCGAGGGCCATCGCGGTGTGCCGACCCAGCGACGCCAGGGCGAAGCCGATCGTGGTGAGGACCAACACCAGCACCACCCCCCGCACTCCGGTCAGCATGAACGACTGCCAGGCCCCGGAGGTCATCTTCTCGGTGCTGCCCCGGAACGAGGCGACCGCCCAGAACCCGGCGAACCAGAGCACCGCGGCGGGCAGCGCCACCGCCAGCATGCCGGTGAGCAGCGCGGCCAGCTTGGTGAGCAGTACGGTGAGTCGCTTCGGCCGCCAGAGCAGCAGGTTCATCATGCCGCCGGTGCTCCACTCGGCACCGATGAATGACGCACCGACGACGAACCCGACCAGCCCGAGGATCGCCGCGAACGGGACCAGTGTCTCGTCGAACGTCTCCCGGAAGTCGAACGTCGAGGGCAGGAACCAGTCAGCTTGAATCTGTTCCCGGGGCGGGGGCTGGATCTGCGAGCAGTCGTCGGGGTAGCGACGGTCGTCCGACGTGTTGGCCTTCTTGGCCTGCTCGCACGCGACGCGCTCCTGCTCGGTCCAGCGCACCTGCTGCTGGTACTCCTGGTCGGCCTGACGCTCGGCCTTGGCGTACTGGTCGGCGCCGATCTTCTGGTTGCTGAAGAACACTCCGATGAGCACTGCGGCCAGCACCAGCAGGCCGAGCAGCGTCATGTACCGGGTGAAGCGCCGCTTGGTGAGCCGGCGCAGCTCCGTACGAAAGAGGCTCACGCGCCCCACCCTCCCCCGGCGGTGCCGGGCTGACCCGCCCCACCGACCTTCATGGACTCGTCGACCTGCCGGTGCTGACCGGGGACCGGTGCGGTGGACGTCAGTTCGAGGAAGACGCTCTCCAGATCGACGGCGATCGGCGCCAACTCGCTGACATAGAGGTTGTGCTCGGCGAGCAGGCGCGTCACCGTGGCCGGCTTGTCGACTCCGGTCAACATCAGGTGGTCGCTGTGACCGGTGACTCCGATCCCGGCCGTGGTGAGCGCCTCGGTGGCCGCCGGCAGGTCGCTCACCGCTTCCAGCCGGACCCGGACCGCACCGGACGAGTGCTGCGCGAGCACCTCGTCGACCGGGCCGAACGCGACCCGCCGGCCCAGCGAGATGATGGTGACCGAGTCGCAGATCAGCTGGATCTCGCCGAGGATGTGGCTGGAGAGCAGCACTGTCATCCCGGATTCCGCGAGACCGCGCATCAGTGAACGCATCTCCCGGATGCCGCCCGGGTCGAGGCCGTTTGCCGGCTCGTCGAGGATGAGCAGCTTCGGGTTCTTCAGCAGGGCCGAGGCCACGGCGAGCCGTTGCTTCATGCCCAACGAGTACGTCTTGACCCGCTCGTCGGCCCGGTCGCGCAGCCCGACGAGTTCCAGCACCTCGCCGACCCGGACGGCCGGCACGTCGCCCGCCCCGGCCAGCAGGGACAGCGTGTCCCGTGCCGTGAAGTGCGGGAAGAACTGCGGGCTCTCCACGATCGCGCCGACCTGGCCGGCGACCGTTGGCAGCGCGTCGGGGACCTCGTGCCCGAGCAGCGCCATCCGGCCGCCGTCGGGTCGGATCAGGCCGAGCAGGGTACGCAGCGTGGTGGTCTTGCCGGACCCGTTGGGGCCCAGGAAGCCGTGCACCTGCCCTGCGTCGACCCGCATGTCGAAGCCGTCGAGCGCGTTGCGGGCACCGCGTCGACGACTCTTGTACGTCTTACGTAGACCTTCGATCTCCAGGACAGCTGGCAAGCTGCACCTCCCCCGATGGGTGGGCGTGACAGCCGACACCATACGCGGTATGCAGACGCGCGCAATACGCGGTATGCATCGACGCGCCGAATGGGCTATTTCATCGACGGAACGTGACCGCTCAGGCGCAGATGACCTGCACGCCGGCGGCGCGGAACGCGTCCACCAACTCCGGGGCGGCGCCGGAGTCGGTCACCAGCGTCTCGACCCGCTCGACCGGACAGATCCGGGCGAAGGCGTGACCCCCCAGCTTGGACGAGTCCGCAATGATCACCACGCGTTTGGCCCGGGCCACCATCAGGTTGTTCATCGCGGCCTCTCCCTCGTGGTGGGCGGCGGCACCGAGCTGCGGGTCGATGGCGTCCACGCCGAGCAGCGCGACGTCCAGGGTGACCTCGCGCAGCAGCGCCCCACCCAGCGGGCCGACAAGTTCGAACGACTTGGGGCGCACCACCCCGCCGGCCACCACGACCTTCATCCGCGACCGGACCAGCAGCTCGTTGGCGATGTTCAGCGCGTTGGTCACCACTGTGAGCTGGGCGCCCTCGGCACTGGTGTTCAGGTCCGGACGCACGGCGAGCGCCCTCGCCACCTCGGTGCTGGTGGTGCCGCCGTTCAGGCCGACCACGGTGCCCGGCGTGACGAGCGCGGCGGCGGCCGCGCCGATCCGCTGCTTCTCCGCCGAGTGCTTGGCCGTCTTGTAGCGCAGCGGCAGGTCGTACGACACGCCGTTCGCAACCGCGCCGCCCCGGGTCCTGGTGATCATCTGCTGCTGGGCGAGCTGGTCGAAGTCACGCCGGATGGTGGCCTGGGAGACGTCCAGCCGCTCGGCTGCCGCCTCGACGCTGACCCGGCCGTTGTCGGTAAGCATCTCGAGCAGGGCGTTCCATCTGGCGTACCGGTCCACCTCGGGGGCCCTCCCAGTGACTGCACGGACGGTGATTGATTGCGTGCACACTAGTGCGCAAAACTAGGCTGGCGCAAAAGGTTGATCTGCGCGATCGGTTGGTCAGTTGCCACGGCCACCGGCGTTCGCGCAGAATGACGCGCGAAATACGTGCCTAACGAGCCGTATTGCGCACCGGTGTTCCCTGCGAGGAGTTTCCCATGGCGTACGTGGACGCGGAGATCGCGAGCCAGCCCGACTGCTGGCGGGAGGCAGCCGTACTGGCCGGCGTCGTGCACGGTGACCTGCCCCGCCCGGGTGAGCGGGTCGCTGTCGTCGGTTGCGGCACGTCGTGGTTCATGGCGATGGCGTACGCGGGCCGCCGCGAGCAGGCCGGCCAGGGCGAGACCGACGCGTTCCAGGCGTCCGAGTTTCCCGCCGGCCGCCGCTACGACCGGTTGATCGCGATCACCCGCTCCGGCACCACCACCGAGGTGTTGGAGCTGCTCGCCGCGCTGCGGGGGCGGACCCCCACCACCGTCATCGTCGGCGACCCGGCGTCACCGGCGGTCGAGCTGGCCACCGCCGCTGTGACAATGCCCTTCGCCGACGAGCGGTCGGTGGTGCAGACCCGCTTCGCGACCACCGCGCTGGCCCTGCTCCGAGCCCACCTCGGCGACCCGGTGACAGCGCTCGCCGCCGACGCCGAAGTCGCTGTGCGATCCCCGCTGCCGATCGACCCGGCCACCATCGGGCAGGCCACCTTCCTCGGTCGAGGGTGGACGGTCGGCCTGGCCCAGGAGGCAGCGCTGAAGTGCCGTGAGGCGGCCACCTTCTGGGCCGAGGCGTACCCGGCGATGGACTACCGGCACGGTCCCATCTCGGTCGCCGCGCCCGGCAGACTGGTCTGGGCGTTCGGCGAGCTACCCGACGGACTACCCGAGGATGTGGCCGCCACCGGGGCCGCCTTCGTGCACAGCCGCACGCACGGTTGGCGCACGGTGCTGGGCAGTTGGTCCGCCGGCCGTACCCCGGTCGACCCGATGGCCGACCTGATCCTGGCGCAACGCTTCGCGGTCGCGCTGGCGACCAGCCGGGGCCTCGACCCGGACGCGCCCCGACACCTGTCCCGGTCGGTGGTGCTGGCGTGACAAGCGGCGACCCCGCGGCCACCGACGAGGTCGTCGTCGCGCTCGATGTGGGCGGCACCGGCATGAAGTGCGCCCTGGTCCGACCGGACGGCGTCGCGGTACGCACCGAGCGGTACCCCACCAACGCGGCGCGCGGCCCGGCGGCCGTGGTCGGCACGATCCTGGACGTGGCCGTTGGGCTGGCCGCGAAGGCCCGAGCCGAGGGGCTCACGCCGATCGCGGTCGGCATCGCCGTACCCGGGGTGGTGGACGAGGCGCGCGGCGTGGCGGTCTGGTCGGCGAACGTGGGCTTCCGGGACGTACCCCTGCGGGACCTGGCGGTGACGCGGCTCGGCCTGCCCACGGCGCTCGGCCACGACGTGCGCGTCGGTGGTCTCGCCGAAGCACGGCTCGGTGCCGGGCGCGGCGCCGGGCACGTGCTGTTCGTGGCGATCGGCACCGGCATCGCCGCCGCGCACGTGGTCGACGGCTCGGCGTCCGTGGGCGCGCATGGCGCCGCCGGGGAGATCGGCCACATCATGGTCCGGCCCGACGGCCCGCGCTGCGGCTGCGGTCGACCCGGCTGCCTGGAGACGATCGCCTCGGCCGCCGCCATCGGCCGCCGCTACGCTGAACTGGCCGGTGCTCCCGGGACGGCGGCCGATGTCGCCGAGCGGGCCGCGGCCGGGGAACCGCTCGCCAGCCAGGTCTGGCAGGAGGCGGTCGAGGCGCTCGCCGACGGCCTCGCCACCGGGCAGGCCTTGTTCGACGTGGCGACGATCGTGCTCGGCGGCGGCCTGGCCCAGGCCGGGGACCTGCTGCTGACCCCACTGCGGGCGGCGCTGCACGAGCGGATGACCTTCCACCGGGAGCCGCGGCTGGTCGCGGCAGCCCTCGGCGACGAGGCCGGCTGCCTCGGCGCCGCCCTGCTCGCCCTGGACGCGGTACGCGTCCGTGACCATGACGCCGTGCGCGTCCGTGACCATGACGCCGTGCGCGTCCGTGACCATCAGGAGAAGCGATGACCGTGCGGGTGGACGGCCGAGTGGTGACCCCGACCGGTGTCATCCGACAGGGCTGCGTCGAGTGGGACGGGGATCGGATCACAGCGGTCGCCGAATATCCGTCGGTCCGTGACGGCAACTGGATCCTGCCCGGCTTCGTCGACATGCACACCCACGGGGGTGGCGGGCACACCTTCACCACCGGGGACGCCGACGAGGCCCGCGCGGCGGCCGACTTCCACCTCGCACACGGCACGACCACCCTGTTGGCCAGCCTGGTCAGTGCGCCCTTCCCGCTGATGCGCGCGGCCACCGAGGCGTTTGCTCCGCTTGTCGACGAGGGCGTGCTGGCGGGCGTCCACTTCGAAGGCCCCTATCTCTCCGCTGCCCGTTGTGGCGCGCAGAACCCGGAGTACCTGCGCGACCCGTCGACCGACGAGCTGGCCGAGCTGATCGAGCTGGGCCGGGGCGCGATCCGGATGGTCACCCTCGCCCCGGAACGCGACGGCGCGTTGGAGGCGATCAAGCTGCTCACCGCACAGCGGGTGGTGGCTGCGGTCGGCCACACCGACGCGACGTACGAGCAGACCCGCGCCGCGGTCGCCGCCGGCGCGAGTGTCGGCACCCATCTGTTCAACGGCATGCGCCCGGTGCACCACCGCGAGCCGGGGCCGGTGGTGGCCCTGCTCGACGCGCCCACCGTCATCTGCGAACTGGTCGCCGACGGGGTGCACCTGCACGACGGCATGCTGACCTTCGCAGCCGCGACCGCGGGCCCGGACCGGGCGGCGCTGATCACCGACGCGATGGCCGCCGCCGGAATGCCAGATGGCGAGTACGAGCTGGGCGGCCAGGCCGTCACCGTGACCGACGGGGTGGCCCGACTCGCCCGCGGCGGTGCGATCGCCGGCAGCACGCTGACCATGGACGCCGCGCTGCGGCACGCGGTGAACGCCGGAATCCCAATCGCCGACGCGGCGCGGATGGTGGCCACCACCCCAGCGCGCGCCATCGGCCTGGGCAACCGGGTGGGCTCCCTGCAGGTGGGCCTCCGCGCCGACCTGGTGGTGCTGGACGAAGGCCTGAACGTGGTCCGGGTCCTTCGCGGCGGCACCTGGGTGGAGTGACGTCGGAACCTTCGGCGCGCGTGCTCGCGTCGGGGAGCTGAACCCCCGCCATCCGCTACCGGCAGTGCCTGTTGCGCAGCCTGTAGAGCTGCCCCAATCGTGGGGCAGGCAGCTCTACAGGCTGCCCCGGACGTGGGGCAGCTCTACAGGCTGCCGAGGACCACCTGCCGGCTCCGGTGCGCCCAAGGCGGGCGCAAGGCGGGCGCAGGGCCGTTCGGCGGGCGGAAGGTCAGCTGAGACTGGGCACGTCCACGCCGAGCACGGCCTGCTCGTCGGGGCGGTGCACCAGCACGTCGGCCAGGTAGGAGTGAACCGCGTGGCGCATCCCGACGTCCCGGCCGGCCTGCTCGGAGAGCAGCCACTTGTGCTCGATGATCTGCGCGAACAGCTCCTGCGGCTCCAGCTTGCGGCGCAGATGCGCGGGAACGGCCCGGACCACCGGCTCGAAGACCTCGGTGAGCCAGCGGTGCGCGGCCTGCTGCTCGTCGATCAGGTCACTCTCCGCCCGATAGGCGTCCAGGTCGTTGAGCAGCTTGCGCGCCTGGTTCTCCTCGGCGTCGAGACCGGTAAGCCGCAGCAGCCGCCGGCTGTGGTAGCCGGCGTCGACGACCTTCGGCCGGACCAGGTAACGCCCGTCGTCGATGGACGACATGGCCACCTCGGCCACGTCGAAGCCCAGCTCGTTGAGGCGGCGGATCCGGCCCTCGATGTCGTGCCGGGCCTCCCGCTCGACCGCCTGCTCGTAGGTGATCTCGTGCCAGAGCCGCTCGTAGCGCTGCACGACCTCCTCGCAGACGACCTCCGGGTCGATGGACTCGTGCAGCAGGCCAGCGGCCTGGAGGTCCAGCGCCTCGCCGAAGATGTTCACCCGGGCGATCTCCAGGTCCTCACCGCGCTGACCGTTGGAGAGCGAGTTGTGCAACGCGCCCGTCTCCGCGTCCACCAGATAGGCGGCGAACGCTCCGGCGTCACGGCGGAACAGCGTGTTCGACAGCGAGCAGTCACCCCAGAAGAAGCCGGTGAGGTGCATCCGCACGATAAGTGCGGCGAGCGCGTCGAGCAGCCGGCTCATCGTCTCCGGCCGCAGGGTGTGCGAGAACAACGCCCGGTACGGCAGGGAGAACTGCAGGTGCCGGGTGATCAGCACGGATTCGAGGGGTTCGGAGTCCTCGGTCTGCCGGTCGGCGACGACCGCCACCGCCTCGACCGACGGGAAGTCGATCCGCTCCAGGGCCCGGAGCAGGTCGTACTCCCGCTCGGCGATCCGCTCGCGGGTCTCCTTGAACGCGTAAACGTAGTCACCAAGCCGGACGAACCGGACGATGTGTCGGGAGATGCCCTGCGGCAGCGCCACCAGGTGTTGGGCAGGCCACTCCTCCAGCGGTGTCGACCAGGGCAGGTCGAGCAGCGCCGGGTCCACGAGGGCAGACGTGATCCGCACGGGCACAAGCATGACTGGTCGTCCCCGCATCCGCCTCTGATCGTGGTTGGTCCCACAGCGCCGACCGCCCCGGCCTCGCGCCGGGCCGGTAGCGTGGTCGCGTGCTCAAACCCACGGCGGTACGACGTGACCTGCGGCTACGGCCTGTCCGCCCGGCCGGCTGGTGGTTCGACGCGCTCCTGCTGATCGGTCTGGTCGGGATGACCGTGGCGCTCGCCGCCGAACACCTCTTCGGGCTGGACCGGGCCGTCGCCGACTGGTCCGACGGGCACCGGCCGACGGTCGCCTACTGGGTGGCCCGGGTGCTGAATCTGCTCGGCCAGGGCACCCCGCTGACCCTGATCGCCGCCGGGTTGGGCGTGCTGCTGGCCGTCCGGCTGCGGTCGGTGCGGCCGATCCTGCCGCCGGTGGTCGGGTTCGTGCTGACCTATCTGACAATCGGTCCGCTCAAGGTCTGGACCGCGCGCGCCGCGCCGAGCGCCAGCGTCAAGGAACCGTTCCTGACCCCCGAGCAGACCCTGCCGCTGTTCCACGACGACCTGCCGGTGCGATTCGCCCAGTCCTACCCGTCGGGGCACGTCGCCAACGCGATCGTCTGGTACGGCGTCATCGCACTGCTGCTCGCCCCCCTGGCCCGCAGCTTCGGCCGGCAACTACCGGCCCGGCTCGTCACCGTGATCCGCATCGTGCCGCCGCTGGTCGTCCTCACCACCACCACCTACCTGGGCTGGCACTGGCTGACCGACTCGGTGGCCGGGCTGCTGCTGGGCCTGCTCCTGGACCGGCTGCTGCACCGGGTGCCGTGGGACGACGTGCCGCTCCCCGGCCGGCTACGCGAATGGGACCGGCCGTTCACGTCGTACCCCTAAGGTTTCCATCCGTGGATCAACTGGCGCGGCGGCTCGGCGTACCCGATGCGGTTGTCATCGGGTTGGGCTCGATGCTCGGCGCGGGCGTCTTCGTGGTCTTCGGTCCGGCCGCGGCGGCGGCCGGCGGCGCCGGCCTGCTGCCCGCGCTGGTCCTTGCCGGCTTCATCGCCTTCTGCAACGCGACAAGCTCGGCGCGGCTGGCGGCCCGTTACCCGGAGTCCGGCGGCACCTACGTCTACGGCCGGGAGCGCCTCGGACCGTTCGCTGGTTTCCTGGCCGGCTGGGGCTTTGTGGTCGGCAAGACGGCGAGCTGCGCGGCGATGGCGTTGACCATCGGGGCTTACCTGTGGCCGGGCCAGGCCCGGCTGGTCGCCGTCGCGGCGGTGCTCGCGGTGACCGCGGTGAACCTGCGCGGCATCGGCAAGACGGCCACCGTGACCAGAGCACTTGTCGCGCTGGTGCTCGCGGTGCTGGTCCTGGTCGCGGTCGTCGGCCTGGTGGCCGGGCCGGTGCGCCTGGATCGGCTCGGCGAGCCCGGCGGCTCCGCCCGGGGCGTGCTCACCGCCGCCGGGCTGCTGTTCTTCGCGTTCGCCGGGTACGCCCGGATCGCCACGCTCGGCGAGGAGGTCCGCGACCCGCAGCGGACCATTCCCCGGGCGGTGCCGCTGGCGCTCGGGGTGGTGCTCGCGATCTACCTGGTGCTGGCCGTGATCGCACTCGGCGTGCTCGGCGCCGACCGGCTGGCCGGGTCCGCAGCGCCCCTGGTCGACGTGGTGACCGCCGCCGGGCTGCCCGGCCTGGCCTGGGTGGTCCGCGCCGGAGCCACCATCGCGGTCGTCGGAGTCCTGCTCTCCCTGGTCGCCGGGGTCGGCCGGACCACCCTGGCGATGGCTCGCCGCCGGGACCTGCCCGCCACGCTGGCCGTCGTGCACCCCGTACATCAGGTGCCGCACCGCGCCGAACTGGCCGTGGCCGCCGTGGTGGTCGTGGTGGTGCTGCTCGGCGACGTGCGCGACGCCATCGGGTTCTCCAGTTGCACAGTGCTCGTCTACTACGCGATCACCAACGCGGCGGCCCTGACGCTGGGCCGGGAACCGGTGCGGAAGCTGCCGGTGCAGGTGCTCGCCGGCCTGGGGCTGCTCGGCTGTCTGCTGCTCGCGATCAACCTGCCGACGGGCAGCGTCCTCGCCGGCTTCGGTGTGCTCGCCGCCGGCGCCGCCTGGTACGCGCTGCGCCCCGCCCGCCGGTGACCTGAGCAGGTCACCGGCGGCCAGGGGTCAGCGACTCAGCCGCCGGTATCGACGTACCGCCAGCGGAGCGAACGTCGCGATCAGCAGCACCGGCCACACCACCGCCAACAGCACGGCGTGCTCCGCCGGCCAGGAGTCGCCACCCAGACCGGGGTTGCCGAACAGTTGACGGATCGCGGCGACGGTGGCCGAGAGCGGGTTCCACTGCGAGATGGCGCCGATGACCGATGGCATCAGCTCGGGCGACACGAAGACGTTGGAGATCGCGGTGAACGGGAAAGCGGCCGGGAAGACGATCATGCCGACCGTGTCCGGGTTGCGGACCAGCAGCGCCAGGTAGATCCCGACCCAGGTGATCGCGATCCGGAGCAGCAGGAGGAGCCCGACGGCGAGCAACGCCTTGCCGACACCCTGTCGCCACTGCCAGCCGACGAGCAGGCCACAGACCAGCAGGGTGGACATCTCCAGCAGGGCACGGAGCAGGTCGGCGGCACCGCGGCCGGTCATCAGGGCGGAACGGGCCATCGGCATCGACCGGAACCGGTCGACGACACCTCGGCTCAGATCCAGCGCCACGCCGCTCGCGGTGGCGCCGAGGCCGTACAGCATCGTCATCACGAAGACCCCGGGCAGCAGGAACTCGCGGTAGTTGCCGCCACCGGACACCTGCATGCCGCTGCCGAACACGTATCCGAAGACCAGCACGAACATGATCGGCAGGGAGAAGTAGAGGATCAGCTCCTCCGGTGCGCGGATCACGTGGATCATGTTCCGCCGCGTCATCGTCCAGCCGTCAGCCACCGCCGCCGTCATGCCACGTCCGCCTTTCGTCCAACGCCGACCGGCTCGCGGGCCTCGTCGGGCCGGTGCCCGGTCAGGTGGAGGAACGCCTCGTCCAACGTCGCGCGCCGCAGGCCGATGTCCTCCACCGCGACCCCGGCGTCGTCCAACGCCCGCACCACGTCGACCAGCCCGGCGACCCGATCAACCACCGGCACGCTGAGTCGCCGCACCTCCGGATCGAGTTCGGGCTCCGCACCACAGATCGACGCGACGATGCGGGCCGCCTGGGTCAGGTCGGCCGCATCGCGCATCACCACCTCGATCCGGTCACCGCCGGTCATCGACTTCAGCTCGTTGGGGGTGCCCTCCGCCACCACCCGACCGGCGTCGATCACCGAGATCCGGTCGGCGAGCTGATCGGCCTCCTCCAGGTACTGCGTGGTGAGCAGCACCGTGGTCCCGTCCGCGACCAGGCCACGGACCAGGTCCCACACCTGGTTGCGGCTACGGGGGTCCAGGCCGGTGGTCGGCTCGTCGAGGAAGAGCACCCGCGGGGTACGGATCAGGCTGGCCGCGAGGTCCAGCCGGCGGCGCATCCCACCCGAATACTCACCGGCAGACCGACCCGCCGCCTCGTCGAGCCCGAACCGTTCCAGCAGTTCGTCGGCGCGTTGGCGGGCCGCCCGTCGACCCAGCCGGAACAGCCGGCCGAACAACTCCAGGTTCTGCCGGCCACTGAGGGTTTCGTCGACCGCAGCGTACTGCCCGGTCAGCGCGATCCGGGCCCGCACCTCGTCCGGCTGACGCCGCACGTCGAACCCGGCCACACTGGCCCTGCCCGCGTCGAAGCGCAGCAGCGTGGTGAGGATCCGAACGGCCGTCGTCTTTCCGGCGCCGTTCGGCCCCAGCAGCCCGTACACAGTGCCGGTCGGTACGGCCAGGTCGAACCTGTCGAGCGCGCGGGTGGGGCCGTACCGCTTGCCCAGGCCCTCCGCGACCACCTCGTATGTCGTCATGCCCCCACGGTGCGGGCACGCGCTGACGGGTCACGCACCGTCCGCTGACGGCGGCGCACCGGGCCGGCTCGCGGCCCCGGCCTTCTCCGCCTCGGTGATCTCGTCGAGCACGAGGATGATCTCCGAACGGGTGGCCTCGCCGACGTACCAGCCGGTGAGCCCGCCAACCAACGCCGCCTCGCAGAACCTTCTCGCCTCGGCCAGATCGCCGCGCAGCCGGGCCACCTGGGCGAGGCCGAGGCGGGCGCTGGCCACGAACTCGGGAGCGCCGCTGCGCTGCGCCAGGAGCAGCGCACCGGCGAAGTCGTCCCGTGCCGCGGTGAGGTCACCGGCCCGCAGCCGGATCTCGCCCCTGGTCCGCAGCATGTCGGCCTGGTCGACGGCCGACCCGAGCGCCTCGACAAGTCCCATGGCCTCATCCATGTGGGCGCCCGCCGTCTCAGGGTCGCCCTGCCAGGCAGCCAGTTCGCCGAGCGCACCGAGTGTGATCATGCAGCCCCACCGGTCGCCGGTGCTCCGGAAGCCGTCGAGCGCGGTGGCCAGCGCGGTCCTGGCCCGGTCCCACTGGCCACCCCACATCAGCGCCGAGCCGCTTCCCATCGCGCCGAGCGCGTTGATCCAGGTGTCCGGGCCAACCAGCCGCCGCAGCTCCCGCATCAGCTCGTCGACGTGCTCGGCGCCGCCGGACGGCGGCCCGGTCGAGATCCCCGACAGGTACAGCAGGAACGGTTGTCGAGGTGGCCGGTCGAGGCTGCGGATCACGGACCGCTGTGTGCCGAGCGACGGCAGGTGACCGGCACCGGCGAGCGAGGTGTTGTAGACGCAGAGCACGAACTCCTCGTTCAGCCCGGCCGGCGCTTCGGCCCCCAGCAGGTCGAGGACGTCGGCGGCCAACCGGGCCGCTTCCCCGCGCATGCCACGCAGCCACCAGTAGAACGACAGGGCCGCGACCAACCCGGCCGCGTCAGCCGCGTCACCGGCCGCTGTGGCACGGCGCAGGGCAGCGTGCAGGTTGTCCCGCTCGGCGTCGAGCCGCCGCAACCAGTGCAACTGTTCGGCCTGCCGCAGGTGGTCGCTGGCGGTCCAGGCGAACTCCAGGAAGTACGCGGTGTGCGCACGACGTAGCTGGTCGGCCTCGCCGGCTTCCGCGAGACGTTCGGCGCAGAAGGCGCGCACCGTTTCGAGCATCCGGTAACGGCCACCGCTCAACTCCACGAAGGACTTGTCGGCCAGCCCGCTGAGCGCGTCGACGAACTCGGCGCTGGGGAGGCCGGAGACCCGCCCGGCGGCCTCCAACGTCGCGCCGCCCGCGAAGACGGTCAGCCTGCGGGCGAGTCTCCGCTCGGCGTCGTCGAGCAGGTCCCAGCTCCATTCGACAACGGCCCGGAGCGTGCGGTGTCGGGGCGACGCGGCCCGGCTGCCCATGGACAGCAACCGGAACCGGTCGTCGAGACGGGCGGCCACCTCCGCGACGGGCAACGCCCGCAGCCGCGCGGCGGCCAGCTCGATCGCCAACGGCAGGCCGTCGAGGGTACGGCAGATCCGCAGCACCACGTCGACGTTGGCCGGCGTGACGGTGAAGTCGGGTGCGACGTCAGCGGCCCGTTGGACGAAGAGGCTGACCGCCGCGTAGTCGTCGGCCTCCTCCGTCGACGCGTCCGCTGGCGGCAGGGTGAGCCCGGACAACTGGCACAACGCCTCACCGGCCAGCCCGAGCGGCTCGCGACTCGTGGCGAGCACCCGCAGCGCCGGGCACGCGCCCAGCAGTCGTGCGGCGAGCCGGGCCGCGTCGGCGATGACGTGCTCGCAGTTGTCGAGCACGAGCAGCAGCCGTCGCTCGGCCAGTGCCTCGACCAGCCGGTCGGTGGACTGCCGGCCCGGCTCGGCCGGGGCTCGCAGGCCCGCGTCGCGCAGACCGAGCGCGCTCAGCACCGCCTGCGGTACGTCCGACCCGTCGGCCAGCCCGGCCAGCTCGACGAAGTGGACCTCGCCGTCGAGGCGTCCCGCCGCCTCGATGGCCAACCGGGTCTTGCCCGCTCCCCCGGGGCCGGTGAGGGTGACCAGCCTTCGCTCGCCGAGCAACGCTCGAACGCGCCTGAGTTCCTCCTCCCGCCCGACGAAGGTGGTGAGCTGGCTCGGCAGCGCCTGCTCGGTCGTCAGGCGCACGGCGAAGCTGTCCCCGCCGCGCAGCACGGCGGAACTCCCGTCGCCGCGCAGCACGGCCAGGTGGATCGCGGCCAGCGCCGCCGACGGGTCAACCCCGAGCTGCTCGGCCAGGCTGCGCCGAGCGTCCTCGAACTCGGCAAGCGCCTCGGCCGGCCTGCCCTGCGCGGACAGGGCGCGCATGAGTTGGCCTCGCGACCGCTCCCGCAGCGGATGCGCCACTACCAGTTGCCGCAACTCCGGGACCAGTTCCGCGTGCCCGCCCAGCGCCAGCTCCGCCTCGATCCGATCTTCGGTGGCGGCCAGCCGCAGCTCGTCCAGCCGCGCCGCCTGCGCGGGTACGCCGGCCACGTCGATGACGTCGGCCAGGGCGGGACCACGCCACAGCTCCAGCGCCTCGCGCAACACCGCCGCCGCCCGGGGCCAGTCACCACCGGCGAGCGCGCGACGCCCGGCCTCGGCGAGCCGCTCGAACCGGTACGCGTCGACGTCTGTGGGATCCACGGCGAGGCGGTAGCCGGCCGGGTGGAACTCGACAGGGGTGTGCTCGGCGGGCAGCGCCTGACGCAGGCGCGACACCAGGGACTGAAGCGCGTTGGCGGCCCCCCGCGGTGGGTGCTCGCCGTACAGACCATCGATCAGCCGCTCGGCGGACACCACCCGGCCCGCGTCGAGCAGCAGGAGCGCCAGCAGCGCGCGCAGCCGTGGACCGCCCACGGCGATCTCACGCCCGTCGGCCAGCAGCACCTGGGTCGGCCCCAGGACGCGGAAACGCATGGCACTGATTGTCACCCAGTGCCGGCCGGTTCCCGCTGACGCCCGCACACCGATGGCCCTTGACCTTCAACTCCGTCGCGGCCAGATAAGGCACATAGCCAGACGGGTCATGAGTAGACGTCCTTGCGATGACCGACGTCGTGGATGGTCAGCTCGTCGCTGTCGAGGCGATAGAGGACCCGGTAGTCACCGACCCGCAGACGGCGCCCAGATCCGTCGCGCATCTCGGTCGAATTTTGCGGCGCGGGATCGGAGACCAAGCCGAGGATTGCGCCCAGGACGGTCAGGAATACGTTGCGGGGCTGCTTGTGCAGCCAGACAAGCACGTCCCGGTCGATCTGAACCTTCACGCCGCCTCGCCGTTGGCCCGGTCGGCCAGCAGCGCCTCCACCTCACGTGGATCGACCCCGAGCGACTCCAGCGCCGCCGAGAGCGGCACGAACTGGCCTTCGGCACGAGATCGGGCAATCACTGCCGAATCCCGGCGATCTCGAAATGCCTCGATTTCTTCCCACTCGTCGATGCCGATGAGCACGGCGACGGGCCGTTCGTACTTCGTGATGATGACGGGCTCACCGGTGCGCTCGACACCGTCCAGCACCCGACCCGCGCCGTCACGGAATTCCCGTAGCGTGATCCTTTCCATGCAGGAAACTGTACCACGCGGTACCGCGCTGCCCGATCATCGAAGCTTTCAGCTCACCTCGCCGGTCCCGTCCTGCCGGTGGGTCAGTTCGAATTCGTCGGCTGGGCCGCCTGCGGATGTCGAGGGAGCACCCGCGCCGGGAGAAACGGGATGCGCCGCGCCGACCCCCGAGTCCGTCTGGCCTGGCACCGAGGGGGGCGTCGCCGTTGGGGTGGGCAGCCCGCCGTGGACCGGCCGGGCCGGCCAAGGGAGCGGGCCCGGGTGGGCGGGCGGGGCGCACTGCCTGGTCAGCCAGTCCAACCCGCGGCGGCGGGCGACCACTGTCAACCGGTCGCCCGCGAAGATCACCTGACGGGGGTCGAGGTCCTTCCACCAGATCGTCTTGCCGCCGCCGGCCGGGGTACGAGCGATCAACCGGACCTGCCCGTCCCGGTTGACCGCGTCCAGCGGTCGGCCGTCCAACTCGGAGCCGGCGGCGACCGGCACCTCGGCGACCGGCAGCGCGTGCCGGTCGACCGGGATCGTGGTGATCACGGCGCGTTCGGTGAGCGCCCCGATGAAGGCCGGGGCGGCCAGGTAGGAGACCGACCGGGACACCCCGAGGGCGAAGGTCTCCTCCACCCGTTCGGCGAAGTCACCGTCGAACAGCCGCAGCACCACCCGCAGGCCGGGGTGGAGGTCACGGGCGGCGAGCGCCGCCTCCAGGTTGGCCACGTCGTCGGTGGACGCCACCACCAGCGCCTGGCAGTCGGCCACCGACGCGGCGACAAGCGTCTCGGAGAGCGCGGCGTCGCCGACGATCACCGGCACCTCCAGCTGACGGGCCAGGGCACCGCCGCGCGGCGCCGGGTCCTTGTCGATCGCCACCACCTCGACGTCGTACTCCCGCAGCTGCGCCATCACCCGGGTGCCGACGTTGCCCAGGCCGATCAGCACGACGTGCCCGGCCCGCGCGGGCTGCAACCGGCCGGTGTGCAGGGCCAGCCGGGCGTTGACGATGCCGTCCACCACGACGGCGGTGATCAGCGGGATCAGTGCCAACCCGGCCAGGTTGAGCACCACCTGCATGATCTGCGCTCCGGCTGGCTTGGTGGTGTCCGGGTCGGCGCCGCTGAGGGTGGTGACCAGGGTCAGATACAGCGCCTCCAGCGGGGAGACGCCCTCGGTGCGGGAGATCAGCGCCCCCAGCACCACGATCACCGCGAGCACCAGCATCACCGCAACGCCGATCTTGCGGGTCGCGAAGCCGCGTACCGCTCCCAGCAGCACCGTGACCGGACGACGTCGCCGGCGGGCCCGGACCAGCCGACGGGCGGCGACCTCGGTGCCCGGCGGCTGCCCGGTCGCCTCGGCGAGCACCAGGTCCGCGCCGGCCTGCTCGGCTGGCAGCAACTCCACGCCCTGCGCCTCGCCGAGGTGGGCCAGGGCGCAGACCACGTCCTGCGGGCGGACGTCGGCCCGCCGCGCCACCCGGAGCGTCTTGTCGCGATGTTGGAAGCTGCTGGGGTCGACCTCGCCGAGCGCGGCGGCCACGAAGGCCGGCGCGGCCATCTCGGCGTCGGAGAGCACCTCGACCGGTGCCTTGATCAGCTTGCGCACACCGTCGGCGAGGGTGCCGTTGAACATCCGCAGCACCTGGCGGACCTGTTGATCGACGGCCTGCGCGCAGAGCGCCGCGTGCAGGTTGCCGACGTCGTCCTGGTGCAGCAGGGCCAGCCCGGTCGCCCCGGCCAGGCCGGCGGCCTCGAAGGTGGACACGTCCAGCCGGTCCGAGCGGACCACCCGAACCCCGCGCAGCCCCGCCACGTCCGGGCCGTTGCTGCGGTAACGCTCCGGCACCACGACTGTCACCCGCGCCCCACCCGCCGGCAGTTCGGATTCGAGCAGCGCCCGAGCCACGTAGTAGGCGAGCGCGTCCTTCCCGCAGATCACGTAGTGCGGGCGCGGATCACCGACCGACCGCAGCCGCCAGTTCCACTCGACCGCCCGTCGCGCCCGGTCCCGCCACGGCTCCGCCATGCCCGGATCGTAATCAGCACGGCCATGGTGGGCGACCCCGTCCGGATCATCCCGCGACCAGGCATGCCCGCTCTGGCGACGGGTAGAGCAGCGGCATGCAGACGTTCCTCCCGTACCCGGACTTCCTGGCCAGCGCCCGCGCGCTGGACCAGAAGCGGCTGGGCAAGCAGCGGGTGGAGGCCATCCAGGTGCTGCGTGGGCTCACCCGACCCGGGTACGGCTGGCGCAACCACCCGGCGGTGAAGATGTGGGCCGGGTACGAGGAGGCGCTCACCCGCTACGGGCTGGACATGTGCGCGGTGTGGACCGAGCCGGGGCGGGCCGACACCTGCGCCGCCACGATGACAGTGGACCTCGCGGCCGCCTGCGGGGCCGGCGTCGTACGGATGCAGGACGAGCTGGCCGAGGCTGGTGAGCTGCCACCGTGGCTGGGCCGCGACGAGTTGCACCTGAGCCACCGCTCGTCGCTGGTCCGCAAGGACCCGGCGCACTACCTGCCCCTCTTCGGGGACGACGTGCCGCCGGATCTGGAGTACGTCTGGCCCGCCTCCGACCGCGCGCGCCGCTGCCTCCCGTAGAGGAGACTGGGCCGGGAGAGGTAGGTGCCCATGGCGCTGTCGCAGGTGGTGGGTCGGCTCGTCGGCGTACGCCAACATCTGGTGGACCCGGGCGGCGGTGGCGCGGACCGCGTGCCGCGACCGACCGCGGCGGTGGTGGTGGGTGGCGGCATCGCCGGTATGTCGGCGGCGGTGGTGCTGGCCGAGCGGGGGGTGGCGGTCACGGTGCTGGAGGCGGCACCGACGCTCGGCGGTCGACTGGGCGCCTGGCCGGAGGCGCTGGCCGAGGGCAGCCAGCAGAACGAGCACGGTTTTCACGCGTTCTTCCGGCAGTACTACAACTGGCGGTCCATCCTCCGTCGGATCGATCCTGAGCTGGGCTTCCTCAAGCCCATTCCGGGTTACCCGATCCTCAGTGCCCAGTGGCCGACCGAGGAGTTCGGCAGGCTGCCGCCCGCACCACCGGCGAACCTGCTCGCGCTGCTGTTGCGCAGCCCCAGTCTGCGCCTGGGCGACCTGCGACTGATGGACCGGGACGCCGCGCTGCCGCTGCTCACCTACGACCCGGTTCGCACCTACGCCGAGTTGGACGACACCACGGCCGACGAACTGTTGGCGTCGCTGCGGCTGCCGGACCGGGCTCGGGCGATGCTGTTCGAGGTCTTCTCGCACTCGTTCTTCAACCACGAGGCGGAGATGTCGGCCGCCGAGATGGTCGCCCAGTTCCACTTCTATCTGCTCGGCAACCCGGAGGGGTTGGCGTTCGACTGCCCGGACGAGGACTACGCCACGGCGATCTGGGAGCCGCTGACCCGGCACGTGGAGAAGCACGGCGGCCGGGTGCTCACCGGCTGCGCCGCGACCGGGGTGCACCGGGACGGCGACGGCTGGCGGGTGACTACCACCGACGGAGGCGGCCACCCGGCGGCCCACGTGGTGCTGGCCGTCGACCCGCCGGCACTCGCCGCGCTGGTCGCGGCCTCTCCCGACCTGGTCGAGCAGGCGCCGGAGTTGACCGCCCGGATGCCCGCCTTCGGCCGGCCCGGCCCGCCGTACGCGGTGGCGCGGTACTGGTGTGCCGGGGACGTGGCCGCCGAACGGGCGGTGTTCAGCGGTGTGTCCCGGCAGCCCACGCTGGATTCGGTGACGCTCTACCACCGGCTGGAGGACGAGCCTCGGCGCTGGGCGCGGCGGACCGGCGGGTCGGTCATCGAGCTGCACGCGTATGCCTGCGAGCCGGGGGTGCCGGCCGAGGAGTTGGCCGAGCGGATGCGCCGCGAGCTGGTCGTGCTCTGGCCGGAGGTCGCCGACCTGCGGGTTCGCGAGCTGCGGGCCCGGGTGGAGGCGCAGGCGCCGGCGTTCACGCCGGGCAGCCATGCCTGGCGACCGGGGGTACGCACCGACGCGAGCGGCCTCTACCTGGCCGGTGACGGCATCGTCACGGACTTCCCAAGCGCGTTGATGGAACGCTCCGCCGCGACGGGCATCGTCGCCGCGAACCACATCCTGCGCGCGGAGGGCGGCGCGGCGGAGCCGGTGCGCTCGATCCGGCCCCGGGGGCTGCTGGCCGGCCGCGCCACCCCAAACCGACAAAACCCCATATAAGCAACGGTACGCTGCCGTACGCTTGGTTGATCAACCGTCGATCGACCGGGCGGGAGGGCAGCGGGGAATGTCACCACTGCACCGCGCCGGCGCGGAGAACCATCCATCGATCGGCGAGATCGGCCGCGACGACGCGTACCCCCTGATCCGCGACGAACGCGCCTGCATCGTCACCGCACTGCGTCTGGGCTGGTGGATGGCGGACGCCTACCACCACGGGCAGCACGCCGAACTCGGCGTCCCCGCCGAGGCCCGACCACCCGTACCGCCGGCCAAGCTCTCCAACCTCACCGAGATGTCCGCCCACCGACGAATGCGGATGTACCTCGACGGGGCGGACGTCGCGCTGGCCCAGATCGCCGAACTCACCCGACACACCGGGCCGGTGCCCGACACGTCGGCCGCCCGAGCCCTGCTGCCCGACCTGAGCCAGCCCGACCCGGCCGATCCGGTGCCGCTGCTGCTCGCCCTCGACGACCTCAACGTCGAGGTGCTGCGCTGGGCGATGGCCACCAACC
The DNA here is from genome assembly GCF_040607915.1 of Micromonospora sp. NPDC005215. NCBI lineage: Bacteria > Bacillati > Actinomycetota > Actinomycetes > Micromonosporales > Micromonosporaceae > Micromonospora > Micromonospora sp. NPDC005215. The sequence goes on along the minus strand of NZ_JBEXHQ010000002.1, from coordinate 56,326 downwards.
ACCGGGTCGGGCTGGCCTACCGGCTGGGCCGATCGGTGGCCGACACCGTCCGAGCCGGCGACGCCGCCCAGTTGCTGCGGCAGTTCGGCGGTCGGCAGATCCAGATCAGCCGCTGGCTGGACGAGCTGGCCAGCGTGCTGCCGCCGTACTCGGCCGCTGTGGTGCGCCGGTCGCTGGCCGCCTGGGCGAGCGCTGTCGACCGGGCCGGCCACGGGGACCCGGCCGAACCAGCGCCCGCCGAGCTGAGCCGGGCCCTGCGTGGCCAGGGTGACCTCTGGCGGGACGTGCTCACCGGCGGCCTGCACCCACGCGACCTGCTCGACGAGGAGGACTACGCGGTGATCGCCCGGAACCTGATCATCCGGGACCGGCGGTTGGTGGCGCAGGCGGCGCGGGGCATCTTCTGGCCTGTGCTCGTACCCCTGCTGCTTGTGCTCTTCGCGGTGGTCGGCGTGAGCGCCGCCGCGGCCGCCGGCTCACCGACCACCCGGGCCACCGTCGCCCTGGTGGGTCTCGGCGCCGGGCTGGCCGCGATCTGGCGGTCGGTCTCCGGGCCGGCACTGGCGGTCGCCGGCGAGGTCAACCGGCCCCTGCTGGACAGCGAACTCACCGCGCGAATGGCCCTACGGCTGAACCGGCCGCTGACCGCCGCCCGGCGCACGGCGGTCGTCGCACCCCGGACCCGCCGTCCGCGCCGCCCGGAGGAGCCGGGCGGCCGATCGAAATACGTTGCCCGTCTCTCCCGCCCCGACCTACCGTGATCGCGCAAGGTCAACCACCGCCGCGGGAGCAGAGCATGACGACGTCGCACGTCAGCACCGTGCCGTCGACGCTGCCCGGCGACGGCTGCCGAGCGGAAGGTCCCCGGGCGGGTCGGCCCGACTGACGCGTACCCCGTACGCGCTCAGCCGCCCCGTCCACCAGCCGGACCGGGCGGCTTTTCGCTGCCCGTCACCATCACGAAAGGAGCCCCGGTGGACGCCGTCCTCGTCATCAACGCCGACCTCGGCCCGCTGCACCGGGTCACCGTTCAACATGCCGTCCGGATGCTCTGCCGCCGGGTCGCCGAGATCCACGAGGCCGAGCCGGACCAGGTGATCGGCGTCTTCCCGATGCCCCGTGTGGTACGGCTGGTCCGCTACGTGGTCACCCGGTGGAGGTTCAGCGCCGGGCCGGCCTGGTCCCGCGCCGGGGTGCTGCGCCGCGACGACCGCTGCTGCGCGTACTGCGGTGGGCCGGCCTCCACCATCGACCACATCCTGCCCCGCTCGCGCGGCGGCCGGAACACCTGGCGGAACACCACCGCAGCCTGCTACGGCTGCAACCAGCGCAAGGGTGACCGGACGCCGGCGGAGGCGGGCATGCCGCTGCGCCGGGAACCGGTGAACCCGGGCTGGGGTGCGCTCGCCGGGCGGTGACGGACCGGCCGACGGGAACGGGGGGCCGCGTCCCGGGCGCGGCACCCGTCGGCCCCCGGTCAGGCGGCGCGTTCCTTCACCTTCGGGTTCGGGCGGCCGTTGGGGCAGTTCACGCGGATCTCGCTGCGGTACTCGGAGGAGACCAGCTCGACCCGGATCTGCTTCGCCGGGCCACGGTCGTACGCCTCCGCCCGGAACCCGGGACCAAGCGTCACTGCGAGCACCTCGGTCGACTTCCCCACGCAGCGGACGGTGACCGTCCCTCCGCGCGCCCGAACGGGTACGCCCGCGGAGAGGGTGGGCGTCGGCGCGGGCGCGGTCGGCGTCGGGCCGGGGGCGGTGGCGGTCGGGCTCGGGGCCACCGTCGGGCCCGGGCCGGTCGGGGGGCCGGTCCGGGCAGCGGGCGCGGTTCGCCGGGCCGGTGGGGCGTCGGACACTCCGATGTCGACCTCGTCGGCCGGCTCCTCGGTGCGCGGCATCCCCACCGCGGTGGTGCCCGGGCCCCTGTCGGTCGACGGGGCAGCCAGCCCCGGTCGACGATTGTGGAAGTCGCCGAGCGACCCGGCAATCGTGATCGCGGCAAGCACCACTCCGCCGACCACCAGGATGGCCCGACGCCGACGCCACGGACTGCGCCCGGTGACCGCGCTGCCTCCCGCCGGAGCGACGGTCCCGCTGTCGGTGGGTTCGGCGACGACAGCCACGTCGGACGTGGCTCCACTCATGGCGGCGAGCAGGATGCGGGCCGCCTCGACGGCCGGTGGCCGGTCGGCGGGGTCGCGGGCCAGGCACCAGCGGTAGAGCCGGTGAATCTCGGGCGGCACGTCGTCGATCTCCGGTAGCGGGTCCGGCTCGACGTGCGTCTGCCCGCGGAGCATTCCGGTCTGCGCCTCGGCCGGCCACGGCAGCCGGCCGGTGAGCACCCGGTGCAGCAGCAGGCCCAGGGCGTACACGTCGCAGGCCGGCAGCACCTCGCCGGCCTCCAGTCGCTCCGGGGCGAGATAGGCCGGCGTGCCCAGCAGTCGTCCCTCGAAGTCGATCTCCGGCGCGCCGGCGACAGCCGCGATACCGAAGTCGAGCACCTTGGCGCCGGTTGGCGTGAGCATCACGTTGCTCGGCTTGATGTCGCGGTGCACCAAACCCTGAGCGTGCGCGGCCGTGAGAGCAGCAGCCACCTCGGCGCAGACCCGTAAGCCAGCGCGCGGCGGCAACGGCCCGGCCGCCAACCGTTGTTCGAGGGTGACGCCGCCGAGCAACTCCATCACCACGAACGGGACCGGGGAACCGTCCACCGGCGACTCCCCGTAGTCGTACACGCCTGTGACGTGCGGGTGCGACAGCCGGGCAGCCGCCTTGGCCTCGGCCCGGATCCGCTGCCGGGCGTTGGTGTCCGAGGCGACAAGCACTTTTACCGCGACGTCCCGTTCGAGCACCTCGTCGTACGCCCGGTGCACTGCCGACATACCGCCACTGCCGAGGCGCTCCAGGAGCCGGTAGCGGCCCGCAAGCAACTGATCACGCTGCACGACGGACAGCCTGCCGTACGGACCCGGCAACCGGCCACCCGGGATCGAGCTGTCGCGATGGGTGTTACGACGACCTCGGCCGTCCTCTCCACCCGTACCGACTGAAACGGGGTCAGTCGACCGGCGGCTGCCAGGCGAAGCGGGGCGTACGCCGCTCGGTCATCGCCGCGACCCGCTCCCGGGCCTCGCCGGTGGTCGACACCCTCCGGTGCCACCAGGCGATCCGGGCCGGCCCGGCCCGGTCATCGATGATCTCCTTCGCGGCGGCGACACTCAGCGCCGACCGTTTGGCGATCGTCGCCGTCAGCTCGTCCACCCGCGCGGCGAGCCGGTCGGCCGGCAGCACCTCGTCGACCAGGCCGACCCGCAGGGCCCGCTCGGCGTCGATCAGCTCTGCGGTGAACAGCAGATGCTTGGCGGCGGACGGGCCGACCAGCCGCGCCAGCCGCCGGGTCGTCGGTGCCGGATAGACCAGACCGAGCCGGGCCGGCGGTACGCCGAACCGGGCGTCGTGCGCGGCGATCCGCAGGTCACAGGCGACCGCGAGCTGAGCACCGCCGCCGACACAGGCGCCCCGGATGGCAGCGACGGTCGGCTTGGCGAAGCGGGCGAGCCGCTCCTCGGCGGCCACCGCGATGCTGGCGTCACCCGCGTCCAGCAGCTCGGCCAGATCACCCAGGTCCGCACCGGCGCAGAAGGCGTCGCCCACGCCGGTGAGCACCAACGCCCGCACCTCGGGGTCGGGTTCCAGCCGGTCCAGCAGTTCGGGGAGCTGACGCCACATGGCGACGGTCATCGCGTTACGCCGGGCCGGGTTGTGGATCACCACGGTCGCAACCGGTCCGGTCACCTCGACTGTCAACTCCGCATTCGACACGTCCGCCCCTTCCGCGCCCCCGTGTGCGCCGCCGCCCACCTGGTCCCCGACGACCCGCGCCGGCCCGGCACCGCCGAGCTTGCCCAACGCACCCCGGCCTCGCGCCCGACGCCGGCACCACCCACCTGGCCGCGACGACCCACCAGGCGGTCCCGGCACCGCCGACCTGGCCGCGACGACCCGCGCCCGTCCGCGACCCTAACCGTGCCGGCCCGAGACCGAGCGGCCAGGCCCGCCGCACGCGAAGTGCTGGGGCAATCTTGGACACTTTCCGTTAGCGCGTAACGGAAAGTGTCCAAGATTGCCAGACGTGTCTCCGGTTCGTTGGTTGTTGTGCCGCGCCAGGGAACCCGCGGTTGGGGCTCTGCGTCCGACGGACATGAGACCCGCCCCGACGACGGCCGTCACTGTCGTGCTCCTGGCCGCCCTCCTGAGCGCCTGCACCAGTGTCGACCGAGCCGTCGCCCCGACCGGGTCCCCGGTCACCACCGCTCCCCGTCCCGCCGACCCGGCCACCGGCACCCCGCTGCCGACCACCACCAGCCCCGGAGCCGCCGGAGCGGCGCCCCGGGTGGTGCTCCGCACCTCCGGCGGCTTCGCCGGCCGTGGTGACGCCGTGACCGTCGAGCCGGACGGTCAGTGGACCGCTGTGGACCGGGCCGGCAGCCCGCGTAGCGGCCAGCTCAACCCCGCCGACCTCGGCCGCCTGACGGGACTGGCCGCCGACCCCCGGCTGGCCGCCGAGGCGGGGCGACCGACCATCTCGACCCTCTGCTCGGACGCGTTCAGCTACCAGCTCACAGTGGGCACCATCTCGACCGGCTACGTCGCCTGCTCGGCCGACGAGGCCCCGCCGCCGGCCACCCAGGCCCTGGTCAAGCTGCTGCTGCGGGCCACCGGCACTCAGACCAGGTAGTCCGGGGGCAGGCCAGTGCCCCGCAACTCCGGCGGCAGGTGGGCCACGTCGTTGACGGCGATCAGATTCGGCGGACCGGCCGGGCCGTACCGGATCACGGTCAGGCCCGCGTTGTGCAGGTTCAAGCCCAGCCAACGCCGCTCCGGCGCGTCGAGGGCATGCCGCACCAGCCAGGCGATCAGGAAGCTGTGCGTCACGACCAACTCGCGAACCGGCTCGTCACCGGTCGGCCCGTCGCTGACCGGGCCGGTGAACCGCCGTACCGCCGCCGCCGTCACCAGTGGCCCATCGACCCGTTCGGCCGCCGAGAACTGCTCCAGGAATTTCGCGTACGCCGGGGGCAGCCCAGCCGGATCCGTGTCGTGTGGAAGGTGGTCACCGGCCAACTCCGTCGCGTACACCGGCACCTCGGGCAGCGACGCGGCGACCAGCTCGGCGGTCTGCGCGGCCCGGCGCAGCGGCCCGTGCTGGACGGCGGCAAACCGCCGGCCGCGCAGGCGTTCGCCGAGCAGCGTGGCCTGTCGTCGGCCACGCTCCGACAGGCCGGTGTCCGGTTCCCCGGCATCCGACTCCCGCAGCTCGGTCAGGTCCTGCTCGGCGTGTCGGGTCAGGTACAGCAGCCGGGTCACCATGCCGCCCACCACACCACACCGGAACCGGCGGTACGACCCCGCGTCCCGTCCCTAGCTTCGCGGGAACATCTGGCCGATGCGGATCCGGTTGCCGAACGGGTCCCGGATGCCGAAGTCGATCCCGTACGGACGCTCGGTCGGCTCGTCGGTGATCTCGACGCCCTTCGCCACGAGTTCCTCGTGCGTCTTGTGGGCGTCGTCGGTGGTCATGAAGAGGTACCCACCCAGGGCGCCCTTGGTGAGCAACTCGCGGACCTGCTCAGCGGTGGCCGGGTCCAGCGCCGGCGCGCCCGGCTTCTCCAGCAGGATCTCCCGCTCCGGGTCGCCGGGCAGGTTGACCGTCAGCCACCGCATGAAACCGAGATCCTGGTCGGTGTTGACCTCCATGCCGAGCTTGTTCACGTAGAAATCGAGCGCCTCGTCCTGGTCGAGGACGTAGATCTGGGAGCGGCTGATCGCGTTCATCGTCATGCCGACAACGGTAGAGGTCGGCCGTGACCTGCTGCTTATCCAAAACTGCTGGGTCGGGTCCAGGCTTTGGTGAAACACGACGGCACGTTGACCGGCGCGACGCGGTGACGCCGGAAATCCGATGGCGACTCGCCGACGATCTGGCGGAACGTCCGGCTGAACGTGCCGAGGCTGCTGAAGCCGACGGCGTAGCAGATGTCGGTGACGTCCCGGCCGGTTTCCACGAGCAACGTCATCGCCCGCTCCACCCGGCGGCGTTGCAGGTAACGGTGCGGGGTCTCACCGAACGTGGCCCGGAAGGTACGGATGAAGTGCGCCTCGGAGACGTACGCGATCCGGGCCAGTGCGGGGATGTCCAACGGCTCGGCGTACGCCCGGTCCATCGCGTCCCGAGCACGCAGCATCGCCCGGTTCGACTCCTCCACCGCGCGACTCATCGGCCACCGTCCCGCTCCGCTCGCTGCCAGGCCCCAGGCTACCGCCAGGCGATCCGCCGTCCGGGCGGCCCGCGCGACCACGATGCCCAATGCGAAGTCGAGGGGTGAAAATGGAGCCCCCGGCCACGTTCGCAACCTCGGACGGTTTGTCCTCGGCTGCCGGCGGACCCTCTCGTCGGGCGCGGTTGCTGTCGCCGTTGCTGTCAACAGCCACCGTCGCCTCGTCGCCGGACACAGCTGACTGACGACAGTCAGCCCCGCCGGTCCTCACCTCGGGCCGGCGAGCGGTGCTGGGCTCAGCCCGACGGGCACCTCGTCCAGCCCGCTCGCCTCGTTTCGCATGCGTGTTGGCGAGGCATTGACCCAGCCCGCGGAACCTCGCCATCCCGTCGCCGTCGACCCGCCCTTGTGGGAGCGGGCCGCCGTCGGGGCTGCCACGTCAAGACGGCCTTGACGTACGGACGGACGCTGGCGGTCCCGGCGGCGGCACGCCGACGTCAAGATCACGCTCAGGTCTACGCTCACGCCAACCTCGACGCCATGCGTCAGGCGCTCGGCAAGCTCTCGCGAGTCCCGTTGCTGTCAACCGGTCAACTCACGGCGGTGCCCGTCGGGAAAAGCCTTGTGGAATTGGAGCCCCCGGCCGGGATCGAACCGGCGACATCTCGCTTACAAGGCGAGTGCTCTGGCCAGCTGAGCTACAGGGGCGCGTGCGTCGAGGTCAGCATAGCGAGTGACGTCCGGATATCCCGCTCGCGAGGCCTCCCGAGCATTGGAAACGTCAACAACCCGACGCGTGCGGGTTTGCTGCGGCGTCGATTGATGTCTGAGCGTGCCCGAGTGCCCGGAATGCGTAGGCCGTGGGCCGGGTTGGGCGCAGTCCCGCCTTGGCAGCAAGGGGAAACCCGTTTACGGTTCACTGACACGGACGACAGCCCGGTGCCCCCGCGCCCGAGCCGCCGTCCGCTGACCGGCACGGATACGTGCCGGTCGCTCCTTCACTCGGATCGTCCGGCACGTTCCTGCCGGTGAAAGGAAGCGCTTCACCATGGCTACGGTCACCTATTCCAAGGCTTCCCGGGTCTACCCGGGCCAAGAGCGTCCCGCCGTCAACGAGTTGAACCTCGAGATCGGCGACGGCGAGTTCCTCGTCCTGGTCGGTCCCTCCGGTTGCGGCAAGTCCACCAGCCTGCGGATGCTCGCCGGCCTGGAGGACGTGGACGCCGGCTCGATCTACATCGACCAGCGTGACGTCACCCACCTTCCCCCGAAGGCCCGCGACATCGCGATGGTCTTCCAGAACTACGCCCTCTACCCGCACATGACGGTGTACGAGAACATGGCGTTCGCCCTCAAGCTGCGTAAGACCTCCAAGTCGGAGATCGACCGGCGGGTCAAGGAGGCAGCCGCGCTGCTCCAGCTGGAGGAATACCTCAGCCGCAAGCCGAAGGCGCTCTCCGGTGGTCAGCGTCAGCGTGTCGCGATGGGCCGGGCGATCGTCCGCGAGCCGCAGGTCTTCCTCATGGACGAGCCGCTGTCGAACCTCGACGCCAAGCTGCGGGTGCAGACCCGTACCCAGATCGCGTCCCTGCAGGCCAAGCTGGGCGTCACCACGGTCTACGTCACGCACGACCAGGTCGAGGCCATGACCATGGGTCACCGGGTCGCGGTGCTGCTCGACGGTGTCCTCCAGCAGGTGGACACCCCCCGCGCGCTCTACGACACCCCGTCGAACGTGTTCGTCGCCGGTTTCATGGGCTCCCCGGCCATGAACATCAAGACCGTTCCGCTGAACGAGCAGGGCGCCGAGTTCGCCGAGCTGCACATCCCGCTGACCCGGGAGCAGGTCGCGGCGGCCCGCGCCGAGGGTGGCAACGGCAAGGTGACAGTGGGCTTCCGTCCGGAGGACTGCGACCTGGTCAGCCCGACCGAGGGCGGCATGCCGGTCGTCGTCGAGCTCGTCGAGGACCTCGGCTCGGACGCCAACGTCTACGGCCACGCCGCCCTGGGTGGCAGCTCGGAGCGCTTCGTCGTCCGCACCGACCGGCGCACCATGCCGAACATGGGTGACACCGTGTTCGTCAAGCCGCGTACCGGTCGCAACCACGTCTTCCACGCCGCCACCGGCAGCCGGATCTGACGTAACGCCCACCCGGCAGGGGCGGTCCGCTTCGGCGGGCCGCCCCTGTCGTCGTACCGGTGGCGGCTTTTCACCCTGCGGAGCCAGCGCGGATGTGGCTCTCTGGGGTGACTCGGCAGGGCGGGCCGCGCCCATAGCGTCGCGGCACGCCCAACCCGAGGAGACGCCGTGTCCGCCACCGCTCACCCGATCAACCGTTCCCGGCCGTACTGGCTGGTCCGCCTGGCCGGCCGCAGCCTCGCCTACTGCGCGACGCTGGTGCCGGTCGCCCTGCTCACACTGGTGACCACCCCGTGGGGTGGGGCCGACGCCGCCGTGGCGCGGTGGCGGACGCTGCGTACCGGACTGCTCGGAGCGCCCCCGACGCCCGCGCCCGGCCGGCGACCCGGCCCGGTCGCGGTGCTCGGCCACGCGCTGTTCAGTCTGCTCCTCGGCGTGGTGGCCCTGCTGCCGCTCGGCGTCGAACTGCTGATGGTGCTGCGCGGCGTGCTGTACGGCATCGTCGACCCTGGCCCGTACGACAACTCCTGGGGCGGTCCGAGCCGGGCCGGCGCGTGGCTGGCGCACTTCCTCGTCGGCCTACCGATGGCCGCCGCCGGGCTGGCCGCGCTGATCGGTATCGCCGCCGTGCACCAGCGGCTGACCCGACGTCTCGACGGGGAGCGGAGCCCCCTCTGGTTGATCCCGACCACAGTGCTGATGGCGCTGGCCGGTGCGCTGTTCTTCGTCGCCTGGACCCACCAGATCTGACGACGAGGCCCCCTCCCGCAGCGGGCGGGAGGGGGCCTCGTCTCACGTCGTTACAGCTCGACCGAGCGGCGGCGGGCGACCTCGGCCAGGGTGACCGCGGCGGCCACACTGGCGTTGAGCGACTCCACCTCGGAGATCATCGGGATGCTGACGGTCAGGTCGCAGGTCTCCCCGACCAGCCGGGACAGCCCACGCCCCTCGGAACCGACAACGACCACCAGCGGGCCGACAGCGGCCTCCAGGTCGTACAGGTCGGTGTCGCCGTCGGCGTCCAGGCCGACCACCATGAAGCCGGCGTCCCGGCACGCCTTCAGCGACCGGGTCAGGTTGGTAACCTGCGCCACGGGCACCCGCGCGGCCGCGCCGGCGCTGGTCCGCCAGGCGGTCGCGGTGATCCCGGCAGCCCGCCGCTCGGGTACGAAGACACCCTGCGCGCCGAACGCGGCAGCCGACCGGATCACGGCACCCAGGTTGCGCGGGTCGGTGACACCGTCCAGCGCGACCAGGAGCGGAGCCTGCTGCTCCAGGGCGGCGGCGACCAGGTCCTCGAACGGCTGGTACGCGAAGGGCGGCACCTGCAACCCGACGCCCTGGTGCAGCACCCCGCCGGTCATCCGGTCCAGTTCGGCCCGGCTGATCTCCAGGTTGGCGATGCCCCGGTCGGCGGCGGTCCGGATGATCTCGTTGATCCGGTCGTCCATGTCGATGCCCTGGGCGACGTAGAGCGCCGTCGCCGGCACGTTGGCGCGCAGCGCCTCCAGCACCGGGTTGCGCCCGACCAGCAGCTCCGGCGTGTCCTTGCTCGGGTTGGACTTGCGCCCCGGCGCGACCCGAGGACCGGACCGCCCGGTGGGCTTGCCGCCCCGGCCGCCGCCGCCGGAAGCACCCCGACCCACCGGTACGCCCCGACCGCCGCCCCTGCCCCAGGTCGTGTCCTTGCTGCCCGGCTGACCGATCTTCGGGGCGCGCCCCTCCTCGGATGCCGCGCGGCGCTCCTTGTCCTGCTTCCAGGCGGTGCGCTGGGGCAGCTTCTCGGTGCCCGAGTAGCCCTTGTGCCACGGCCGCTCGTCGGCGGGCAGGGTGCGCCCCCGCCCGGTCAGCGAGTCCTTGTTCTTGCCGCCGGTGCCCTTGGGGGCGCCTGCCTTCGACGTCAGTCGCCGGCCACGGCGCTGCGAGTTGCCGGCCATCAGTCCTGCTCTCCAATAGTCCAACGGGGGCCCTGGGGGGTGTCCTCGACCACCACACCGGCCAGCTTGAGCTGGTCACGTACCGCGTCGGCGGCAGCCCAGTCCTTGCGGCCCCGGGCCTGCGCGCGCTGCTCCAGGGCCAACGCGATCAGGGAGTCCACCACGGCACGTAGATCATCCGTGCGGCCACCGCCGGTCCAGGCCGGGTTGAGGGGGTCGATCCCGAGGATATCCAGCATCGCCCGTACCGCGGCCAGGGTGGTGCGGACGGTCACATCGTCGCCGACGCTCAGCGCGGTGTTGCCGTCCCGAATGTGCTGTTGTAACACGGCCAGCGCGGCGGACGTGTTGAGATCGTCGTCCATCGCCGCGACGAAGCCGCTGGGCAGCTCACCGGGCTGCTCGGCGCCGACCCGCTCGGCCGCCCGCTGCACGAAACCCTCGATCCGACGGTACGTGGTCGCCGCGTCGCGGAGCGAGTCCTCCGAGTAGTCGATCACCGAGCGGTAGTGCGCGGCGGCGTAGTAGTAGCGCAGCTCGACCGGCCGGACCCCGAGCGAGTCCACGTACGCCAGGTTGAGCGCGTTGCCGGCGGACTTGCCCATCTTGGCCCCGCCGATGCTGAGCAGCCCGTGGTGCACCCAGTAGCGGGCGAACGGCAGACCGGCGGCCTTGGACTGGGCGATCTCGTTCTCGTGGTGCGGGAACGTCAGGTCCAGCCCGCCGCCGTGGATGTCGAACTCCGGGCCGAGATACCGCCAGCACATCGCCGAGCACTCGATGTGCCAACCCGGGCGGCCCAGCCCCCACGGCGACGGCCAGTAGGCGTCCGCCGGCTCGTCCGGTTTGGCACCCTTCCAGAGCGCGAAGTCGCGCGGGTCCCGCTTGCCCCGGTCCGGGGCGTCTCCGGCGGACTGCATCGCGTCCGGAGACTGACCCGACAGCGACCCGTACGCCGGCCACGACGCCACATCGAAGTAGACGTCGCCGGAGCCGTCAGTCGCCGGGTAGGCGTGCCCGTCGGCGATCAACTTCGTGATCAGCTCGTGCATCTCCGGGATGTGCCCGGTGGCGCGGGGCTCGTAGGTGGGCGGCAGCACGTTCAACGCCCGGTACGACTCGGCGAGGAGCAACTCGTTCGCGTACGCGATCGACCAGAACGGCCGGCCCTGCTCGCCCGCCTTGACCAGGAGCTTGTCGTCGATGTCGGTCAGGTTGCGGATGAAGGTGACTTCGTAGCCGGCCGCCAGCAGCCAACGGCGCAGCACGTCATAGTTGACGCCGGAGCGAAGGTGACCGATGTGCGGCGGGGCCTGGAGAGTGAGACCACACAGGTAGACCCCCACCTTGCCGGCTTCCCGCGGGACGAAGTCCCGCACCGATCGGGTGGCAGTGTCATACAGGCGTAGCGTCACCGTACAAGGGTAGCTGTCCGTGCCTGTCTGGATCTGCCGGTGCCGGGTCGTACGCTGCCAGGCGTGGACGCGACAGCACGCTCCGGTGAGACTCCAGCCCACCCCGGCGCCCCCACCGACGCTGTCCCTGGACAGGCCGGGGCGGCCGGGCAGGCCGGGGCCGCCGTGCCCGTCGACGCGCTTGTGGGGCGGGCCGGCGTTGTCGGGCAGGTCGACGCGGTTGCCGGGCAGGCCGATCCCGTCGCGGGACGGGCTGGGGAGACGTCACAGACGCTCGATCGGGGTCTGCGGCTGCTGCACCTGGTTGCCGATGCCTCGGGTGGCCTGACCGTCACCGAGGCCGCCAACCGACTCGGCATCGGCCGGGCCGCCGTCTACCGGCTGGTGGGTCCACTGACCGGGCACGGCATGCTGCGCCGCGACGGCGACGGCCGGCTGCGCCTCGGCGCCGGATTGCTGCACCTGGCCCGCCGCGCCCAGCCGTTGCTCGCCGAGGGTGCCCTGCCCGCGCTACGCCGCCTCGCCGAGCAGGCCGGCGCGACAGCACATCTGACCGTCGTCGAGGGTGGCGAGGGCGTGGCCCTGGCCGTGGTCGAGCCGAGCTGGACGTCGTTCCACGTCGCGTACCGGGCCGGGGCACGGCACCCACTGGACCGGGGGGCGGCGGGCCGGGCCATCCTGGCCGGTCGAGCCGGGGAGGCGACGCCGGTGAGCAGCAGCGGGGAGTTGCAGGCCGGGGCGTACGGGGTGGCCGCGCCAGTGCTCGGCGTGCCCGGCTTGGAGGCCAGCGTCGGCGTGGTAGCGCTCGCCCCGCTGGACGTCGACTCGATCGGCCCCCAGGTGCGGGCCGCCGCCACAGCCATCACCATCGCCCTCAGCTGACCCCGGCCCACCCCTGCGGGCAGCGGCAGCGACTTCACCAACTCGCAGGCGTGATCGAGCCGACCAATGCGGGCCGCGCCATACCACGATCGGCAGGCGGATTCGTGGTCGTCCACAGGGATGGCGGCGCGCGCAGGACGGGTTGTCCACAGGGGTTTCGGCGGCCACCGGGTGGTCGGCAGGCTGCTCGGCATGCCACCACGTCCGTACCGTCCCGATGCCCTGACATGGCAGGTCTTCCGCGGCTCCGACGCTGTCCGGGATGGCCTACTCACCGTGCATCAACTGCGCAGCACCGCCTGGGTGCGGCTGCGCCACGACATCTACGCCGACGCGCGGCTGGATCGGGACCACGCCCTCGCCTGTCGCGCCGCCCTCCTCCGACTACCGTCCGAGGTGGTGGTCGGAGGCCCGTCGGCCGCCTACCTGCACGGTGTCGAACACGCGGCCGGCTTCACCGACGACGTCCACGTCCTCGTGCCCCGACCCCTGCGGATCGGCCCCCAACGCGGTCTCCGCGTCCACGTCAACACCATCACCCCGCTCCTGACCGCCGAGACGCCCGAGCCAGCCCGGCGTCCACCAGCCCTACGGCGTCCACCAGACACAAGCCGACCAGGTCGTCCGGCCGGACGCCCACGTGACGTAGCAGCACGACCACCGGCCGTCGGATCGTCACCGCGCCCCACACGACGATCTCCCCGGCCGGCTGCGGATTTTGTCAGAGCTGGCGGCATGGCAGCCGCCAGATCGGGCGACGGGCGAGTAACGGCCAGCGGGCCCAGGCCCAACCGGGGTCGGAGCAGTTCGATTCCGCGATCCGACCCGGGGCGCGCAGCCTGGGAAACCGCCGTCTGGCTCGACCCGGTCCGAGCAGTTGCCATCGTCGACTCGTTACTCGGGCAAGGGCTGACCGATCGCGACATGCTCGCCGCGATGGCTGCCGGCAATGCCGATCGGCCCGGTGGCCGACGAGCCCAGTGGGTGTTCGACCTGGCCGACGCCGGGGCTGAGTCTTCGCCGGAGTCGCACCTACGCGTGCGGTTGGTCCTGGGTGGGCTGCCACGCCCCGCCGTTCAATATCCGGTACGCCTACCCAACGGCGTTGTCCTGCACCCCGACCTGGCCTGGCCGGAGTTTCGGGTGGCGGTCGAGTACGACGGGCAGTGGCACTCCGACGCAGAGCAGCTGCACCGCGATCGCCACCGGCGGAACTTGCTGGTCGGAGCGGGTTGGCTGGTCCTGCACGTGACGAGTCGACGCCTGCACGGCGAGTTCCCGGCGGTGCTCCGCGAGGTGCGTAACGCACTGGTCAGCCGCGGATGGCGGAAATGATCGCCCGCTTGATCAGGATCAACTCGCGTTCCTGGAAACCGCGCCTTCCCGCCTCGCTGACACCCCGACTTCAAGGAGCCCGAGTCGAACAAGCCGCAACCCAAGCCGCCGGAAGCCGTTGCGAGCGGCAGTGCCCGGAACGACCGCGGGGCCCGGCCGACGGAATCGTCGACCGGGCCCCCGGGACCGGCTCAGTGCGGAATGCCTTACGGGCGGGCGTCCGGCTTGAGCGGAGTCTTCACCGCCGCGTAGGCGTCGACGATCCCGTAGCCGTAGAAGCCGTTGAAGTTGACTCCACCGGCGCAGTAGGCGTCGTACGTCTCGTCCCGGCCCTCGTTGCGGTACTGCTGCAACCGCGGCTCCGGGCAGGCGTGCTCGGCTGCCGTGCGGTAGAGGTGCTGCTCGACCAGGTCCGGCGACATCCCGAAGCCGGTCCGACCCTGCGTCTTGCCGTACCGGCTGACGATCAGCGCGGCGACGCCGGCGGCGTGCGGAGACGCCATCGAGGTGCCCTGGAGGTAGGTGTAGTAGCCGCACTCACCGTTGGCCTTGCACTGCTTGAACACCGACTCCTCGAAGCCGGCGACGATGTTGCCGTCGGCGTCCACCGAGCCCTCCTCTTGGAGCACGTGCTTCGGGTACGAGGAGAGGATCATGTTGGCGTCGGTGCGGAACGTGTCGGTGCCGAAGCCGTCCCGGAACCAACCGCCGGGTGCGGCGATCGAGATCTGCTCGGTGCCGTAGTTGGAGAAGTCCGACTTCTTGCCGGACGGGCCGACCGACGACACACCGATCACGTTCGGGCCCTCGGTGGGCAGGTTCCAGCAGCTCTCGTTGTCGACCGGCCGCGGGTACGGGTCGGCGCCGTAGTCCGGGCTCGTGACGTCAGTGCGCGGCGAGCCCAGGTCGTCGTTCTCGTTGCCGAGCGCGGCGACCAGGGTGACGCCCTTGTTGTGGGCGAAGGTCAGCGCCCGCTTCATCGCCTTGATGATGGCGCGCTGCTCGGCCTGGTCCTCGGGCGAGTCGGCGGGGTTGGCGGTGCAGTTGTAGAGCCACGGGTCGACGTAGAACGACATGTTGACCACGTCGATCCCGGATCGGCCGGCGTGGACCAGGGCGTTGACCACCGGCTCGAGGAAGAAGTAGCCGGAGTCCTGGCCACCCTTGAGTTCGACAAGCGAGACGTTCGGGGCGACACCGGAGAGGCCGAAGCCGTTGGCCGCGGCGCCGATGGTGCCGGCCACGTGGGTTCCGTGCCCGCCGTCGTCGGTGCCGACCGGGTCGAGGCAGCTCGGCACCTCACAGGGGCCGTCCACGTCGGTCAGGTCCGGCGCGAAGTTGCGCGACAGCGACCAGTTGAAGTTCGGCGCGATGTCCGGGTTGCTGGCGTCGACGCCGGTGTCGAGCACGCCGACGGTCACGCGACGGTCGCCCGGCTCGATCTTGCGAGCCTTGTCGGCCCGGAGCATCTCCAGACCCCAGAGCTTGTCGTCGAGCGGGTCGAGCTTGGCACCCTTGCGAGCGGCGGCGCCAGCGGCGGCACGACCGGCAGCGGCCGTCAGGTACTCCTGCTCGACCCGGTCCAGTTTCGGCTTGCGGCCGATGGCCTTCTGTTCGGCGGCGCCGATCAGAGTCGGAGCAGCGGTCGCCCTGGCCGCGAAGTCGGCCCGGTCACTGGTGACCTGGTACATGCCGACCTCATCGGACCGGGACACCACAGTGCCGCCGGCTGCCCGGATCGCGGCGACCGCCGTGTCGGCGGCGACGCCGTCCTCGGCCACGACGGTGAAGGTGCGGGAGTTGCTTGGCGCGGCACTGGCAGGTACACCCAGCCCCGCTGCCGTAAGTGCCAGCACTGCCGCGGTCGCGACGGCACCGGCGGTGAAGCGCGTGCTCACCACATCGGATCCTCTCGTTGAGGGACGTGGCAGCCATCACACAACACCCGACACGTTTACGCCAGCTGAACGACCGTTATGGCGGTGAATCTCTCCTTCATCCGCCCGATGTGGCGCGGAGCCCACCGCTTCATGCCAGCGCGGCGACGTACGTACCGCCCAGGTCGACGCCTACCACCAGCGCATCGGCGAGCAGCGATCACCGCTCGGACGACACCGCCGGAACGCCGGACGACACCGATGGCAGGTTCGACAACACCGATGGCAGGTCCGACAAGGTGGACACCTCGGCATCGGGCACGAACCCGAGCGGGCGAGGCAGGCCGGCTCGGTTCAACCACACCGACCGCAGGCCAACCCGGCGGGGTGCCACCACGTCGTGCTCCCACGAGTCACCGACGTACACGATCTCGCCGGCCGGCACTCCCGCCGCCGCGACCACCGCAGCAAAAAACTCCGGGGCCGGTTTCTTGGGCAGGCCGTTCTCGTGCGCGTACACCTCGAAGGCGAACTCGCCGGCGAGCCCGCACCGTTCGGCGCGGCTGTTGCCGTTGGTGGCGAAGCCCAGCGTGTACCGGGCGCGCAGCGCGTCCAGGGCGGGCGCCGCGTCCGGGAACGGTTGGGTGAGGGCGAACCGGCGGGCGAAGAAGAGGGCCGCGATCTCGTCCAGGTGGTCGACCAGCCCGGCGCGGGTCAGCGACCGGGCCAACGCGGCGCGCCGGATCTCCACCACCGGGGCGGCCCTCAGTTCGTCGAAGACCGCGCCCCAGTCCGACTCCAGCTCGGCGAGCGTCACCTCCGCCGCGTCCGGAGTGCGTCGCCGCATCTCGTCGACAACGGCCACCAGCCCGCCGGTCACTGCCGGACGCAGGTCCAGCAGCGTTTCGTCGGCGTCGAACACCACAGCGGTCAGCACGACGCCCACTGTCTCATCGATTGTCGAGCGCCAGCACGGGCTCGGGCGGGACCGACGTGGCCGTCGACGACGATCCGCGCAGCTCGTCGAGTCGGACCAGCGCGACCCCGGCGACGATCAACGCGCCGCCGAGGAGCTGCCAACCCGTGGGCAACTCGTCCAGGAACAGCCAGGCGATCAGCACCGCGAAGAGCACCTCGGTCAGCCCGACGAACGACGACAGCCGAGGGCCGAGGATCCGGGTGCCCGCGATACCGGCCAGGTAGGCGATGACGGCGGCCACCAGCGAGAGCCCGGCGATGGGCAGCAGCCAACTGGTGGGCTGCCCGGCGAAGGTGACCTCGCCGAAGGTGGCGTGCAGCGGCAGCAGACCGGTCAGCCCGATGAGGAGCAGCACGATGGCACCGACGGCCATTCCGCCGCTGGCCAGGGCGACCGAGGGCAGCCGGGGGTCGACCCGCCCGGCGAGCACGAAGTACCCGGCCAGGCCGAATGCCGCGCCCAGACCCCAGAGCACACCTACCGGGTGGAAGTCGGCGGTGCCGGCGAGGTCGAGCACGAAGGCCAGCCCGGCCAGGGCGGCTACCGACCCGGCCACGGTGAGCCGCTGGGGTCGCTGCCCATGCCGCAGCCACATCCACCCCACGACGAGGATGATGCCCAGGTATTCGAGCAGCAGCGCGACACCGACCGGCAGGTAGCGCACGGCGTTGAAGAAGCAGACCTGGGCCAGCGCCACCCCGAGGAGCCCGAACAGCCCGATGGCCGTGGCATTGCTCCGCAGCACGGCCCATTTGCCCCGCAGCGACAGCAGGGCGGGGATCGCCAGCACCAGGGCGGCGATGCCGACCCGGGCGATCACTGCCGACTCGGCGGACCAGCCGGCCTCGATGAGTGATCGCGCGAAGGTGCCGGAGGTGGCGAAGGTGACTGCGGAGAGCAACGCCAACGCGACGCCGGCGGCAGGTCGTGAGTGCATGTCGCGCTCCTCGGGTCGGCACCGTGTCATGAGCAAACTATCCTTGTGCTGATGACGCTAGGCGGAAGCCATGACAGGAGTCAAGATGCTATTTGCTCATGACACCGAGTGTTCCCTGATCGCTGCCGCCGCACTTGTCAACACGGCAGGTCGGGACGGCGAACTGCTGCCCGACGTTGCCGCGCTGGACGCGTTCTTCGTCCGCTACTCCTACAGCGGGCGGCATGAGCACACCGACGCGGAGCTACACGCCGTCCAGCAGTTGCGGCCCCCGCTGCGCCGCATCTGGTACGCCGAGCCGCCCGAGGTCGTCGCCATCGTCAACGGCCTACTGCTTGAACACCGGGCACTGCCGCAGCTCATCGAGCACGACGACGAGCCGTACCACCTGCACGCCGTGCCCCGCGACGCGCCGCTGGCCACCCGGATGGCGGTGGAGGCGGCGATGGCGACCGCCGACCTGGTCCGGATGGGCGAGTTGAGCCGACTGCGGATCTGCGAGTACCCGGACTGCGACAACGTGGTCGTCGACCTGTCCCGCAACCGGTCGCGGCGGTTCTGCGAGGCCGGCTGCGGCAACCGCGCCGCGGTGACGGCCTACCGCGCCCGCCGAGCCGCCGGCCGCTCCTGAGCAGCGGCTGTCCACTCCTCGGCCCGCAACTCGTACTCCACCTCGCCCTGCTCGGTCCCCGGAATCGGGTCGTCCCACTGGAGGTGGAAGGTCCGCACACAGCGCAGACCCGCCTTGGCCAGCACCCGCCGCGAGCGCTCGTTGACCGCCATCGTCTCGGCCCAGACCCGACGCACCCCAACCGTGTCGAAGGCGTACCGGACCAACGCCCGCGAACCCTCGGTGGCCAGCCCCCGCCCCCACGTCGAGCGGCGCAGCCGGTAGCCCAACTCGGCCTCGGCGCCATCCACCGACGGGTCGAGCGCGAACCAACCCAGGAAGTCGCCGGTCTCCCGGTCGAGCGCCGCCCAGCGGCCCAGCCCGGGATGCCGCTCGTACTGGCCGAGGAGCCTCGGCAACTGCTCGTCCCGGACCGTGGCGCGCGGGGTGGCGACGCCACCGGTCAGGAACCGCATCACCTCGGGATCGCTGTCCAGCTCGACAAGCGCGTCCACGTCGGCCATGGTCAGCCGCCGCAACCGCAACCGCCCGGTCCACGGCAGGTCACTCATAACGGGATCATCCCCCCGCGCCCCCCGCGCCGCCCGCGCCCAAGATCTGCGCAACTTCACCGAAGTTGCTGCCTCAGGCCGCGACGAGGCAGCAACTTCGGTGAAGTTGCGGGCAGAAACCCCGCGTCCACCGTCGCGGGCAAGGCGATCGCGTCAGCGCGGGGGCGCGACCACGAAGAGCCGCCAGGAGTACGCGTCGACGACGAGCACGGGCCCGTCCGAGTCCTTGCTGTCGCGCACCCCGACCACGTCCCCGAGAGTCGTCGCCACCTCGACGAGTTCCCGTCCTGGTTGCTGCGGCTGCTCTTGCGCCACTCAGCGCCGATCAGCTCCATGATTCGGCCACCTCGTTCATCAGCTCGATGGAAGCCTGCGGAGGCAGGGCTTCCCCCAAGGTAGCCTCCCGGATCCGCTGTAACCGCAACAGATCCTGCGGCTGGTCCAGCTCCTGGCCCCGAACCTGGCTGTCCAGGTAGGCCACTTCCGTGCCGTCGGGTAAGGCAGCGAACGCGAACGGTCCGCCGAGCCCTGGGTACTCCTCGGCGGATCGCGGCACGACGTGCAGCCGGACTCGCGGGTGCCCTGTGGCGATGCTGGCCAGGTGCAGCGTCTGGTCGCGCACCACCGCCGGTGTCCAGGGCTCGGTCGACGAGTTTCAGGTACTTGGCGGTGGGCGGTTGCTGGCCCAGCTCGACGGCGCTGACCATCGACGCCGAGTAGTTGACCGCCTTGGCCAGCTCGTCCTGACTCCTCGGCTGGGCGACCCCACGCGCCGGCCCGCACTGAGCGGCACCCCGGGTCCGCTGAGCGGCACCCCGGGTCAGGGGTGGGTCATCCGAAGCAGATCCAGCGTCTCGTCGAGCTGGGTCTCGGTGAGCTTGCCGGAATCGACGTGGCCACGAGAGATCACCACCTCACGGATGGAGGTCTGCTTGGCCAGCGCCTCCTTGGCGATCGAGGCGGCCTCGTCGTACCCCAGGTAACGGTTGAGTGGGGTGACGATCGACGGTGAGCCTTCGGCGTACGCCAGGCAGACCTCGGCGTCCGCGACCAGGCCGACCACCAGCCGGTCGGCGAACAACCGGCTCGTCGCGGAGAGCAGCCGGATCGACTCCAGGAGGTTGCGGCCCATCACGGGGAGCATCACGTTCAGCTCGAAGTCGCCCTGGGAGCCAGCGAAGCCGACCGTCGCGTCGTTGCCGATCACCTGTGCGCACACCTGCCGCATCGCCTCGGCAACCACCGGATTGACCTTGCCGGGCATGATCGACGAGCCGGGCTGGAGGTCGGGGATACGCAGTTCGCGGAGGCCGGCGCGCGGACCGGAACCCATCCACCGGATGTCGTTGGCGATCTTGTAGAGGCCGACCGCCACGGTACGCAGCTGCCCCGACGTCTCCACCAGGGCGTCCCGGGCACCCTGCGCCTCGAAGTGGTTGCGCGCCTCGGACAGTGGCAACCCCGTCGACTCGCGTAGCTTGCCGATCACGGCAGCGGCGAAGCCGAGCGGAGTGTTGATCCCGGTGCCGACGGCGGTGCCACCCAGTGGCAACTCGGCCAGCCGGGGCAACGCGCCTTCCAGCCGGTCCATGCCGTAGCGAACCTGGGCGGCGTACCCACCGAACTCCTGGCCCACTGTGACTGGAGTGGCGTCCATCAGGTGGGTGCGTCCGGCCTTGACCACCGTCTCGAACTCCGCCGCCTTGGCCTCCAGCGCTGCCGCCAGGTGGCCCAGCGACGGCAGCAGGTCCTCCACGATGAACTGGGTGGCGGCCAGGTGGATCGAGGACGGGAAGACGTCGTTGCTGGACTGGGAGGCGTTGACGTGGTCGTTCGGGTGCACCGGTGAGCCGAGTTCCCGGCTTGCCAGGGTGGCGATCACCTCGTTGGCGTTCATGTTCGACGAGGTGCCCGAACCGGTCTGGAACACATCCACCGGGAACTGGTCGTCGTAGCCACCGTCGGCCACGTGCGCCGCGGCGGCGGCGATGGCCGCGGCCACGTTGGCCTCGATCACGCCCAACTCACCGTTGACCTCGGCCGCCGCGCCCTTGATCTGGGCGAGGGCCTTGATCTGGGCCGGTTCGATGCCCCGGCCGGAGATCGGGAAATTCTGCACCGCACGCTGGGTCTGTGCCCGCCACAGCGCCTCGGCGGGCACCTCCACCTCGCCCATCGAGTCGCGTTCGATCCGGTAACCGGTCGCCTCTGGAGTCGTCACACGTACCATCCTGCCGCGCCCGTGGCCGACTCGCAGATGATCCGTCAGCCCAACTCGGCGAGCAGGCGTGCCACCTCGTGCTGGTCCGGCGACTCGACCTGCCGAAACAGGAACAGCGCCCGGTTCAGGTGTGCACGCGCCGCCGCCGGGTCGGTCGGAAGCAGGCAGCGGGCGATGCCCTCCAGCGCCCGGCCCTGCTCGTATCGGGCCCCCAGCCCGGTGGCATCGGCGAGCACCCGACGATGCAGGTCGAGCGCGCTGGTCGAGTCCCCCTGGTCCAGGATGGCGCGGGCCAGCAGATTGCGCGTGCCGCACTGGGCGACGAGGTCCCCCACCTCGGTCATCGCGACGAGCGCCGTACGGTGCAGGTCGGCGGCCAGCTCCGGGCGCCCAGCCTCCCGTTCCATCATCCCGATCTCGTTCAACACCTCGCCCTCACCAAACCTGGTGCCGTTCTGCCGCTTGAAGCGAAGGGCCAGTCGCAACAACCGCCGAGCCGGGACCAGATCCCCCATCCGATGGCGGATCATGCCCAGGTGCCCGAGGGCGTTGCCGATCCGACGCGGGTCGCCGACCTCGCGAGCCATGCCCAGGTGCCGTCGAGCGGTGCGCAGCGCCTCGTCGTGCCGCCCCCACATGAGCAGGGTGACCGACAGGTTGTTGAGCACGTTCGCCAACGCCTTGCTGTCGCTCATCCGCCTCGCCAGCGCAACGGCCTCGTCGTAACGCTCGCGGGCCTGCGGGAAGTCGGAGTTCGCCGAGTACGCGGCGGCCAGATTGGCCAGCATGTTTCGGATCTCGCTGCGCAGCCCGAGGCGGCGGAAGATATCGAGCGACCTCTCCATCAGCTGGAACGACTCGGGAAACCTGCCCAGCCGGAAGTGGGCCGAGGCCAGATAGTTGAGCACCGTCGCCACCGCTCTGTCGTCGGCCAACTCCTCGGCGGCGCGCAGGCCGATGGTGTGTGTCTCGATCAGCTCATCCAGGCGACCACTCTCGAACTGGGCGTACCAGCAGGCCCTCGCCAACTGCCAGCAGTAACGGAGGAACCCCTCGGTCTCCGCCAACCGGACCAGGGCGGTCCACACCGCCAGGTTCTCGTCGAGCCAGGCGCTGCCCTGCTGGGCGACGAGCGTGACCAGGTCAGCGCGGATCGGCGGGGCAAACACGATCAGCGAGTGGGCTGAGGAGAGCTCCCTCGTACGCGCGATCGCCGTGGCGACGTGCAGGTGATGATCGAGCAGACGTTCGATGCCCTGCCGCCGCTCGACTGCCCGCTCCGGCTCGGACACCAGGGTCCGCGCGTACTCCCGGACCAGGTCGTGCAGCCGGTACCGACCCGGCTCGGCCTCCTCCACCAGGTTCGCGTCGACAAGGGCGTCCAGCAGGTCCTGGGCGTCGGGCAGGGGCAGCTCGGCCAGGGCGGCGGCGACCGAGTTGTCGAACCGTACCCCCGGGTGCAGGCCGAGCAGCCGAAACGCACGCTGCGCCGCCGGCGACACCTGGGCGTACGACAGGGCGAAGGCCCGACCGACGGACCGGTCGCCCGCTTCGAACTCGGCCAACGGATCGGGTCGGCTCGTCAGCCGCTCGGCCAGGTCGGCGATGCGCCAGCGGGGCCGGTGTGCCAGTCGGGCACCGGCCAGCCGGATGGCGAGTGGCAGGTGGCCGCAACGGCGGACGACCTCACTGGCCGCCTCCGGCTCGGCCGCCACCCGGTCGACGCCGACAACGTGGCCGAGCAGCTCGATCGCCTCGTCCGGGTCGAACACCGGCAGTGACGACGGTCGACCCTCGTCCACCCCGACCAACCGGCGGCGGCTGGTGATCAGGACCAGGCAGTGCGAGCCGTTGGGCAGCAGGGGTGTCACCTGGTCGGCGGTGGCCGCGTTGTCCAGCACCAGCAGGGCCCGTCGGCCGGCCAGCTCGGTGCGCCAGAGCGCCAGCCGGTCGTCCTGGTTCGTCGGCACCCGTTCGGCGGGCAGACCGAGGTGCCGCAGCAGCGTGGCCACCGCCGCGGCCGGTGTCAGCGGAGTGCGCTCACTGTGCCCGTGCAGGTCGATGTAGAGCTGGGCGTCCGGGTAGTCGTTGGCCAGGGCGGTGGCGACGTGCACCGCGAGCGTGGTCTTACCGCTGCCGGCCATTCCGTCGATGAGTTGGATTCGCGCGCCGGCCTCCACGTCCTTCACCAGACGCGCCAGCGTCTGCTGCCGACCGGTGAAGTCGCCGATCGCGCGTGGCAACGAGCGGACCGGGTGGATCGGCGACGACGCCCGACCGGCCAGGACAAGATCGCCGGCGAGTACGCGCTGATGCAGCTTCTGCAGCTCGGCGCCCGGCTCGATGCCCAACTCGTCGGCGTAGAACCGCCGACCCTCCCGATACACCGCGAGCGCGTCGGCCTGCCGACCGACCGCGCACAGGGCAAGCATCAGCTGACCGCGCAGTCGCTCGCGCAGCGGATGCTGATCGCTGCTCTCGGCGAGTTCGTCGATCAGCTCGGCACCTCGGCCGAGACGCAACTCGACGTCAACGCACTCCTCCAACACGGTCAGGCGCTGCTCATCAAGTGCCTGCGCGCGCCGGCGGATGCTCCGACTCGGGATACCACCGAGCGCCGACCCCCGCCAAAGCGCCAGAGCGCCGCGGTATGCCGCCCGCGCATCATCCAACCGACCGGCCTCGACCGCGGCACGAGCCGCCTCCACACCCCGGACGAAAACCTCAACGTCCAGGTCGTCCGGCCCGGTACGGACGCCATACCCCACCGGATCGGTGACGATGGCCTCCGGTGCCAACCCAAGCTCGGCGAACCGGCGACGCAACCGCGACACACAGGTCTGCAACTGAGCCCGCGCAGTGGCCGGAGGACGTTCCTCCCACACCGCGTCTACCAACTCTTCCACCGGCACGAGCCGGCCGGCCCGCAACAGCAACATCGCGAGCACGATCCGGTCTCGACCAGCGGTCACGGTGGCCTCGCCACCGCCGACCCGCAGAGGCCCCAGGATCCCGAACCGCATCTGCTCCCCCGCCCCACTGGCCCGACTTTCAGCAGCGTAGTCCGGCGGTGACAGATCGGCGCAGTCAGGCGATAGCGATGTGAGAGCGGATCGGCAGCGATCCATCGGACACTCATTGAGCGTTGTCGGTGACGGCATCCGACGGGGGCGGTGCGCCCGTTCCATACCCCCCAGCAGGGGCGGGCGTACCGATGTCGGTTCAGCACGGACGACAGGAGGGGCGTCGAGCGGATTCGCTCGGCGCCCCTCTCCATGCCGGTCGGGTCAGCGGCGGCCGACGGTGAGCACCGGCTTGGTGACCTCGGCGAAGAAGTCGTTGCCCTTGTCATCGACAACGATGAAGGCGGGGAAGTCCTCCACCTCGATCTTCCAGACCGCCTCCATGCCCAGCTCGGCGTATTCGAGCACCTCGACGTGCTTGATGCAGTCCTGGGCGAGGCGGGCCGCGGGGCCACCGATCGAGCCGAGGTAGAAGCCGCCGTGCCGCTGGCAGGAGCGGGTCACCTGACCGGACCGGTTGCCCTTGGCGAGCATCACCTGCGAGCCTCCCGCGGCCTGGAACTTCTCCACGTAGGCGTCCATCCGGCCGGCGGTGGTCGGGCCGAAGGAGCCGGAGGCGTAGCCCTCGGGGGTCTTCGCCGGGCCGGCGTAGTAGACCGCGTGGTCGCGCAGGTACTGCGGCATCGGCTCACCGGCATCCAGCCGCTCGGCGATCTTCGCGTGCGCGATGTCCCGGGCCACCACGAGCGGGCCGGACAGCGACAGCCGGGTCTTCACCGGGTACTTGGACAGGTCGGCGCGGATCTCGTCCATCGGCCGGTTCAGGTCGACCCGGACCGCCAGCTCGGCGTCGAGCGCATCGTCGGTGACGTCGGGAAGGAAGCGCGCCGGGTCGGTTTCCAGTCGCTCCAGCCACACACCCGACGGGGTGATCTTGGCGACCGCCTGCCGGTCGGCCGAACAGGAGACGGCGATCGCCACCGGGCAGGACGCGCCGTGCCGGGGCAGCCGGACCACCCGTACGTCGTGGCAGAAGTACCGGCCGCCGAACTGCGCCCCGATGCCGAAGTTGCGGGTCAGCTCCAGCACCTCGGCCTCCAACTCCAGGTCTCGGAAGCCGTGCGCGCTCATCGAGCCGGAGGTGGGCAGCGCGTCGAGATACTTCGCGCTGGCGTACTTCGCGGTCTTCAGGGCGTACTCGGCGGAGGTGCCGCCGATGACGATGGCCAGGTGGTACGGCGGGCAGGCGGCGGTGCCGATCAGCCGCAGCTTCTCCTCCAGGAACTGCATCATCCGCGTCGGATTGAGCAGCGCCTTGGTCTCCTGGTAGAGGTACGACTTGTTGGCCGAGCCACCACCCTTGGCCATGAACAGGAACTTGTACGCGTCGGGGTGACCGTCCGGGTCCTCGGCGTACAGGTCGACCTGGGCCGGCAGGTTGCTGCCGGTGTTCCGCTCGTCCCACATGGTCAGCGGGGCGAGTTGGGAGTACCGCAGGTTGAGCTTGGTGTACGCCTGGTAGACGCCCCGGGAGATGGCCTCGGCGTCCGCGCCGTCGGTGAGCACGTGCCGGCCGCGCTTGCCCATCACGATCGCGGTGCCGGTGTCCTGGCACATCGGCAACACCCCGCCGGCGGCGATGTTGGCGTTGCGCAGCAGGTCCAGTGCGACGAACCGATCGTTCGGCGAGGCGGCCGGGTCGTCGATGATCGCCCGGAGCTGGGCCAGGTGCGCGGGCCGGAGGAAGTGCGCGATGTCGTGCATCGCCTCGGCGGTCAGCGCGGTGAGGGCGGCCGGCTCCACGGTGAGGAACCGGCGGCCTCCCGGGCCGTGTACGACGTCGACGCCCTCGTCGGTGACCAGGCGAAAGTCCGTCTGGTCGGGGCCGGTCGGCAGCAGGGGGGCGTACGAGAATGCGGCGGCACTGCTCATGAGCGGCAAGCCTAGGGCAGACCGGTCGATCACTCCCACCCGCCGGGCGGGTCCTGGGACGCCGCTCTCATCCCGCCCGCTCAGCCAGCGGGTGACCAGGCCCTCAGCCGTCCTTGCCGCCGTCCGGGTCGGAGCAGAGTTCACCCTTCGGCCCGCAGTCGCCGTTGCTCGGCCCGCCGGGGCCGGTGCCTCCCGGCCCGGGGGTCCCGCCGTCGCCGGGCGGGCGGGCGGGTGAGCCCCCGCCGGCGCCGAAGCGGACATACCCGATCTCGCGCCCCTCGCCGATGATCATGCCCTGCGACCCGACCGCGAGGGCCTTCGCCGAGGTACGCAGCACAGCCAACTCCCGGCCGTTGCGCGGGTCCACCGCGGCCAACCGGGACGGCTTCTCGTCCGCGACCACCGCCGCGTACGGGGTCAGCGCGGCACCGGCCTTGCCGCTGGCGGGCCGCGTCCACAGCACCCGGTCGGTGCCGAGCTGACGGGCGACCACCGAACGTTTGTCGGCGGCACGGAACACCGCGTAGCGGTCGTCGACAGCGATCAGCTTGGTGCCCGATTCGCCGACCCAGAGCAGCCGGCCGTCGTACCCGTCGATGACCGCCTCGCGGCCGTCCGGGCCGACACCGATCAGCACGTTCCGCGCACCCTGCGGGTCTTCGCGCTGCACGCAGCCGGCGCTGTCGGCGGTCCGCAGGTTGACCCCGGCCCGCTGCCAGGCCTCCTGCCCGGTCGCCGGGTCCCGGGCCGAGATGGCGAAGTAGCAGGCGCCGTCCTGGGAACGGGCGGCGATCCGCAGCATCCGACCGCCCACCACGGACAGCCGCTCGTCGCGCCCGGGTTCGACGTTCTGCAACACGCGACCGGTGGCGGTGTCGACAACGTGAACCCGGCCGTCCACCGGGAAGCCGAGCAGCGGTGGCACTGGTTCCGCCCCGGCGACCCCGTCGTCGATCCGGGTGGCGGCGAGCCGGCGGGTGCCGCGCAGGCCCGGGTTGTCGGCGAGCAGGCCACTGTGCACCCCCGGCAGGAAGGCCGTCCAGAGTGGCGCGGTGCCACGGGGATCCCAGGCGCTCAGGGTGCAGTCGGTGGCGTCCGTGCAGCGGGCGTCGAGCAGCAGGTTGCGGTACGTCCAGACGGCCACCGCGTCGTCGTCGCGTCGCCGGGTCGCCCCGGTCGTCGGGTCGAGCAGCTCGTACCCCTTGACCAGGAGCTTGCCCACGGCGACGACCGGGTCCTTGTCGCCGCCCGCGACCGCCGACCAGTCCGCCTTGCGCTCCCAGAGCTGGCTGCCGGTGGCCAGGCTGCGGGCTTCCACCCGGGTGCGCTGCTCGACCACGACGGCGTCGCCGGCGATGGTCACGCTGCGCGGAGTGCCGCCGATCCGTTGCTGCCAGACCACGTCGGGCTCGGAGATGGGTTCGCTGCGGTCCACCCATTCCCACAGGCCGGGGAAGGGATTCCACACGCCGGTCGCGGCGAGCGCGACGACCACGGCGAGGCCGAGCAGCAGCCCGCCGCGCACGCTCCCCTTCGCCACCCGCACACCGTAGCCACGATCGCGGATCTTCCGTACGCCCGCGCCGCCGTGTCGCCGCGCTTTCTGCGCCCGGAGGTGTTACGAGGGTGTTCGTCCTTCTGCGCGCAGGGCGCTGCGGACGAGGGGAAGCGTGCGGTACGGGATCTGCTCGGCCAGCGCGATGATCGTCGAGGCCCGGGTGATGCCGGCGGAGGCGACGATCTGGTCGATGACCCGTTGCAGGTCGGTGTTGGAGCGGGCCACGATCCGGCAGAGCAGGTCGCTGGAGCCGGTGATGGTGTGCGCCTCCAGCACCTCGGGGATCGCGGCGAGGTGGGCGGTGACCGGGTCGTGGCCGTGCCGCTGGCTGATCTCCAGGGTGACGAAGCTGGTCACCCCGAACCCGATCGCGGCCGGTGCGATCTCCGGGCCGAATCCACCGATCACGCCCCGGTCGACCAACTTGTCCAGCCGGGCCTGCACGGTGCCACGGGCCACCCCGAGCCGGCGGGAGCACTCCAGCACCCCGATCCGCGGCTCCTCGGCGAGCAGTTCGATCAGGCGCACATCGAGCACGTCGAGCTGTACATTCTGCTCACCATTCATGACCTAGGACCATACCGAATGCGCAACCTGACCAGCAATTCTGGCCACAGTTGCCCACCCGGTGCCGGGACAGCGATCCTCCCTGAAAGAACCGACCACGGCTGCCCACAAGGCCGGCCGGTACGCGAGGGAGCCCACCATGACCCAGGCGATCGACCGACAGCAGTCGACCGAGGACGTCGACGTCGACCGGCTCGTCGGCGCTGTCGACCACGACATCAGCCACGACCCGTTCCCGGTGCGGGGCCTCGACCACGTGCACTTCCTGGTCGGCAACGCCAAGCAGGCCGCGCACTACTACTCCACCGCCTTCGGCATGACCTGCGTGGCGTACCGCGGCCCCGAGCAGGGTTACCGCGACCACGCCCAGTACGTGCTCACCAGCGGCTCGGCCCGGTTCGTGCTGACCGGCGCGGTGCGCCCGGACGCCGACGGCGCCGAGCACGTGGCGAAGCACAGCGACGGGATCAGCGACATCGCGCTGGAGGTGCCGGACGTCGACGCCGCGTACGCGCACGCCATCGCGCAGGGCGCCACCAGCGTCGTCGAGCCGCACGAGGTGACCGACGAGCACGGCACCGTGCGGATGGCCGCCATCGCCGCGTACGGCGACACCCGGCACACCCTTGTCGACCGGTCCCGCTACGACGGCCCGTTCCTGCCCGGCTTCACCGCTCGCGGCCCGATCGTGGACCGGCGGCCGATGATCGACGCCGGCATCCAGCCGAAGCGCTTCTTCCAGGCCGTCGACCACGTGGTCGGCAACGTGGAGCTGGGCCGGATGGACGAGTGGGTCGAGTTCTACAAGCGGGTGATGGGCTTCTCCAACATGGCGGAGTTCGTCGGCGACGACATCGCCACCGACTACTCGGCGCTGATGAGCAAGGTCGTCGCGAACGGCACCCGCAAGGTGAAGTTCCCGCTCAACGAGCCGGCGATCGCCCGCAAGAAGTCCCAGATCGACGAGTACCTGGAGTTCTACCAGGGCCCCGGGGCGCAGCACATCGCCGTCGCCACCAACGACATCCTGGCCAGCGTCGACGCGATGCGGGCCGCCGGGGTGGAGTTCCTGGACACCCCGGACTCGTACTACGAGGACCCCGAGCTGCGCGCCCGCATCGGCAAGGTGCGGGTGCCGATCGAGGAGCTGAAGGCCCGCAAGATCCTGGTCGACCGGGACGAGGACGGCTACCTGCTCCAGATCTTCACCAAGCCGGTGCAGGACCGCCCCACCGTCTTCTTCGAGCTGATCGAGCGGCACGGCTCGCTGGGCTTCGGCAAGGGCAACTTCAAGGCGCTCTTCCAGGCCATCGAGCGGGAGCAGGAAGCCCGCGGCAACCTGTAACACTTGCGAGCGTGACGCAGCCTCCGTCGTACCCGACACCGCCGGTCGGTGGGCCTCAGCCCGCCGCCGGCGGCGTCGCGCCGCCGCCCGGACCACACCCCCACGGGTACGCTGCGCCGCCGCAGTACGCCCCACCCGGGTACGCCCCGCCACCGCAGTACGCCCCACCCGGGTACGCCCCGCCACCGTGGCATGCCGGACCACCCGGCCCGCTGCCCCCGCCGCTGAGCCCGGGCGGTCAGCCGCTGGCGAGCTTCGCCGACCGGCTGCTGGCCTGGCTGATCGACTCGGCGCTGGCCAGCGCCGTGTCGCTTGTGCTGTTCCTGCCGTTCTTCCTCGTCCTCTGGTTGCGGATGGCCACCGAGATAACCCAGACCAACCCGGACGGCTCGCTGGTGGAACCCGACATGGCCACCTTGTTCGTCGAGTTCTTCCTGCCGATGCTGCTGCTCCAGTTCGGGTTCCTCGTCGTGACGCTCGGGCTCTACTGGCTCTACCACGTCGAATACCTCAAGCGCGGCGGTCAGACGGTCGGCAAGAAGGCGCTGAAGCTGCGCGTGGTGCCGATCGACCCGACCCGCACGCTGGACCGGCGGATGGCCGGCCGGCGCTGGCTCGTGCAGTACCTGGGGGGTTCGTTGGTCCCGGCCGGCGCCTACGTCGACGGGTTGTGGCAGCTCTGGGACAAGCCGTGGCAGCAGTGCCTCCACGACAAGTTCGCCGAAACGGTCGTCGTTAAGGTGTCCACGTGAGCGAGCGCAGCGAGCGAACCAGCAGGTCCAGTAGCGTGGCGCCTCGCGCCGTCGCGCAGCGAAGCGGAGCGACGGCGTGAGCGAGCGCAGCGAGCAAACCAGCAGGTCCAGCAGCGGAGTGGCGGCGTGAGCGTTCAACCCGGCTGGTACGTGGACCCGGCCGACACCGATACCCGGCGTTACTGGGACGGCGAGGGTTGGCTCGGCGCGCCCATCCCCGTCGACGCCACCCCGCCGGACGGCCCTCCACCGGTCGAGCCGCCGCCCGCGCCGGTCACCCCGGCCGCGCCCGCTGCGGCGGGCACCCCGGTCCCGGCGACCGTCGCGCCCGGCGGGCCGCCGCAGCAGGGCCCACCACCGGGGTACGGTCCGCAGGCGGGCCACGGTCCAGGCTGGGGACCGACTGCCAGCCCGCCTGGTTGGGGTCCGCAGGGCAATCCGCCGGGCTGGGCGCCCCCGGGTGGCCAACCTGGCTGGGCGCCCCCGCCCGGCCACCCCGGTTGGTCGATGCGACCGCCCGAGCCACGACCGCACGGCTTCGTGCTGGCCGGCTACGGCCGCCGGTTGGCTGCTCGGCTGATCGACTTCGGTCTCGTCTTCGCACTGAACATCGTGGCCAACGGCTGGTTCGTCTGGCGTTGGGCGCAGGAGTGGGCCCCGTACTGGCAGGAGATCTTCCGGCGGGCGGCGCGGGGCGAGACCTCCGCCGAGGGCCTGCCGTTGCCCAGCGAGCAGGCCAATTCGCTCCTGTTGGTGATCCTGCTGATCGCCACCGCGCTCTGGCTGGCGTACGAGGTGCCGGCCATGGCCGCCAATGGGCAGACCGTCGGCAAGCGGCTGATGCGGATCCGGGCGGTGCCGCTCGCCGCCGACCAGCCGCTGGGCATGGGTCGGTCGTTGAGCCGGTGGAGCACGCTCGGCCTGCCGACTCTGCTCTGGTACTGCGCCGGGATCGGTCTGGTGCTGCAACTTGTCGACGCCCTCTCCCCGCTCTTCGACCACCCGCTGCGCCAGGCGCTGCACGACAAGCGCGCGCAGACAGTCGTCGTCGAAGTTCCGCACCCCACCGGTTCCGCCCCCTCGAACGACAGCAACCAGCCCCCGGGAGACACCAGATGACCGACTCCGGACGTCACCAGCCGGCGCTGCGGCTGACCCGCGCCGACCTGGACGCGCTACCGAACTACGTGCCGGGGCGCAGTCCCGCCGACCTGGCTCGGGAGTTGGGCCTGCCGGAGGCCATCAAGCTGGCCAGCAACGAGGTGCCGTACGGGCCGCTGCCGGGCGTGGTGGAGGCGGTCACCGAGGCGATCACCACCTCGCACCGCTACCCGGACATGGGCGTGGTCGCGCTGCGTGACGCGCTGGCCGAGCGGTACGGGGTGAACGCCGACCGGATCGCCACCGGCTGCGGGTCGGTGGCGCTCGCCGAGCACCTGGTCCGGGCCACCTGCCTGCCCGGCGACGAGGTGCTCTACTCGTGGCGGTCCTTCGAGGCGTACCCGATCATCGTGGCGACCAGCGGCGCGACAAGCGTGCGGGTGCCGAACGACGCCGGGCACGGGCACGACCTGGCGGCGATGGCCGCGGCGGTGACGGACCGGACCCGGGTGATCTTCGTCTGCAACCCGAACAACCCCACCGGTACGGCGGTGCGCCGGGCCGAGCTGGACCGGTTCCTCGACGCGGTGCCGGACGACGTGCTGGTGGTGATCGACGAGGCGTACCGGGAGTTCGTCACCGACCCGGAGGTGCCGGACGGTCTCGACTACCTGGACCGGCCGAACGTGGCGGTGTTGCGCACCCTGTCGAAGGCGTGGGGTCTGGCCGGGCTGCGGATGGGTTGGCTGGTTGCCCAGCCGGTGGTGGCCACGGCCATCCGCAAGGTGACGACCCCGTTCTCCAGCAGCACGGCGGCCCAGGCCGGAGCGCTCGCCGCGCTGACCCAGGCGACGGAGATGGAGCGCCGCTGCGCCCTTGTCGTCGCCGAGCGGGACCGGGTCAGTGAGGGGCTGCGCAAGTTCGTGCCCGAGGTGCCGACGAGCCAGGCCAACTTCGTCTGGCTGCCGCTGGGCGAGCGGGCGGTGGCGTTCGGCAAGGCGTGCGAGGCGCGCGGGGTGATCGTGCGACCGTTCGCCGGAGACGGGGTCCGGGTCACCATCGGCACCCCCGCCGAGAACGACGCGTTCCTGACCGCTGCGGAGTCGGCGCTGACCTGACCCAGATCGGGCTATAAGATCCGTTCGTCCACTTTTGTCCCCTTAACTGCCCTATCTTCCGAAGTAGCCGGTTGCATCGAGAGATCACGCCGGCTCACTTCGAGAAACGGGGTAACAAACAGTGCGTACTGCCAAGATCTGCCTCACCGGGGCGGCCGCCGCCGCGATGGTGGGCTTCCTCGCCGCACCGGCCAGCGCCGCGCCGACCGACACCACCACCGTCACCTTCGAGGTGGAGGCGGGCACCCTCGACATCGACGCGCCGGCCACCGCCGACCTGGGCAGCGGCGCGCCCGGCAGCACCATCACCGGCCAGCTCGGCTCGGTCACGGTCAACGACTCCCGCGGTGCGGCGGACGCCTCCTGGGTGGCCTCGGTGACCGCCACGGTCTTCCAGACCGGCGGCGGTACTCCCGCCGAGACGGTCCTCCCGTCCGAGATCGACTACTGGTCCGGTCCGGCGACCGCGACCACCGGCACCGGCACCTTCACGCCGGGCCAGGTCAACGCCGCCGCGGCGGCGCCCCTGGACAGCGCCACCCCGCTCACGGCGTTCACCCACTCGGGCGGCACGGGTGGCAACACCGCGACCTGGAACCCCACCCTGATCGTCAACGTCCCGCTGGACAGCATCGCGGGCGTCTACACCGGGACGGTGACGCATTCGGTGGCCTAGCCGCCACGGCCGGTCGACCCTCGCGGTCGCACTGGCGCTGCTCTGCCTCGCCGGTCCAGGTCTGTCGACCCGGGCCGGCGCGGCCGAGCCGGACGCCGACGACCGCCTCGGGATCCGGCTGCTGGAGGCGCCGAGCAATCGCCGCGGCGACCCCCGGGCGTTGCGCTACATCGTTGATCATTTACCGCCGGGCACCACCATCAAGCGGCAACTGCTGATCAGCAACCGCACCGATGAGGCCCGGCGCATCGACGTGTACCCGGCCTCGGCGACTGTGGATGGATCGGAGTTCAGGTTCGGCGAGGGACGCGCGGCCAACGAACTGACCTCCTGGATCACCCTCGACAACTCCGTCGTGGAGGTGCAACCGTGGGGCGAGGCCCGGGTCCGGGCGACCATCACGGTGCCGCCGGCCGCCTCGCGCGGCGAGCGGTACGGGGTGATCTGGGCGTCCGCCACCTCCGCGCCCCGCTCCGACGGGGAGGTCATCCAGATCCACCGGGTCGGCGTCCGGATGTACCTCGACATCGGACCCGGCGGCGAACCAGTCTCCGACTTCTCCATCGGTGAGCTTCGCCCGGCCCGCAGCCCGGCGGGCGAACCCTCGCTGACCGCCCAGGTCACCAATACCGGCGGCCGCGCCATCGACCTGACCGGCTCGGTCACCCTCACCGACGGACCGGCGGGCAGCCGTGCCGGCCCATTCCAGGTCGGGCAGGGCGTCACGCTACCGCCGGGTGGCTCCGGGCAGGTCGTCGCCCGGCTACCCGCCGAGTTGCCGAACGGGCCCTGGAAGATCGAGGTGAACCTGGAGAGCGGGCTGGTGAAACGCAGCATCAGCGCGCAGATCACATTCCCCGACGCGGGTCAGGTCGGCAAACGGGGCAGCGTCATCTCCCGGATGACGTCCGGCTGGACCGTGGCGGCGGCCGTCGCAGGCCTACTGCTCCTCGCCGGCCTCGCGGTGCTGGCCCGCCGATCCCGTCGGTCCCCTCAGCCCTCCACCGACAAGCCACGGGAGCGAGTCCCGGCCGGACGCTGACACCGCACCGGCGGCTGCGCGAGGCACCGGCCGCCGAGCGCCGCTCCCCGGACAGGCTGCCGCCACGGCCCTGACGGCAGGTGCACGTCAGACCCGCCTGCGGCGGGCGGCGAACCCACCGACAACCAGCAGGGTCACGCCCAGTCCGGTGAGCAGCAACGTCGACCCGCCGGAACCGGTGACCGGCAGCCGACCACCGTGGCTGGGCGTGGGCTGGGGTGGCGCCGGTGTGGGTTGCGGGGGTGTGGGCGTGGGTGGCGGGGGTTGTGTCGGCGTGGGTGTCGGCGACGCCGGCAGGATCTCGAAGGTGACGTTCCCCGACGGCGCGGCCCGGACGGCACCGAACCCGCGCGCCGACGCGGAATCGGCGTTGAGCACCGGCGAAACTGCCAGTGCGAGGCTCGCCGCGGCGGCCAGTGCGCCACCCACGAGGTAGTTGGCTGCCGTCCTGCCCATGCGCCGACCCCTTCCCGAGGAAACCTGAATCGTGAGGAACATACCTTTTTCCGACAAAGGGTATGGACGGTTCAGTTCTCCGGGTGCCGGAGACACCACGATCAGGTGGCGGCCAGGATCACCGCTTCCGCCGTCAGGTAGTAACGCCTGTCGTCGCCAGCAGGGTCGACCGGCCTGCGGAGTCGTTCCACAGCGACGTAGCCGCCCCCGGCCCCCACCGCCCCGGGCACCCAGCCCGTCCCGTCCCGTCCGACGTTGAGCGAGAAGCGGGACAGCTGCGTACCGGTCACCGGGTCCAGCGTCACCAGGTCGTTGGCTTCGGTCAGCAGGTGCACCCGGCCAGGCTGCGCGGCCAGGACCCGTGCCGCACCGAGGTCGGCGGACCGCCACAGCTCGACGCCCGTACGCGCCGACCGACCCACCGCCACCCCGTCGCGCACCACGACGGCCTGCTCACCCACCACCGTGGCCCCGGCCGGATCGAGCGCGGGGGCAGCGACCGGCTCGCCGGCGCCCACCAGCCACCCCCGGCCGGCCGCGTCGCCCGGTCCCGCCGTGCGCAGGGCCGGGCAGTCCGACCGGCCGGTACGACAACCGAGCGGAGTAACCACCAACTCGTCCGACCCGCCCGGCGGTCGCCACCGTTCGCGCACCGCGCCGGTCGCCGCGTCCCGGAACTCGACAGTCGCGGGTCCGGCACACCGGTCCAGACCGATCAGCTGGCCGGCGGCGGTGGTGCCGACGTCGCTGCGGCAACCGCCGGGCAGGTCGACCCGCCACAGCTGCTGACCGCCGCTCACCTCGACCCCGCGCGCCTCGGCGTCTCCGCTGACCACCACCACCGTGCGGCCGTCCGGGAGGTCGGCGAGGTGCAGCCCGCGCGGGTCCCAGACGGTGGCCGCACCGGTACGGCGTACCACCGCCTCGCTCTCGGCGGGCTCCGGGCCGTCGGCCCTCCAGAGCACCCGACCGGTCGGCGCGTCGAGCGCGACCAGTTGCCCGTCGGACCAACGGCTGACCACCGTGCTGCCGCTGGCCACCACCCCGGTCAACGCCGCGGGCCAGCGGCGGTACGACCAGTACGGGGTGGTCCGGTGCCGACCGTCGACCGGCCGGTCGGCGTAGACCTGGCGGTGTGCGGCGTACACCCGCAGTCTCCCGTCCACGATCAACGGGGCGACCGGTAGTCGACCGACCACACCCGCTGCCGGTTGGGCCGCTGGCGGATACTCGGCTCGGGCCACAGTGCTCACCTCGGCCGGCGCGAGCACCCGGTGGACGATGACCGCGACAGCCGCTGTCGCGAGCAGCGCCGCGACCGTCATCGCGAGCCGTCGTCGGCCCCTCGGGATCCCCATGCCGCACCTCCGCCCGGCACCCTACCCAGCGGAACCGGCCGGACCCAGCGCAGGTCACGACGACCACGTGCGGAGGCGGAGGTGACCAGCCGGCGCTCAGGCGGCTTCGACGGAGCCGGCACCGGCCGCGACGGCCAGGTCGGCGAGGTCGCGCCCGAGCGCCACCTCGACCGCCCGCGCGGCGAGGCCGCCGAGCAGCAGCGCCACCACCCGACCGTACGGAGCGGTCGGCACGGCCTCGTGGGTGACGGTGACCGCCGTGCAACCTCGACGGCGACGCCGGACCGGCCGCAAACTCCAGGTGATCCGGTAGTCCACGCCAGCACCGGAGGAGCAGAGCACCAACCGGTGCGGGGCGAGTGCCTCCACCACCAGGAACTCTTCGGTCAACGTGCCGCCGCCGGGCTGGGCACGCTCCTCACGCCAGGCGGTGCCCGGCCCGAACGGACCCGGGGTGAGCACCTCGATCGGGCCGGCGGCGGTCAGCCGGGCCGCGCGGCCGGGCAGGTCGGTCAGCAGACACCAGACATCGACAGCGTGCGCCTCGATGAACCTGGTAACCGCCACCGTCGACATGCCAGCCTCCCGTGTCCCCGACGGTACGCGGAGTAAGGGCCGGCCGGGGCCCCCGGGACGGATTTTCCACCTCCCGGAGGCCACGCTGTCCGATTGGACCGTCGCTCGGCACCAGACGTCGTCGTCCGGTGCCGATGCTCCGGTCAGTGTTCGAAGCGACCGGCCCGGATCGCGCCGATGAAGGCTGTCCACCCCGGCGGGCTGACCGCGAGTGTGGCGCCGGCCTGGTCCTTGGAGTCGCGGATCGCGACCAGACCATGGACATCGACCAGGTTGTCCGCCACTTCCACGCAGAGCCCCTGGTCGTTGGAACGGCTGCTGGTACGCCAGACCGCGCCCGCAAGATCGTGCATCGTCGTTACCTCCGTGTGCGATGGATGCCCCACCGCTGGCAGCCGGGTTGAGCCCGGCTCGGATCGCGCGGCGAGGCAACGGGATCCGGACGATCAACGGGTCAACCACTGCCGGTTATCGCACCGGCTGTGCGATAACCGGTCCCGTGCACGAGACGAATGGAATGCGACCGCTCAGTTGGCCGGACGAATGGTGCCGCTGACCTCGCCCAGGGCGATGGTGGTGCCGTCCGGGCCGGGCGCGGTGGCGGTGATGGTCACCGTGTCGCCGTCGGCGAGGAAGGCGCGGCTCTCGTCTCCCACCGTGGCCGGCTCCGCCCCACCCCAGGTCAGCTCCAGGAACGAGCCGACCTGCGCACGGTCGGGACCGGAGACGGTGCCGGAGGCGTACAGGTCGCCGGTGCGCAGAGCCGCGCCGTTGACGGTGAGGTGGGCCAACTGCTGTGCCGGCGTCCAGTACATGGTGGCGAACGGCGGCTCGCTGACCAGCGCGCCGTTCCACTCCACCGCCAGCCGGAGGTCCAGACCCAGGTGCGGCACGTCGCGCAGGTAGTCGACCACCGGCGGGTCCTGGTCGGGGGCCGGCACGAAGGCGTCGCCGAGCGCGTCCAGCGGCGTCACCCAGGCCGAGATCGAGGTGGCGAACGACTTGCCGAGGAACGGGCCGAGCGGCTGGTACTCCCAGGCCTGGATGTCCCGGGCCGACCAGTCGTTGACAAGCACCACCCCGAAGACGTGGTCGGCGAAGTCGTCGACCGAGACCCGATCGCCCAACCGGCTGGGTACGCCCACCACGAAGCCGACCTCGGCCTCGATGTCGAGGCGTACCGATGGGCCGGTGACCGGGCCCTCGGCGGAGGCCCGCTGGCCGGTCGGCCGGATCACCGGCGTGCCGGAGACGACCACCGTGCCGGCCCGTCCGTGGTAGCCGATCGGCAGGTGCTTCCAGTTCGGCAGCAGCGGCGGCTGACCGGGGCGGAAGATCTGCCCCACGTTCGACGCGTGGTGCTCGGAGGAGTAGAAGTCCACGTAGTCGGCCACCTCGATCGGGAGCAGCAGCTCCACGTCGTCGAGGGGCACAAGCATCGGCTCCACGTCGGCCCGGTGCGTCGGGTCGGTCAACAGCTCGGTGATCCGCTGCCGCACCGCGATCCACTGCGGACGGCCCAGCGCCATGAACTCGTTGAGGGTGGGTCGGCACAACGCACCGGCGGCCAGCACCAGCTCCGCGGCCTCCGCCGCGGCCAGGTCGAACACCCACGACCCGATCCGTACGCCGATCCGCGGCCGGCCCCCGTCGCGCCGGAAGACCCCGTACGGCAGGTTCGTCACCCCGTACGGCGAGCCGTCAACGCCGGTCACCCAGGTCATGCGTCGTAGCCCCCGTTCACCAGCCCCAGCCGGATCAGATCGGTAAGTGGTTCCAGGATGCTGCACGAGCCGAAGCCGACCCAGAGTGGGCGGGGTTCGTGCAGCCGTGCGGTCGCGCGCTCCACCAGGGGGCGCGGGTCGAGCGCGGTCAGCAGCTCGGCGACCCGGCCCACGCTCTCGCCGTCGGCGGCGGCCAGCGTCGCGGCCAGCACGTTGGCGTACCCGTGGTGGGTGAAGCCGGTCTCCGGGTCGAGGTGCCGGACCGCCTGGTGCAGCCCCGCGGTGAGCTTGAACGGCAGGTCCCGGTCCCGGCAGGCGCAGATCACGGCGGCCAGCTCGGCCGGGGTGGGGAACAGTTCGGCGGCAAGTCCGCCGGTGCGGAACTTGGCGGCGATCGGGACGCCGACGGCGCGGGCGGCGGCGATCGCGTCCAGCGCGCCCACCAGCCCGAAGGTCAACGGAAGCTCGGCGTACACGGCCTCGACGCCCGGCATGGTGTCGGTCAGTCGCAGCAGCTCGGCGATGCCGGGCAGCGGGTCCTCGCCGCGCTTGGCGACCGCCACCTCGACCTGACGCGCGGTGACGCCGTCCGGGGCGAGAAACGACAGCGCGAACGGCAGGTTCCCGATCCCGGTGTCACCGATCAGCCCGATCACCAGGCCCTCACCCGGGTCGACCAGACCACTCAGCTCTCCCGCCGAGACGGTCGAGGCGGGGATCAGCAGGGGGCCGACCAGGTCGGTGTACCAGGCGGTGCGGTGCCGGCGGTGGGCGGTCAGCGCGTCGGGCAGCGTGGCACTGCCCGGGGGGAAGACGGCGGCGTCGTCCACCAGGCCGTCGAGGAGTGCGGGCAGCTGCGTTGACACGGAACAATAATGTACGGGACGCTACGAGGAACGGACAACAGCGTCCGATAGTCGGACGCCATCGGCCGGTGAACGGGACATATCGGGAGGCGAGATGCCGTATTACCGCAGCGTCGGCGAGGTGCCGCGCAAGCGTCACACCCAGTTCCGCCAGCCCGACGGCAGCCTCTACGCCGAGGAGCTGATGGGCCAGGAGGGCTTCTCCTCCGACTCGTCCCTGCTCTACCACCGGCACGCGCCCACCGCGATCCTGGCCGCCGACGAGTTCACCCCACCCGTGTTCACCCGGGCACCGAACCTGCCGCTCAAGCCCCGCCACCTGCGCACCCACAAGCTGGACACCGGCGGTGCCGACCCCGTCCTCGGCCGGCAGTACCTGCTCGCCAACGACGACGTCCGGATCGGGTACGTGCTCGCCGACCGGCCCTCACCGCTGTTCCGCGACGCCACCGGCGACCACTGCCTCTACGTCGAGTCGGGCGCCCTGCGGGTCGAATCCCCGTTCGGGGTGCTGGACGCGGTCGCCGGCGACTACGTCGTCATCCCCACCTCGACCATCCACCGGCTGGTGCCCACCGGCGACCAGCCGGTCCGGCTGCTCACCGTCGAGGCCTCCGGCCACATCGGCCCACCCAAGCGCTACCTCTCCGTCCGCGGCCAGTTCCTGGAACACTCGCCGTACTGCGAACGCGACGTCCGCGGCCCCGACGCCCCGCTGCTCGTCGACGGCGAAGAGGCCGAGGTGCTGGTCCGCCACCGGCGTGGCTGGACCCGCTACGTCTACGCCAACCACCCGTTCGATGTGGTCGGCTGGGACGGCCACCTCTACCCGTGGGCGTTCTCCATCCACGACTTCGAGCCGATCACCGGCCGCATCCACCAGCCCCCGCCGGTGCACCAGACCTTCCAGGGCCCCAACTTCGTCATCTGCTCGTTCGTGCCCCGCAAGGTCGACTACCACCCGGACTCGATCCCGGTGCCGTACAACCACCACAACGTCGACTCCGACGAGATGCTCTTCTACACCGGCGGCAACTACGAGGCCCGCCGCGGCT
Organism: Micromonospora sp. NPDC005215; assembly: GCF_040607915.1. Taxonomy (NCBI): domain Bacteria; kingdom Bacillati; phylum Actinomycetota; class Actinomycetes; order Micromonosporales; family Micromonosporaceae; genus Micromonospora; species Micromonospora sp. NPDC005215. Next base: position 15,995 of record NZ_JBEXHQ010000002.1, on the reverse strand, counting down.
CCGGCATCGAGCAGGGCTCGATCTCGCTGCACCCGTCCGGTTTCACCCACGGCCCCCAGCCGGGTGCCGCCGAGCGTTCCATCGGGGCCGACTACTTCGACGAGTTGGCCGTCATGGTCGACACCTTCCGCCCCCTGGATCTCTGCGACGCCGCCAGCGGCTGCGAGGACGAGGGGTACGCCTGGACCTGGGCGCGTCGGGGTTAGCCGCCGGAGCTTGGGTCAGCGGAACGCGGTTCTGGTGAAGACGGCGAACTCGGCTACGGCGGTGACGGCGATGGCCAGCACCAGCGGCCACGGCGAGCCGACCACCGCGTACACCAGCAGCAGCAGCGGCGCGGCGGCCACGGCGTAGATCGCCAGCGCGATCGCCCGGTCCGAGTGCAGCAGGGCCGGCAGGACGGTCCGGGTCAGCCCCGGCAACCGGGCCGCGAGTTGCCAGACGACGATCCCCCCGGTGAGCGCGCCGAGCACCGCCAGGACGCGGGAGAACCCGTCGCTCGCCGAGGCCGCGAAGGCCACCAGCACCGCCGACACCAGCGACCAACCCGCGCCGTAGAGCACCAGGCGGTGCAGGCCCTGCGCGAGCGTCCGCGGCGAGTCGACGCGGCTCGGGGTGATCGTCACGGTCTCGGCGATGTGCGCCAACGCGTCCGACCAGCGGCGCTGCTCCAACCGCAGGACACCCACATCGTGCCCAGCCTCGGCGACGCGCGGGTCGAGCCGCAACGCCTCCCGGTAGGCCCGCTCGGCCAGGTCGAACAGGTTCAGCCGGGCGGCGACCAGGCTGAGCACCAGGTGCGCCTGCGGCTCCTCCGGTGCCAGTTCGACGCCACGCCAGGCCGCGTTCAGCGCCGGCTGTCCGTTGCGGGCGTCCGCCAGGAGCGCCGCGGCGCTCCACTGGGCGTACGCGTCGGCCGGGCCGAGGGCGAGGATCCGGTCGGCGGTGGCTGCCGACTCGGCATACCGCTCCAGGTCGGCCAGCGCCATGCCCCTGGCGACAAGCGGCGGGAGGGTCTCCGGTGCGGCCGCCACTGCCGTGTCCGCGGCGGTGAGCGCCTCGCTCGGGCGGCCGGCGGCCAGGTGCACCCGAGCCAGCGTGGTGAGGGCGTCCACGTCATCCGGTTGCAGGGCCAACCCGTAGGTCAGCTCCCCGGCCGCCTCGTCGTGGCGGCCGAGTTCGGCGAGAAGTTGGGCCCGCTGGAGGTAGCCGTCGGCGGCGGATCGGTCGGGGGCCGGGTCGCTGGACATCGCGGCGAGCTTAGGCGGCCGGCGCGTCGTACACCAGGGCCACCGCGACGCCGGCCAGCCCTTCCTCGCGGCCGGTGAAGCCAAGCCCGTCGGTGGTCGCGGCGGAGACGGTGACCGGGGCGCCGACGGCAGCGGACAGCACCTCCTGGGCCTCCGCCCGACGACGGCCGATCTTGGGTCGGTTGCCGATGACCTGCACCGACACATTGCCGATCTCCAGGCCGCTGGCGCGCACCCGGCGGGCCGTCTCGGTCAGCAGCGCCACCCCGGACGCGCCGGCCCACTCCGGCTGGCCCACCCCGAAGGCGGAGCCGAGATCACCGATGCCGGCGGCGGAGAGCAGCGCGTTACAGGCGGCGTGCGCGGCCACATCGGCGTCCGAGTGCCCGGCGAGGCCGTCCTGGTCGGGCCAGAGCAGGCCCGCGACCCAGCAGGGCCGGCCCGGCTCGAACGCGTGCACGTCGGTGCCGATGGCCACCCGGGGAACGATCATGATCAGAGGGTACGCGTCAACCGGAGGCGGCAAGCAGGTGCTCGGCCAGCGCCAGGTCGAACGGCCGGGTGATTTTCAGGGCGTACTCCGAGCCCGGCACGCAGCTCACCGCGACGCCCTGCTTCTCGACCAGCCCGGCGTCGTCGGTGAGAGGGTCGCCGGCCGCGGCGTGCGCGGCGCTGAGCACGGCCCGCCGGAAACCCTGCGGGGTCTGCACCGCACGCAGGGCGGAACGGTCGACGGTGCCGAGCACCACCTCGCCGGCACCGACCTCCTTGATCGTGTCGACGACCGGCAGCACCGGGATCACCGCGTCCCGCCCGCCGCGAACTGCCGCCGCGACAGCTTCGACGAGCTCGGGTGGGGTGAGCGCGCGGGCGGCGTCATGCACCAGGACGATCGTCGGGCCGGCGGGCACCGCGGCCAACGCGGCGGCCACTGACGCCTGCCGTTCCGCACCGCCGGCCACCACGATCACCGGTGCGACCGGGGCCAGCAGCTCGCGGACGGCCCGCACGTCGGCGACCGGCGCGGCCACCACGATCGTGTGCACCGACGGCGCGGCGGCCAGTCGACGCACGGCGTGCACCAACAACGGCTCGCCAGCGAGCAGGCGCAACGCCTTGGGCCGGCCGGGGCCGAGCCGTACACCGGCACCCGCCGCAGGCACGAGGACCGCGACGTCACCGCGCGGGTTGAGCTGCGCGGTCACGTCGCGGTCCTCGGTGGTTTCTTCAAAACTTGGTGGGACGACGATGCTCTGCGGACTAGGCCTCGGTGAGGACCTTGTCGAGCAGCATCTCCGCCTCATCCTTGGTGCTCTTCTCCGCCAGCGCGACCTCGCCGACGAGAATGTCGCGGGCCTTGGCCAGCATCCGCTTCTCGCCCGCAGAGAGGCCCCGCTCCCGCTCCCGGCGCCACAGGTCGCGAACGACCTCGGCGACCTTCAGCGGGTTGCCGGAAGCCAGCTTTTCCAGGTTGGCCTTGTAACGCCGCGACCAGTTGGTCGGCTCCTCGGTGTGCGGAGCCCGGAGAACGTCGAAGACCAAGCCGAGGCCCTCTTCGCCGACCACCTCACGCACGCCCACGATCTCGGCGTTCTCGGCCGGCACCCGGACCGTCAGGTCACCCTGCGCGACCCTCAGGACGAGGTATTTCTTAGGCTCGCCCTTGATGATCCGAGTCTCGATTGCCTCGATGAGTGCGGCCCCGTGGTGGGGGTAAACAACGGTCTCGCCGACACTGAAAACCATAGGTTCGAAACCCCTTTCGCTGTGTCTAGGGTAACACGGTCAGGCGGCGATGTCTCACCGATGTCCTGACCGTTGGCGCAGCTCAGGGGCCCTGTGAGAGGTCTTGCTTCAGCTTGACAGGCGGTCAAACCAATGGTTCGAACACGCTCCGTAACGTGCGGATGACTGCCCGGCACGGGTGAACAGAACGTCGAGATCAAGGGCTATGCGCTCCTCCCATGGTATCCCGGCCGGCGGGAATGCGCCCAGGTGTAGCGGGAGGTGCCCCTGGTGCGGGACCCTGGAGACCGAGCCGCACACCGCTCTCGAGCCCCTTCCAGGAGGTCCGATGGGCAAGCCGGATGCCGAGGGTCACGGGCCAGCCGACGGTCTGCCCGGCCTACCACCCGAGTGGGGCCGCATCGTGGTCCCGGACGACGCCTCGGCGCTCGCCGATGAGGCCGCCCAGCTTCGTCGCGAGCTGCGTCGGGCCGCCGGTGGCCGCTCCGGCCACCTGGCCCTGCCACTGCTGGTGCTGATGGTCGCGCTGATCACCACGATGGGCGGCCTGCTCGCCGTCGCCTGGCCCCGCGCCAACCGGGGCACCGACCGCCCGACCCCGGCCCCGTACGCGCCTCCCGCGACCGTCGCCGGCCGAGCACTGCCCGCCCTGGACCTGGTCGACGCCGCCCAGGCGCCGGTGCCGCTGCGCGGCCTGCTGCCCGCCATGATCATCCTGGTGGACGGCTGTCCCTGTCCGGAGCGGATCGACGAGGCCGTGGCGGCGGCGCCCCCCGGAGTTGCCGTGATCACCGTCGCCGGAGGGCGGGCGGTCGCGACCCCGCCACCGGCCGACAAGGGTCTCCGGGCACTGGCCGACCCCGCCGGCGGGCTGCGTTCGTTCCTGGGCCAACCGGCCCGCCCCGGCACGCTGACCGCACTGCTTGTCGACCGCGCCGGCACAGTGACCCGGATGCTGCCCGACCTGGGGACGGTCGACTCCTACCGGAGCGACCTGCGCGCCCTCGCCGGCTGACCGCCGCGCAGGGGGCCGGCGCTAACGGGGCAGGGCGACGAGTTGCGCCTCGACGTCGATCTCGCGCAACCCGACCGTCGACAGCGACACCCGGAACGGATTGCCGTGCGAGAGCACCTGGGCGCTGGTGGTCGTGCCGTCGCAGTCGATCTCGGACGGCCCGACCAGTTCGGCGTCGAAGAGTGTCACCAACAGCGTGCCCGGCCTGGTGCAGCGGTACTGCAACAACTGACGGGAGTCGCCGCCCCCCGCCTGCCGAACGACCCGTTGCCCCGGCACGAGCGCCATCCGCTCCCGCCAGATTGTGTCGCGGAACGAGGGCAGCTCACCCTGGAAGAAGAGCCAGCTCGGATCACCCTCGATGTCGGTGATCTCGCCGGTCGCCGGGTCGATCATGGCCCGCGGAGCGTCCAGCGCCCGGACGACCTCCCCCGTCTCGGCATCAACCCGCACGCGCACCTCACCACTTCGGACCACGGCGCGGTCCAAGGCGGTGCTGACGCTGGACACCACGGCAGGTGTTGCCGCCGCACCAGCCGGCCGGGCCACCGGGGAGGGCGCGGCAACGTGCCACCACCAGCCACCGGCGACCAGGACGGCCACCGTCGCGCCGAACAGCACCGCCGAGCGCAGCCGCTCGTCCGCCGTCGCATCCATCCATCGAGCGTACCGGCCGAGCCGGCAGAGGTTCACTCCTGTCGATCGAGCAGGGCAGCGTAGAGGGTGAGGCCGGGGCCGAAGGCCAGCATGACGATGCGTCGAACCGCCGGCGTCGAGCGGCCCAACCGGTCCAGGATCAGCAACACGGTCGGCGACGAACAGTTGCCATGCTCGTCGAGCGTCGCCCGGGACGCCGCCAACCCCTGCGGGGGCAGGGCCAACTCCCGCTCCACCACGTTGAGGATCCGCGGCCCGCCCGGGTGCACCGCCCAACCGTCCACCTCGGAACTCGTGACGCCGTGCCGGGCCAACAGCTCGTCGACCAACCCGCGCACGTGCCTCGACAGCACCTGCGGCACCTTCGGCGACAACCCCATCCGGAAGCCGGCATCGGTGACGTCCCAGGTCATGTGGTCGGCGGTCGAGGTGTCGGTGACCGAGGTGACCTCGCGTAACGCGTACCCCGGGCCGCCCGGCATGACCACGGCGGCGACCGCGGCGTCCGAGAAGAGCGCGTGCGAGACGATCTGCTGGGTGTCCACCCGGGCGCTGGACGGCTGGATGTGCAGGCTGGTCAGCTCCGCGCAGAGCAGCAGCGCCGGCCGCCCCCGCGCGGTGACGAAGTCACTCGCCGCGCCGAGCCCCGGCAGCGCCGCGTAACAGCCCATGTGGCCGATGAACATCCGCTGGGTGTCCGCCGCCATACCGAGGTCCCGGGCGAGCAGGATGTCCAGCCCCGGGGTGGCGTAGCCGGTGCAGGAGCAGACGATGAACAGCCCGATGTCGCCGGCGCCCAACCCGGCGGCGGTCAACGCACGGCCCACCGCCTCCTTGCCCAACGGCAGCGCCTCCACCTGGTAGCGGCGCATCCGGCGCTCGGTCGGCCAGTCCGAGACGTCCTCCAGCAGAGGATTGACAGCGGCCTGCCGCCGGGTCACCCCGGAGTTCGCGAAGATCCGTTGGGCCAACGACCGGGTGGTGCCGGAGAAGTGCCGGGAGAAGAACCCCTCCCACAACTCGTCCTGCGAAGCGGACGGCGGCTGCGCAGTCCCGAGCCCCGCGATAACTGGTACGGACACGATCCCCACCTCTCGTCAGATGCTGTCCTCCCCCTGGCCGTCCCACCAGCCACCTCGGCTGGCCCATCTTCCCTGCGAGCCCCGTACGGCCGGCTCACCAACGCGGTGCCGATCCGTCACGATCCGGGTCGCCGCCCAGCGCGGCGATGCCGAGCCAGTCGGCGCAGACGTCCGACGTGGCCGGGTGCAGTGAGCCGCAGCGGGCATCCCGGTAGAGCCGCTCCAACGGGTGACCACGACGGGTCGCCGAGGTGCCCGCCGCCTCCAGCACCGACGCCGCCACCTCGGCGGCCGTGGTGCCGGCCAGCAGCTTCGCCCGCCACACCCAGCGGTTGGTCTCCGCGTCGCCCGGCGCCTCGTCCACCCGACGGGCCGCCTCGGCGACCACCAACTGCGCGGCGGCCGTCGCCGCGTCCGCACGACCCAACCGGGCCCGCACCGCCGGCAGACCGGCCAACCTGCGCTCGTTGAGATGCTCGGCCGCCGCGTCGATCGCCGCCCGGGCCACCCCCACGTAGACGGCCGCGTAGCTGGCCACCAGCCAGTGCGGCATCAACTGGGCGACCACCAACGCCAGACCCTCGACCCCGCCGAGCAGCCGGTCCGTGGGCACCGTGACGTCCAGGTGCAGATCGTGTGAGGAGGTGGCGCGCATGCCGAGCGCATCCCAGGTCGGCTCCACGGTCAGGCCGTCGCCGGCCGGCACCAGGAACTGCGAGACCACCGACTGGTCGGCCACGCTGCGCGCCGCCACCAGATAGCCGTCGGCGTGCCCGGCACCGGAACAGAAGGTCTTGCTGCCCTTGAGATGCCAGCCCTCGTCGGTGGCCTCGTAGACCGTACTCAGTTGGGACAGCCGGGCGCCGGCCCCACGCTCGCTCATCGCGACCGCGTACCAGGAGCCCTCCGCGGCGGCGGTGAGCAGGCGGTCCCGGGCGGCCAGGGCCTCGTCCGGGACGCCCAACGCCTCGGCCAGCTCCTCGGTCACCGCCCCCAGCGCGCCGGTCACCGAGGCGTGCATGTTGAACACCAGGGCGGTCGCCCCGTTGCCCCGGGCAAGCTCAGTGGCCACTGCGGTGTACTCGGCGAAGGTCGCCCCCATGCCTCCCAACGCGCGGGGCACCAGCAACCCGAACAGGCCAGCCTCCCGCAGATCACGGAAGTCGTCCACCGGAAAGGAACCGTCCCGGTCGTGCTCCGCGGCGCGCGCGGCGAACCGCGGCGCCAACCGGCGGGCCGCCTCAAGCGCGTGCACCGTCATGTCGCCTCCCTCTTACCAGTGCCGTACCCCGCCACGGCCCGGACTATCCGTTTCGGACCCCCCACCCCTGGTAGAGCACGGCGGTGGACCGGGTCGGCACGATGCGCGGACTGCGGCCGGCCGGCGTCGTGCCCGGCCGGCCCGCACGGGCTCGCCGCAGCAACCAGGCGACCAGGCCGCCCACCTGCGGACGGATGCCGCGCACCCGCAGGTCGACGCCGTGCCGAGCGCACTCGGCGACCAACGTCCGAGCATCCACGAACAACAGTGGATCGTGGATGCCGCGCGGCACCGTCGGCAGCCGCTCGGCGATCCGTACCGCGACGAGCCGGGCCAGCGCCGTGTCGTTCAGGGTGTCCAGCACCAACAGGCCACCCGGACGCAGCAGCCGGCACGCCTCGGCAACCACCCGCGGCCAGGCCGGCACATGCTCCAGCAACTCGCCCGCGGAGACCACGTCGGCGCAACCGTCCGTGAGCGGGACCGCTGTCGCATCACCCTGGACAGCGCGTACCCCGTGCTCGGCTGCCTGCAGCAACGCCGAGCGGGTCAGATCCACACCGACGTGGCGGTAGCCCTTGCCGGTCAGGTGCGGCGCGAGCAGGCCGGCACCGCACCCCAGATCCACAAGCAGCTCGTCGGGGCGGGTCGCCGGTGGCACCAGCGCCGCGCGGGCCGCGGCCAGCCAGTGCAGCATCGCGAACGCGCCATCCGGCCGCCACCACTCACCGGCCAGGTCGTCGTACTGGCGCGGGTCGTTTCGCGGCAGCACCCGGGGGCCGGTGGACGCCGCGGACGCAGCCACGTCTCGCATGGCACCGAGAGTGGCACGACTGCTCGGTAACGACCAGACTTCCCTTATGTCGCCGAGGGTGTTAGGGCTGGTCAGGGCGAGCCATCCGGAACCGGCCGCGGCGGTGACCACGGTCGCCGGTCTGCTGGCGTGGGGAGCGGGGCACCGGCCGTCCGGAATCGTCTCGGTGGTGCTCGCCGTGCTGGCCAGCCAGCTCGCCGTGGGCTGGACCAACGACGCACTGGACGCCGAGCGGGACGCCACGGTGGGGCGTACCGACAAACCGGTCGCCGCCGGCGCGGTCGGCCGGCGCACCACGGCCTGGGCCGCGGTGGCGGCCGCGGTGGCCTGTCCACTGCTGGCGCTGACCACGAACCCGACGGCGGCGTTCTGGTTGACGGTCGCCCTGGTCTCGGCGCTGCTCTACGACTGGCCGCTCAAGGCCACCGCCTTCTCGGTGGTGCCGTATGCCGTCTCCTTCGGCGCGCTGCCCGCCTTCGTGGTGCTCGCGCTGCCCGGCCAGCCGACCCCACCCGCCTGGCTGTTGGTGGCGGCGGCCTGCCTGGGGGCCGGCGCGCACTTCGCCAACGTGCTGCCCGACCTGGCCGACGACGCCCGGACCGGGGTGCGCGGCCTGCCACATCGGCTGGGGTCCGCCGGGAGCCGGGCGGCGGCGGCCGGTCTGCTGCTCGCGGCGACCGCGACCCTGGTCCTCGGACCACCCGGGCCGCCGTCGGCCATCGGGCTGGCCGCGGTCGGCACGGCCGCCGTGGTGCCGGCCCTGGGCTGGTACGCCGGACGCTCGGCGGTCCGGGCCGGCCGGCGGCCGGTGGCGGCCTTCCGGGCCGTCATGCTGGTGGCCCTGATCGACGTGGTCCTGCTGGTGGCGAGCGGTCGGGTGGTGTGAGCGGCACCCGGCCAGGTGGCATTGCCGGGTCCGCGTGCGGCCCTCGATCAGCCCCAACTACCCTGGAGCGCGGTCTGCGCGGGTATGGCCACCGTGCCCGGCGTGCGGCCCGGGTGGGGATTGTGACGAGGAGGACCGACGTGACGCGCTCGATCAGGGGATCCCGGCGGGCGGCCCTGTTGCTGTCCGGGATTGCGGCAACCGGCCTGCTGGCGTCCGGATGCGGCACCGGTCAGATCGCCGAGACCGCCTTGAAGGAGCCGTCGGTCCAGGGCGTCAACCTCACGACCAACAACGGTTCCTTCTCCGTGCGCGGTCTGCTTGTGGACTTTCCGGGCACCGAGGGTTACAAGGCCGGGCAGGACGCTCCGCTGAACGCCGTGATCTACAACGACTCCAAGCAGACGGTCACCGTCACCGTCACCACCGAGAGCGCTCGCGAGGTGCGGATCAGCGGAGGCTCGGCGAGCGCGTTGCCGTCCGCCTCGGAGTCCGCCTCCGCCAGCGCGTCCGCCCCGGCCAGCGCGTCGCCGTCCGGCTCGCAGCGCCCGTCGACCCCCGCCTCGCGCTCGGCCAGCCCGTCGGCGACCCCGTCCGAGACCGGGTCGTCCTCGGCCACGCCGTCCGCCCCGGAGTCGGCGCGGGCGTCGGGCTCGGCCAGCCCGGCCGCCCCCGGTCAGCTGGCCCGGATCGAGCTGGCGCCGCTGAGCTACCTCCAGCTCAACTCCGAGGCCACCTCGCAGCTCCGGCTGATCGGCCTGACCGAGGCGCTGCGCTCCGGTCAGAACGTCGCGGTGACCTTCGACTTTGGCAACGGCAACACGGTGACCGGCCAGGCGCCGATCGCGGTGCCGCTCACCCCGGCGGCGCCTCCCTCGCCGATCATCGAACGCGAGGGCGGCTACGAGGGCGACGAGGGCGGCACCACCCACGAGTGACACGACCTCCGCATCGACAGACGCCCCGGCGTGGTGACCACCACGCCGGGGTGTTTTCGTCGTACGAGAGGGCTAGCGTCCTGATGTGACCACCTCCCGATCGACCCCTTCGCGTGGCGGCACGGCCGGTGCCGCCCGTGGCCGGTCCGCCGCCCGCGAGCCGCGTCCCGCCTACGAGTGCGACGCCTGCGGGCACCAGCCGCCCAAGTGGGTGGGGCGCTGCCCGGAGTGCGGCGAGTGGGGCGCGGTGGTCGAGAGCACTGTGACCGGCCCGACCGTGTCCGGTCGGGTGGTCAGCTCCCGGATACCGGCCGAGCCGGCCCGCCCGATCGCCACCATCAGCGCCGCCCCGGCCCGCGCACGCCCCACCGGCGTGAGTGAGCTCGACCGGGTGCTCGGCGGCGGCCTGGTGCCGGGTGCCGTGGTGCTGCTCGCCGGCGAGCCCGGGGTGGGCAAGTCGACCCTGCTGCTGGACGTGGCCCAGCAGTGGGCGGTCGGCTCCGGCAGCCCTTCGCTGGTGGTCAGTGGGGAAGAGTCGGTCAGTCAGGTGCGGTTGCGTGCCGAACGGATGGGCACCCTGCACGACCAGCTCTACCTCGCGGCGGAGAGCGACCTGGCGTCGGTGCTCGGTCACCTCGACGCGGTCAAACCGGGCCTGCTGGTGCTCGACTCGGTGCAGACCATCTCGACCACCGGCACCGAGGGGGTGCCCGGCGGGGTGACCCAGGTGCGCGCGGTCACCGCCGCGCTGGTCTCGGTCGCCAAGGAGCGGGGCATCGCCACCGTGCTGGTCGGGCACGTCACAAAGGACGGCCAGGTGGCCGGGCCTCGGGTGCTGGAGCACCTGGTCGACGTGGTGTTGCACTTCGAGGGTGACAAGCACTCCTCGCTGCGCCTGGTGCGCGGTGTGAAGAACCGGTTCGGCGCGGCCGACGAGGTCGGCTGCTTCGAGATGCACGAGGGCGGCATCAGCAGCCTGGCCGATCCTTCCGGGCTGTTCCTGACCCGATACGCGGAGCCGGTCCCGGGCACCTGCGTCACGGTGGCCATGGAGGGGCGGCGGGCCCTGGTCACCGAGGTGCAGGCGCTGATCGGCGCGACGGTGGCCGGTTCTCCCCGGCGCACCGTCTCCGGTCTCGACTCGGCGCGACTGGCGATGGTGCTGGCGGTGCTGCAACGGCGCACCGAGCGGCTGACCCTGCACGACCGGGAGGTCTTCGCCGCCACGGTCGGCGGCATCCGGGTGGTGGAGCCGGCCGCAGACCTGGCGGTCGCGTTGGCGGTCGCCTCCGGCGGGCTCAACCTGGCCATCGCGCCGCACCTGGTGGCGATCGGCGAGGTGGGTCTGACCGGCGAGGTGCGCCGGGTCGGGGCGGTGCCGCGCCGGCTGGCCGAGGCGGCCCGTCTGGGGTTCAAGGTGGCCCTGGTGCCGCCCGGTTGTGGTCCGGCCAGCACCGGCGCCGGTCCCGAGCAGATACGGGTGACCGAGGTCACGGACGTCCGTTCCGCGCTGCACCATGCGGCCCGCGCGTCCGGCGAGTGACCCACCGTGCCGACGGGGACGGCAAAACCGGACAGCAGGTCGCAACCGGGAAACGGGTTGGAAGGGCCGCATCGTGACACATCACAGTAACCACGACAGCACCCACCGCACGGCAGTCCGTAGACTGTGTCCGTGCCGATCGACCGCGATACCACCAAGCCAGCCGGCGCGCCGCCCCAGGCCCGCACCGGCGCCGTGGGCTCGCCCGCCCGCCCGATCAGCGTGAGCGTGACGGCGGGAGCCGCCGGGAGCGCCGGGGATCCGCTGCGGGCCAACCTCGCCCTGATGGCCCCTGGCACCGCCCTGCGCGACGGTTTGGAGCGCATCCTGCGCGGCCGCACCGGCGCGCTCATCGTGCTGGGCTACGACAAGGTCGTCGAGGGCCTGTGCACCGGCGGCTTCGCGCTGGACGTGGAGTTCTCCGCGACCCGGGTTCGGGAGTTGTGCAAGATGGACGGCGCCGTCGTGCTCTCCAGCGACGGCACCAAGATCGTCCGGGCCGCCGTGCACCTGATGCCCGACCCGTCCATCCCGACCGAAGAGTCCGGCACCCGGCACCGCACCGCCGAACGGGTGGCCCGACAGACCGGCTACCCGGTCATCTCGGTCAGCCAGTCCATGCGGATCATCAGCCTCTACGTCAACGGCCAACGGCACGTGCTCGACGACTCGGCGGCGATCCTCTCCCGCGCCAACCAGGCGCTCGCCACCCTGGAGCGCTACAAGCTCCGGCTCGACGAGGTCTCCGGCACGCTCTCCGCACTGGAGATCGAGGATCTGGTCACCGTACGGGACGCGGTGGCCGTTGTGCAGCGCCTGGAGATGGTTCGCCGGATCGCCGACGAGATCGCCGGTTACGTGGTCGAGCTGGGCACCGACGGCCGCCTGCTGGCCCTGCAACTCGACGAGCTGATGGCCGGCGTGGACGCCGACCGGACGCTGGTCATCCGGGACTATCTCCCGGTCGGCCGCAAGTCGCGCACCCTGGACGAGGCACTTGTCGAGCTGGACCTGCTCGGTGCCACCGAATTGATCGATCTGGTGGCGGTGGCCAAGGCGATCGGCTACCCGGCCGCGTCCGACGCGCTGGACGCGGCGGTCAGCCCTCGCGGCTTCCGACTGCTGGCCAAGGTGCCACGGCTGCCGGTGGCGGTGGTCGACCGCCTGGTGGTGCACTTCGGCAGCCTGCAACGGCTGCTCGGCGCGACAGTGGAGGATCTGCAGGCCGTCGAAGGGGTCGGTGACGCCCGGGCGCGCGGCGTCCGTGAAGGGCTGTCCCGGCTCGCCGAGGCGTCGATCCTGGAACGGTACGTCTGATCCGGCTCAGCCGGTGACGGTGAGCTTCACCGGCGCGCTGAGCTTCGTGCCGACCCGGGCGAACACCTCGTACGCGCCGAGCGGTGGAAACGGCCCGGCGGCCAGCCCGCTGCCGTCGCACCGGCTGGTGTCCCGCCCGTTCCACGCCACCTCGTAGGAGCGCTCGAAGTTCGGCGTGAAGGACTGCACGTCCGAGCCCTGGACCTTGCCGCAGGTGTCCGAGGACCAGATCTTCTCGGCACCGGACTTGATGAAGATCTCCTGCAGGTCGGCGCCGACGTTGCGGCTGCACGTCCGGTCCGACGTGTTTTTGATCTTAAGTTGCAGGTCGACCACCGCCCCACGCTGGACCGCGGCCGGACTCGCCATCGAGACCACGCGGATCTCCGCGTCGGTGCAGGTGCCGTCGTCCACCGAACCGCCCACCGCGCCCGGCGGAGGCTCATTGCTGGTGATCGCGGGGCTCGGGTTCGTCCCACCCGTCGCGCCCGCGTCGGCGGACGCGGACGGCGGTGGGGTCCCGGTCTGTGGCGTCAGCACCGGACCGGTCGCCCCGGTGGGTGTGGCCGTCGGCGACCCCGCCGCCTTCCGGTCGTCGTCGGAGCGACCCGAGCCGGTGCAGGAGTAGAGCAGGACAATCAGGAAGAGAAACCCCGCTCCGAGTACGACGACGCGACGCCGCCAGTACACGGCGGGTGGCAGGGGGCCGACCGTCAGACGCATGATGCCCCCCACCGTAGCCGCGCTGCCCCCGCCAGTGCGGCGCGACGCGCCGGAGCCCCGCCGGGACGCGGACCCGAACCTCCACTCAGGACGGACACCCCGCTCGTCCGACACCCGCTCAGAGGTAGACCTTGCGCTGATAGACGGCGTGCGCACCGGCCACCCGATCCAGAAAGAGCAGCCCCGAGCAGTGGTCGATCTCGTGCTGCAACGCCCGCGCCTCGAAACCGTCGGTCACCAACCGGACCGGCCCGCCAGTGCCCGGCAGGTCACCCTCCACCACCAGCCGGCTGGCCCGCTTCACGTCACCGGTCAGGTCCGGCACCGACATGCAACCCTCCCGGCCCGGTTTCCACCGGGTCGCCTCCACCACGCGGGCATTGCACAACACGAAGGTCCCGTGCACCGTCACCGCCTTCGGGTGCCCGGTCACGTCGACGGCGAAGACCTGAGCACCCACCCCGACCTGCGGCGCGGCCAACCCCACACAGCCCGGCGAAACCCGCATCGTCGCGACCAGATCGGCCGCGAGCTGGACCGTCTCGTCCGCCGTCGGATCGACCTCTCCGGCGGCCCGACTCAACACCTGATGCGGGGCGGACAGCACCGCACGCACCGCCCCCGACACGACCAACGCCTCCGGTGTCCAGCCGCCCAGGCCGGCGTACGTCTCTGCGGCCGGCACGCTCTCCGCGCCGCTCACAACAGATCCGGGTCGGCCGGCCGGAGCGTGACCTCCACGCCCAGCTCGGCAGCCGTCCGATGCAGCCGGTCCACCAGTGCGTCAGCCACGCCGGCCGGCAACTCGACCTCGGCCAGCACCACGTAGAGCGAACCCGCCAACCGGGTGCTCAGGTCTGTGACATTTCCGCCCGCGTCGACAAGCACCCGGGTCATCGCCGCGACGATGCCCATCCGGTCCGAACCGTGCACCGCCAGCACGTACGGCTCACCCGCCGCGGGCACCTCGCTGTCGGGCGTGACCGCGCGTACCGTCGCCAGCAGTTGACCCTCGGCGGCCAGCGGCGCCAGCGCGGCCTCAACCTCGGCGGCGGCCGCCGGCCCGGTGCAGATCAGGGTCATCGCGAAATGACCCCGCAGCCGCGTCATCGTGCTGTCGGTGAGGTTCGCGCCCAGTCGAGCCAGCACCTCGGCGACGTCGGCCACGATGCCCGGCCGGTCCCGACCGATGACGGTGATCGCGAGCTCGTTCATCCGCGCATTCTCTCCGACCCGGGGGGCACCGCCGTGACACCCCGCCCGAGCCGCCCACCCAGCGGGACCGTGGCGCGTGACATCATCGACGACGCCATGACTCAACCCGATTTCGCCACAGTGGTCAGCCGATGGTTCCAGCAACACGCCCGTGACCTCCCCTGGCGTGCGCCGGGCACCAGCCCGTGGGCCATCCTGGTCAGCGAGGTCATGCTCCAACAGACACCAGTGGTCCGGGTGGTGCCGGCCTGGCAGGCGTGGCTTGCTCGCTGGCCGGAGCCAGCAGCATTGGCGGCGGACACCCCCGCCGAGGCGATCCGGATGTGGGGACGCCTCGGTTACCCCCGTCGGGCGGTCCGGCTGCGGGAATGCGCGGTCGCGATCGTCGACCGGCACGGCGGCCGGGTGCCAGACCGCCTGGAGCAGCTGCTGGCCCTGCCGGGAGTCGGCACCTACACGGCGCGGGCGGTGGCCGCTTTCGCATACGGGCAACGACACCCGGTGGTCGACACCAACGTGCGGCGGGTCGTCTGCCGGGCGGTAGCCGGCGAGCCGGACGCCGGGCCGGCCACCCGGCCAGCCGACCTGGTCGCCACCGAAGAGCTACTCCCGACGGAACCGGCCGCGGCGGCGCTGGCCAGCGCCGCATTCATGGAACTGGGCGCGGTCATCTGCACCGCCCGGTCGCCGCGCTGCACGGCCTGCCCGGTCGAGTCGACCTGCGCGTGGCGGGCCTCCGGCCAGGAGGCCCCAACGGGACCAACCCGCCGACCCCAGCGGTACGCGGGCACCGACCGACAGGTACGCGGCCTGCTGCTCGGGGTGCTCCGGGAGGCCACCGGTCCGGTGCCGCACGAACGGCTGGACCAGGTCTGGACCGATGACGTGCAGCGCGCCCGTGCCCTGGCCGGGCTGGTGCAGGACGGGCTTGTCGAACCGGCCGGCACCGACTCCTTCCGCCTCGCCGGCGACGGCCCGTCCCGCCCCACCGCCGACCTCACCATCTGACCCGCCGGGCCCTCGCCCCACCAGGTCCTCGCCCCGCCGGCCCTCGCCCACCGGGTCCCGTCCAGCCCGGCCGACCAACCGCGCGCATCAGTCGCACGGTCCACGCGCATCCCAAGATCGTGCTCGATCCTGGATGTAGTGGTGCCCACGTGTGCCGGATGCCCCTACGTCTTGGGTATCGCGCGATCTTGCGGCTGGACGCCCCGCCGGGACACCAAAGCCCATCCCGACCTCAACACTCCGCCCCGCACTCCCCCCGCTTTGCCTCGGCCCGCACTCCACCCCCGCCCCTCGATTCCGCCCGCAACATCAGGGATAGTGCTGCCTCCGGCTGGGCTGAGCCAGCACTATCCCTGATGTTGCGTGGATCTTGCCGGGCGCCGCACGGGCGGGCACGGGCATGGGCGGGTGTGGGCGCGGCACGACGGGCGCGGCACGACGGGCACGGCACGACGGGCACGGCACGACGGGCACGGCACGACGGGCACGGCACGACGGGCACGGCACGACGGGCACGGCACGACGGGCACGGCACGACGG
>NZ_JBEXHQ010000001.1:411656-439122 GCF_040607915.1 Micromonospora sp. NPDC005215 | reverse complement strand
GCAGCGTTAGCGCGGGGCACGAAGGCCTCCTGGTTGGCGGAGCGGTTCCTAGACAGCTCCACTCCGAGACCGGAGGCGTTCACTTACCTACTACACCGCTGCCGGTCGGCTGGGCCATCGCGAGCGTCACAGCACCCGGCCTGGGTCGCCCGGGAGTCGGTGCGGGAGACTGGGCGACATGGCGGCTCGTGGCTTCCCGTACACCGATCTCAAGGACTTCCTCGCGGCGCTGGAGCGCGCGGGGGAGCTGCGCCGGGTCGACGTCCCGATCGACCCCACCCTGGAGATCAGCGAGGTGGTCACCCGCACGGTGCGGGCCGGCGGCCCGGCGCTGCTCTTCGAACGCCCGACCCGGGGCGAGATGCCGTTGGCGATCAACCTGTTCGGCACCGAGAAGCGGATGGCGATGGCGCTCGGCGTCGAGTCACTGGACGAGATCGGTGCCCGGATCGGCGCGCTGGTCAAGCCGGAGCTGCCGGTCGGCTGGTCCGGTATCCGGGAGGGCCTCGGCAAGGTCATGCAGCTCAAGTCGGTGCCGCCGCGCAAGGTGAAGACCGCGCCCTGCCAGGAAGTCGTCTACCGGGGTGAGGACGTCGACCTGAACCGGCTGCCGGGGCTACAGGTCTGGCCCGGCGACGGCGGGATCTTCCACAACTACGGGCTGACCCACACCAAGCACCCGGAGACCGGCAAGCGCAACCTGGGCCTGTACCGACTCCAGCAGCACGGCCGCAACACCCTGGGCATGCACTGGCAGATCCACAAGGACTCGGCCGCCCACCACGCGATCGCCGAGCGGCTCGGGCAGCGCCTGCCGGTCGCGGTCGCGATCGGCTGCGACCCGGTCGTCTCGTACGCGGCCAGCGCCCCGCTGCCCGGCGACATCGACGAGTACCTGTTCGCCGGGTTCCTGCGTGGCGAACGGGTGGAGATGGTCGACTGCCTGACCGTGCCGTTGCAGGTGCCGGCGCACGCGCAGATCGTGCTGGAGGGCTACCTGGAGCCCGGTGAGCGGCTGCCCGAGGGCCCGTTCGGCGACCACACCGGCTACTACACCCCGGTCGAGCCGTTCCCGGTGCTGCACATCGAGGCCATGACCATGCAGCGCAAGCCGGTCTACCACTCGATCGTCACCTCGAAGCCGCCGCAGGAGGACCACGGCCTCGGCAAGGCCACCGAGCGGATCTTCCAGCCGCTGCTCAAGCTCATGATCCCGGACATCGTCGACTACGACCTGCCGGCCGCCGGGGTCTTCCACAACTGCGCGATCGTCTCGATCCGCAAGCGCTACCCGAAGCACGCGCAGAAGGTCATGAACGCGATCTGGGGCGCCCACCTGATGTCGCTGACCAAGCTGATCGTGATCGTCGACGAGGACTGCGACGTGCACGACTACAACGAGGTCGCCTTCCGTGCCTTCGGCAACGTCGACTACGCCCGCGACCTGCTGCTCACCGAGGGTCCGGTGGACCACCTCGACCACTCGTCGTACCAGCAGTTCTGGGGCGGTAAGGCGGGCGTCGACGCGACCCGCAAACTACCCACCGAGGGCTACACCCGCGGCTGGCCGGAGGAGATGAGCATGAGCCCCGAGGTCACCGCCCTGGTCGACAAGCGCTGGAAGGAGTACGGGATCTGATGGTCGTCCTCGACGCACCGGCCGAGAAGCCGGGCCGGGTCAAGTCCTTCCTCAAGCTCGTCGCGATCGAGCACTCGGTGTTCGCGCTGCCGTTCGCGTTCCTCTCCGCACTGACCGCGATGCAGGTCAACGGCGGGCACGTGCGCTGGTGGGACCTGCTGCTGATCACGGTGGCGATGGTCGGAGCACGGACGTTCGCGATGGCCGCCAACCGGATCCTCGACCGGCGGATCGACGCGCGGAATCCGCGTACCGCCGGCCGGGAACTGGTGACCGGCGCGGTGAGCGTGCGGACGGCCTGGACCGGCGCGGTCGTCGCGCTTGTGGTCTTCCTCGCCGCCGCAGCCCTGCTCAACCCGCTCTGCCTGGTGCTCGCGCCGCTCGCCGTGGTGCCGCTTGTCGTCTACCCCTACGCCAAGCGGTTCACCAACTGGCCGCACGCCATCCTCGGGATCGCCCAGGCGGTCGGCCCGGTCGGCGCGTGGCTGGCGGTCAACGGCACCCTGGACGGCTCCGGGCCGGCCTGGCTGCTCGGTGCCGCGGTCGGGCTGTGGATCGGCGGCTTCGACCTGATCTACGCCTGCCAGGATTCCGAGATCGACCGGGAGATCGGCGTGCACAGCGTGCCCGCGCGCTACGGTCGGCGCTTCGCGTTGCACGCCTCCACTGTCGCGCACGTGGTGACCTTCGCGCTGTTCATCTGGTTCGGCGGGCTGATCGGCCTGGGCTGGCTCTGGTGGATCGGGCTCGCACTGACCGCTGTGGCGTTCGGCTACCAGCACCTGGTAGTGACCCCGACCGACCTGAGCAAGGTCAACCGCGCGTTCTTCACCGCCAACGGGTTCGTCGGCATCGCGCTGTTCGTCTTCGCCCTGCTCGACCTGGTGATCCGGCTCGACCTACGACCCTGAGGCGCGCTGGACGGTGGCGGCGGGGTAGCGGGCGCTCTCCACGGTCCAGTCGATGGTGCCCCGGACGGCGTACGCGACCCCGTCGAGATGGTCGGTGACCGCCTCGTCCAACGCCGGGCCGAACGACGGCACCACGGCCCGCAGCGCGACGAAGCGCCGCATCGACTCCCGCCAGCGCCCGGCCGCCCGCTCGACCGCCTCCGCCGACGACACGGCAAGCTCGCCCTCGATGGCCAGGACCAGGTTGTGCCCGCCCGCGGTGGCCCGGTCCCGGTCCAGGGAGGCCAGGTCGTTGTACCAGGAGAGCAGGTCGTTGCCGACGTGGGCGATCTCGCGCAGCAGCGGGTGATCGTAGACCGGGTCGGGCAACGGTCGGCCGCCGGCGAACTCCACAAGCGGGTACGACACCTCGGCCGCCGACGTCGCCCGCCGCAGTTCGACGTACTCGCTGACGCCGGGTCGGCGACCGGCCTCCTTGTTTACCGCCTCCTGCCAGGTGCCGTCGAGATGCCGGGCCACCGCGTTGGCGAAGCGCAGCCGCCACCGGGCCGGCATCCGCTGGTGCGGCTCCCGCCAGGCCAGCACCAGCAGTTGTCGTAGCGGGTCGGTCAGCCCGGCGTGCCGCGACCGCGGCCCGTCGTGCAGTAGCGCCAGCGTGCCGTCGCGCAGTGCCCGGATCTGCTCCGGGGTGAGTCGGCCCGGCCCGTCGCAGGCGTCGTCGACGAGGAAGAACCAGGTGAACAGGGCAGTCAGCACCCGCAGGTCGGCTTCGGTCGCCGCCGGGTAGAGCCGCCCCGCGTACCGGGCGAAAGCTCCCCGGGACAGCCGGTGCAGCGCGGTGTCGTCCAGCGGGAGGTCGAGCGTGGGCAGCAGGCCGAGCAGCCACTCCTGCACCCGGTCGGCGTGCGGTGAGAGCCGCGAGGGGATCGGACAGTCGGCACGTAGCGCCCAGAGGATCTCGCCGGTCGTCACCGATGCCTCCTGTGCGAGATGGGTCCGGTGCGAATCGCCAGCGGCAGCATGTCAGGTCGGCGGGACGCCCACCCACCCGTGGGACATGTCGGACGCGGGATCCCGGGGGTGCGCGCCAGCGGACCAGCCGGACCAGGCAGGCTGGGGGCATGCGGGAACCATGGGTGGTCGGGGTCTCCGGGGCCTCCGGCACGCCGTACGCGGCGGCCGTCATCGGCGGACTGCTCGACGCGGGCGAGCCGGTGGACCTGGTCGTGTCCCGGGCGGCCCGACTCACAGTGCTCGACGAGACCGGCCGACCGTTCCGCGACGGGCACTGGTCCGAGGATCTCGCCGGTTGGCTCGACCGGGACCTGACCGGAGCGGACGTGCGCTACTGGCCGGCCGGCGACCTGGCCGCCGGGCCGAGCAGCGGCTCCTACCGGGTACGCGGCATGGCCGTGGTCCCGGCCAGCACGGCAGCCTGCGCGGGCATCGCGATCGGGCTGTCCAAGGATCTGTTGCAGCGCGCCGCCGAGGTCAACCTCAAGGAACGGCGGCCCGTGGTGGTGGTTCCCCGGGAGACACCGGTGACCCGCAGCCACCTGGAGCACCTGATCGCGCTGCACGACGCCGGCGCGGTGGTGCTGCCGGCCAGCCCTGGCTTCTACGGGGCCGGCGCGGCGGCCAGCGCCCAACAGTTGGTCGACTTCGTGGCCGGCAAGGTGCTGGACGCGCTCGGCGTCCCGCACACCCTGTTCCGGAGGTGGTCCGGCCAGCTCGGCGCGGCCCGAGGCTGAGCTGTCGGCTCAGTGCGGGTCGTCGTGCCGCCCGGCCCGATTCGGTCGAAGCGGGACGCGGACCGGACTGGCGTCCGGTCCGCGTGGCGTTGTCCGCACCAGTTCAGTACATGCCGGCGTTGGCCGGACCCGGCCCCGTGGATGCGGCAGGTCCCACATTGCGTGGCTTACCGACCTCGTCCACTTCGTCCAGCATGCCCTCCCCCTCAAGCAGGGCTCGCACCTCGGATTCCCGAAACCGGCGATGCCCGCCTGGAGTCCGGATGCTTCCTATCCGGCCGGCCGCCGCCCATCTCGTCACAGTCTTCGGGTCCACCCGAAACAGCGCGGCGACCTCACCCGGTGTCAGCAGGCGATCTCCAGTGTCCACAGCCCCCTCCTCGCGTCGACGAAGCCCCTGGCTGAACACACTGCCCCCGGCTGGTGCGAGCCCAGAGCCGTCATGAGGGACGTATGGCAATTACAGCACCAGGGACCTGGCCTGTCCGCCAAACGCGAAAAATGCACTGACTGGGAAGTTAGTAATGGTACTGGCGCAACCCCTGCCTTGACTGTCGGTTCGTGAACAGTTACTCACTGTTCGGTCCAACGGATACTGAAGGCGTCGCGTTACGCGTAACCGGCTAAGGTCACTCTCCGTGGACGCCATCGACCTGAGCCTCGTCGACCTGCTGCGCGGAAACGCCCGCCTGTCGTACGCCGAGTTGGCCCGGCAGGTGGGCCTCTCGGCCCCGGCCGTGCACGAGCGGGTCGGCAAGCTGGAGAGCAGCGGCGTGGTCCGCGGCTACCGCGCGGACGTGGCCCCGGAGGCGATCGGGCTGGGAGTCACAGCGCTGATCGGCATCGTCGAAGACTCCGGCGCCGACAGCGACGACATGCTCGAGTCGCTGCGGGTGCTGCCCGAGATCGAGTCCTGCTACTTCATGGCCGGGGTGGAGTCGTTCCTGCTGAAGGCGCGGGTCGGCACGATCGCCGAGTTGGAGCAGTTGATCGTGCGGTTGAACCGGACCCCCGGGGTCGCCTCCACCCGCACCGCCATCGCGCTCTCCACCAAATGGGAGAACCGCCCCCAGCCGGTCGGCCCGTCGCCGGCCTGACCGTCGCGTACCCGTGGTGTCGCCGGAACGGCCGGCGGTGGCGTGCGCCGATCACCCCGCCGGGACGGCGAGTGGCAGTGGGGACCGCGTCCCCGGACCGGCGCTGACCACCCCTGGCCTGCTTGCTACGTTTCCGAGCGTGACTCATCTCGACCGGTGCGACGAGGCCAGCCGGACCTGGGTGACGGAGGCGATCGCCACCGTCGAGGCGGACGCGAACCGCTCGGCCGACACCCACCTGCTGCCGTTCCCCCTACCCCGGGCCTGGGGGATCGACCTCTACCTCAAGGACGAGTCGTCCCACCCCACCGGCTCACTGAAGCACCGACTGGCCCGTTCGCTGTTCCTCTACGGGCTCTGCAACGGTTGGATCGGGCCGCGCACCACGATCGTCGAAGCGTCGTCGGGCTCCACGGCTGTCTCCGAGGCGTACTTCGCCCGGATGCTCGGTCTGCCGTTCATCGCGGTGATGCCCGCCTCCACGTCACCCGAGAAGATCGCGCAGATCGAGTTCCAGGGCGGCCGGTGTCACCTGGTGGACGACCCCGCGACAGTGGTGGTCGAGGCGCGCTGGCTCGCCGAGGACTCCGGCGGGCACTTCATGGACCAGTTCACCTACGCCGAGCGGGCGACCGACTGGCGGGGCAACAACAACATCGCCGAGTCGATCTACGCGCAGTTGGAGTTGGAGCGGCACCCGATCCCCACCTGGGTGGTGGTGGGCGCCGGCACCGGGGGCACCAGCGCGACCATCGGCCGGTACGCCCGGTACCGCCGACTCGCCACCAAACTCTGCGTGGTCGACCCGGAGAATTCGGCGTTCTACCCGGCCTGGCTGGCCGCCGACTGGTCGGTACGAACCGGAAAGGGCTCCCGGATCGAGGGGATCGGCCGCCCCACCGTGGAGGCGTCCTTCCTGCCCTCGGTGGTGGACCGGATGGTCCAGGTGCCGGACGCGGCGTCACTGGCCGCGATGCGCGCCGGATCGGCGCTCCTCGGGCGCCGGGTGGGCGGCTCCACCGGCACCAACCTGTGGGGCGCGTTCGGGCTGATCGCCGGGATGCTCGCCGAGGGCCGGACCGGCTCGGTGGTCACCCTGATCTGCGATCCAGGTGACCGGTACGCCGACACCTACTACTCCGACGACTGGGTGACCGCCCAGGGCCTCGACCTGACGCCGCACCTGGCCTCGATCGAACGCTTCCTGACCAGCGGCACCTGGCCCGTCTGAGCCTGCCGGGTCAGCGCGGGTCGATCCGTTCGGCCAGTCCCGGGTACCGCACCACGTAGCCGCTGTCGTCCAGATCGATGTCGGCGGTGAAGGTGCCGCTGGCGAAGCGCACCCGACCCGGCCCGAGCCCGGTGTAGATCTGCTCGGCCGACACCACCTCCAGGCCGGGCAGCAACACCCACGCGACGGTGATCCGGTGTGCCAGGTCGGCCGGCTCGGCGGCCAACCCGAGCCGGTGGACCGGCAGGGTGTTGAACAGCGGCGAGCCGCTCAGGTCGACGTCGAGCGCGTCGGCCAGCCGGTCCGGATCGTCAGTGCCCGGCAGGCCGGCCCGGGGGTGACCGGCCGCGACCAGCGCCGCGTCCAGATCGCCCTGCTCGGCGGTGGTCACCCGCCACCGGTCCGTAACCCGTTCCAGCTTCACCCTGCGCAGCCAGCCCAGCCCTTCGGCCTCGACCTCGACCCGGGTGGTGGTCCAGTCCGGCGCGGTGGTCAGCTGGTAACGGGCGGTCCAGGGGATCGGGTCCACGGCGAGCAGGGTGCCTCGGGCCGTCAACCCGCGACCGTCGTCGAGCAGCACCTGCTCGCTGCCGGCGGTGTCCGTCCGGGACCAGAAGATGGACTTCGGCATGGTCGGCATGAGCCGGACGTTACGCGACGGCGCCGACATCGGCAGGGCATGCGCGAACGCCGCCGCGAAGGATGGGCCTTCGCGACGGCGTTCGATGGACAGTCAGATCAGTGGGTACGCGCCGGCGGTCGCCCGCCGAAACCGCGCCGGTCGTCGCGCGGGCGGTCGTCGCGCGGCCGGTCGTCGCGGGGACGATCGTCCCGAACCCGGCTCTCCGGGCGGAAGCCACCCCGAGTGTCGCGGTCACCGAAGCGACGCTCACCGGTGGGCCGGTCGCCGGTGGGCCGGTCGCCGTACTGGCGGTCACCCTGCGAACGGTCGCCGTAGCGCCGCTCACCGGTCGGACGACCGTCGCGGTCGCCAGACTGCGGCCGGTCGCTGTAACCCCGGGTGTCCCGATCGGCGTAACGCCGTTCACCGGTCGGCCGGTCGCCGTAACGACGCTCGCCCTGCGGCCGGTCGCCGTACTGGCGGTCACCCTGCGGGCGGTCGCCGAAGCGACGCTCACCGGTGGGCCGGTCGCCGTACTGGCGGTCACCCTGCGGCCGGTCGCCGAAGCGACGCTCACCGGTCGGCCGGTCACCCTGCGGCCGGTCGCCGAAACGGCGGTCGCCGGTGGGCCGGTCGCCGTAGCGGCGCTCGCCGCCCGTGCGGTCACCGAACCGGCGCGGGCCGCCGGAGCGGTCGTCGAAGCGACGCGAGCCGCCGGAGCGGTCGCCGTAACCCCGGGGCTCCGCCTCGACGCGAACCGGGACGCCGCTGGGCTCGCGGGCACCGACCAGCTCGGCCAGTGCCGCGTCGCCGACCCGCACCCGGGTCTCGGCCGGCGCGACGCCGGCCTTCTCCATCATCGCCAGCGTGGTGCGGCGCTGCTTGGGCAGCACCAGGGTGGCGACCGCGCCCGACTCGCCCGCCCGGGCCGTGCGCCCCGCGCGGTGCAGGTAGTCCTTGGGGTCCTTCGGCGGGTCGACGTGCAGCACCAGGGTGACGCCGTCGACGTGGATGCCCCGAGCCGCCACATCCGTGGCGACCAGCACGTTCATCCGGCCCTCACGGAACTCGGCCAACGTCTTGGTACGCATCCGCTGGGTCTTGCCGCCGTGCAGCCCACCGGCGCGTACGCCGACCGCCGCGAGTTGCTCGACCAGCCGGTCCACCCCGAGCTGGGTGCGGGCGAAGACCATCGTCCGGCCGTCGCGGGCGGCGATCGAGGCCGCCACCGGGAACTTCTCGTGCGGCGGAATCAACAGCATGTGGTGATCCATGGTGGACACCGATGCGGTGGACGGCGCCGTGGAGTGCGTCACCGGATCGGTCATGAACCGCCTGACCAGCGCGTCGACGTCACCGTCGAGAGTCGCCGAGAAGAGCAGCCGCTGACTGTTCGCGGGCGTCTTCGACAGCAGGGCGGTCACCTCGGGCAGGAAGCCCATGTCGGCCATCTGGTCGGCCTCGTCGAGCACCGTGACCTCGACGTCGTCGAGCTGGCAGATGCCCCGCTCGATCAGGTCGCCGAGCCGGCCCGGAGTGGCCACGATGATCTCCACGCCGCGCCGCAGCGCGTCGATCTGACGGTCGTACGGGACACCACCGACGGCGGTCTTGAGGAAGATGCCGACGGACTTGCCCAGCGGCACCAGCGCGTCGTTGACCTGCATGGCCAGCTCGCGGGTGGGAACCAGGACCAGGGCGCGCGGACGCATCGGCCGGGCCCGGTTGCGGTTGGCCAGCCGGGCGATCATCGGCAGGCCGAAGGCCAGCGTCTTGCCCGAACCGGTCTGCCCACGGCCCAGCACGTCACGGCCGGCCAGCGCGTCCGGAACGGTGGCCCGCTGGATCTCGAACGGGCTGGTGATGCCCTGCTGGGCCAGCGCGCGGACCAGCGGCTCGGGCAGGCCGAGGGAGGCGAAGCTGATCGGATCGGCGGTGGCCGTCGGGGCGGGCTCGGCCGGCTGGGCGGCGGTGCCGGCCGGCGCGGTGCCGGCCTCGCTCGGGGAGGCGTCGAGCTGCTCCCGGGCGGCGTCGGTCGTCGGAGCGGGGTTGGAAACGGACGTAACAGTGCTGGGGTCAGCAGAGGTGGTCAACAAAAACCTTTCGAGCGGGGCGCATCTTCGCGATGGCCTGCCGCGGCTGTGCCGCCGGATCGCCCGCAAGATCGCCCAGGGGCGCACACCACGCGCGCCGGGTCAGTGATCTCGACCAGTGTACGGCGATCCGGCGAAGCCGCCAGCCGGTTGCCGGACGGTAGTGGGCGGACTCACCATCGTCCCGCTCGGCGACTCACCCGTTGAGCACGTTGCCGACCAGACCGTCCAGCGCGTCACCGGCGAGGAGTACGACCATGACGCTGATCGCCACCAGCAGCCCCAGAGCGGCGGCCAGGACGATCATCACCCGGGTGTTCCTGGACCGTTCGGCCGGCGTGTCCGACCAGCCCTGAGCCAGGATGTGCCCGGTCAGCGACCCGGAATTCTCCACCGCGTTGGCGGGCATCGCGATCGTGGTGAAGCCCGGCCCCTCGCCGCTGCCGTAGACGGTGCCGGCCAGGTCAGAGCCGCCGTCATGCCGACCTCCGCCGGCGCCGGCCGCGCCATGGGGGGCAGAGCCACCCGAAGGCCTGCCCGTCGACGTGCCCCCGCGCGAGTTCCCGCCGCCATTCCCGGTCGACGGGGAAGCGCCGGCGGCCCCGCGCGAGTTTTCGCTGCCATTCCCGGCCGACCGGGAGGCGCTAGCGGTCGACGGCGGCCAACTCGGCAAGGCGGGCGCGGGCACCACCGGCGGCGCGGGGACGGGTGCCCCGGCCCACCCGTCACCGGATGCCGGGCGTGCCGTTCCGGCGGTGGACGGCCACCCGGCTGGCGGTGCGGAAACCGCCGCGCTGGCCCGTACCCCGGGCGTGTCGATCATCGCCGGCGGCGGTGGGAACGGCGGTGCCGGCATCGGTCCGGGCGGGCCTGGCGGCGCGGGCACCGGCGGAGCGGGTGGCGGCAAGGGCGGGCTCGGGATGGGCGGTGCTGGCGGGCCCGGAATGGGCGGCATCGGCGGGGGCGGCGGGATGGGTGGACCCGGGACGGGTGGAACCGGACCGAGTGGCGGCGTGGGTCGGGGCGTCGGGTACGGCCCCGGGGTTGGCGCGGGCTCCGGTTCGGCTGGCGACGGGTGGGTCGGCCCGGGGCCGGGTGGCGTGGGTGTCGGCTCCGGCTCCGGTGCCGGCGGCTGGGCGGGCTCGGGTGCCTGCCCCGGGTCGGCTGGCTCGGGACGCGCCGGCCCGGCCCGGTACACGGCGGGCGTGCTGCCCCTGGAGTCCGGAGCGCCGAGGGCGCCGGGCGTGGCCCGACTGCTGCCCGGAACCGTGGCGCTGGCCCGAGCCGGCGCGGTCGAGTCCCTTCGCTGCCCCGGCAACGAGACATCGGCGAAGCCGGCGGAACCGGTCGAGCCGGCGGAACCGGCGGAACCGGCGGAACCGGCGGAGCCGGTCGCGCGGTAGGTGGTTGCGGTGACCGGGGCGCTGGCCGGCAGGTCACTGCGGAGAGCCCCGGCGGTCGCGACGCTGGCTCGGGCTCGCACCGGTGCGGCGGCCTGGTCCGGGTGATCGTCGGCGGGCGCGGGCTGGTCGGCGCTGGGGTGGGCGACTGCCGGCAGCCCGGCGGCCGGGCCAGGAACGTCCGCGGCGACGCCGCTACCGCCGGGAGCAGCGTCGACGTCGACGGAGGCGTCGTCACCGGTGGCGGTGCCGCCGGAAACCGGGTCGGCGTCAGAGCCAGCCGGGCCGGCGGTGGTGGCCGGGCCGGCGTCAGAGCCCGCCGCGTCCGCGGTGGTGGCCGGGCCGGTGTCAGAGCCCGCCGCGTCCGCGGTGGTGGCTGGGCCGGTGTCAGAGCCCGCCGGTTCGGCGTCGGTGCTGGCCGGGCCGGCGGCGGGGGCCGCTGCGGAGCCCTCGGTGGTGGACGCCGGGTCGAGGGCGCCCGGCCCTGACGGGTCGGCTTGGTCGACCACGGGGTCGACCGTCTCCGCCGGATCACTCTGCTCGGCCATCTCCGCCCTCCGCGCCATGCTCGCACCCGGACCCGAGACGTCGGGTCGGATGTGCCTGGTTGTCACGGTGCCACAGATCTCCCCGAGCGGACAGCCGGAGCCGGTCGTGGCGGATCAACCAGTGGCGCTGGGGCTGCCCGTCGAGCTGCCGCTGCCCGTCACGCTCGTGCTGGCCTTCGGTGTGGTCGTCGGGGCGGTGCTGACCGGTGCGCTGGTGGGCGCCGAGGGCAGCGTCGACGGCGTGTTGTCCGGGGTGGCCGTCGGGGTCGGCGAGGCGCTCTCGGTCGGCGTGGGCGTGGGCGTCGGCGTCGCGCTGCCGGTGGGCGACGGGGTGGCCGACCCGGTCGGCGTCGGGGTGGACGGCGGCTTCGTGGTCGGCGTGGGCTTGGGAGTGGGCGTCGGCTTCGGGGTGGGCTTGACGGTGGGCGTCGTGACCGGCGGGGTCGGAACGGTCACGATCGGCGCCGGCACCGCGCCGATCACCCGGGTCGCGGCATACAGCCGGGTCCAGCTGACGACCGAGATCTTGACGACGTCGCCGGTGGTGGGCGCCTGCACCATCTTGCCGTTGCCGATGTACATGGCGACGTGGTGGATCGTCGTCCAGCTGCTGCCGGATGCGAAGAAGAGCAGGTCGCCGGGGAGCAGCGCGCTCTGCGGCACGGTCCGGCTCCGGGTGGCCGCGTACTGGTCGCGGGAGACCCGCGGCAGGTCGAAGTAGTCGGCGCCCGGGGACCGGTACGCCGCCCACATCAGACCGGAGCAGTCGAACTCGTCCGGCCCCTCCTCGGACCACTTGTACGGGTCGCCGAGCTGGGCCAGCGCGTACCGGACCGCGGCCATCGCCCGGGGGTGCGCGGCCATCCCGCTGATGTTCTGGTTGGTGACGTAGTCGGCGCCGAACTGCTGCTCGGCGGCTTCCTGCTGGCGCTCGATCTCGATCAGCTGGTCGGCGTTGTTCCGGCGCAGAGTGAGCAGGCTCGCCTCGGCCGTGCGGAGTGCCGTCTCGCCAGTGGTGAACTCCGTTTGGGCGGTGGCGAGCAGATCCTTGGCCTCGGTGTGCTTCTGGTAGGCGGCCTGCTCGTCGGCACGGGCACGGGCCAACGCCCCGGTCACCCCGGTGGTGCCGCCGTCGACCTTCTCGCCGCGGGTGATCTGCTGTAGGCGGCTCAGCCCACGGAGGTCCTGGGCGAACTCGCCGGGCGGCAGCGCGGCATCTGCCTTGACGGCGTCCGCGGCGGCGGCGTCGGCCTCCTGCTGGGCCCGGAGCAGGGCGTCCTGCGTGGTCGCGAGCACCTTGCCGGCAGCTTCGAGCTGGGCTTGGGCGTCGGTGCGTTTCTGTCGACTCTTGAGGAGCGCCTCGCCGAGCGTGCCGACCTGGGTCTCGGCGGCGTAGATCTGCGCGGCCAGCGGGCCGGTGCCGATGGTGCCCACCGGTGGCGACGGGACGCCGCCGAAGGGTGGGGCGCCGGGCAGTTGGAGCGCGCCGACCGCCGGCGGGCGGGCGCCGGTGTCCGGCACCGTCGTGGGCATCGCCGGATCGGCGTACACGGGGGTGGCCAGCACGGCGGCGGCGATCGCGCCGAGCAGGGCGGCCCAGAGCTTCGGACGCAGGACCGGTGAGATCACCGGGCTCCGTCGTCGCTGCCGTCGCCCGCGCCCGCTGTAGACCATT
The DNA here is from genome assembly GCF_040607915.1 of Micromonospora sp. NPDC005215. Lineage (NCBI taxonomy): Bacteria > Bacillati > Actinomycetota > Actinomycetes > Micromonosporales > Micromonosporaceae > Micromonospora > Micromonospora sp. NPDC005215. The sequence continues at coordinate 426,155 of NZ_JBEXHQ010000001.1, read as the reverse complement.
CCGCTCCCCGTTCAACCGCTCGTCGCCGCGCTCGGTGGGCGCGACCGCCGGGACGGTACCAGTGTGTGTGTTCCGCCCCACCTTGTTACTACCGCACCTTGCCACTCATGTCGATGCGTTGCCGGGTTACGGGAGGCTGAGAGTCTGGTGAAGTGGGTCGCTGTCACCGACCGTGCCGCCGGGGTGGTCGGCCCCTCGACGTACGCTCGATCCGACCGCAGGTGGAAGGGACGTGCCATGGACGCCGGACTCAAGCGTGAGCTCGAAGCGAAGGTGTACGCCGGTGAGCGGCTGACCCGCGAGGACGGGGTCGCCCTCTACGAGAGCGACGACCTGACCTGGTTGGGGCGGCTCGCCCACCACCGGCGCACCGAGCTCAACGGCGACCGGGTGATGTTCAACGTCAACCGGCACCTCAATCTGACGAACGTCTGCTCGGCGTCCTGTGCGTACTGCTCGTTCCAGCGCAAGCCGGGCGAGAAGGACGCGTACACGATGCGCATCGACGAGGCGGTCCGCAAGGCCAAGGAGATGGAGGATGAGCAGCTCACCGAGTTGCACATCGTCAACGGCCTGCACCCCACGCTGCCCTGGCGTTACTACCCGAAGGTGCTGCGTGAGCTGAAGGCGGCGCTGCCGAACGTCAAGCTCAAGTGCTTCACGGCGACCGAGGTGCAGTGGTTCGAGAAGATCAGCGGCCTGAGCGCCGACGAGATCCTCGACGAGCTGATGGACGCCGGCCTGGAGTCGCTGACCGGCGGTGGCGCGGAGATCTTCGACTGGGAGGTCCGCCAGCACATCGTGGACCACGCCTGCCACTGGGAAGACTGGTCGCGCATCCACGCCCTGGCGCACGGCAAGGGCATGAAGACCCCGGCCACGATGCTGTACGGCCACATCGAGGAGCCCCGGCACCGGGTCGACCACGTGCTGCGGCTGCGGGAGTTGCAGGACGAGACGGGTGGCTTCGCGGTCTTCATCCCGCTGCGCTACCAGCACGACTTCGTGGACTCGGCGGACGGCAAGATCCGTAACCGGATCCAGGCGCGTACCACGATGGCCTCGCCGGCCGAGTCGCTGAAGACGTTCGCCGTCTCCCGGCTGCTCTTCGACAACGTGCCGCACGTGAAGAACTTCTGGGTGATGCACGGGCTGTCGGTGGCCCAGCTCTCGCTCAACTTCGGCGTGGACGACCTGGACGGCTCGGTCGTCGAATACAAGATCACGCACGACGCCGACTCGTACGGCACCCCGAACACCATGCACCGCGAGGACCTGCTGCACCTGATCTGGGACGCCGGTTTCCAGCCGGTGGAGCGGGACACGCGCTACAACGTGGTGCGCGAGTACGACAAGGCCCCGTCGCTGGCCGAGCGTCGCGCCGAGCCGCAGCAGGTCTGGGCCTGAGCCGCCACGTACCCTCGCAGTCGATGACCGAGCAGAGTGGTTCCGAGCAGCAGGGCGGGTTTCCCCGCCGGGACGCCGAGGGGCGCGTTCGTACCCTGGGCGATCTGCTCGGGGTGTGCCTGGCCGGTCTGGTGATCGGTGCGCTGGCGTTGGTGCTGTTCGACTGGGCGTTCGCCTCGATCGGCGCCGGCGACTTCGGGCACACGAACGGTTGGCTGGCCGTGATCCTGCCGGCCTGGCTGTTCTGGGACGATTTCCGGGCCTGGGAGTTCGGCGCGGCCCGGGTGGTGGCAGCGGTGGTCGCCGCCGCCGTCGGGGTGGTCGTCGGGCTGCTGATCGCCGGTCTGGGCGCCGGCCTGCCGACGTTGCTCTCCGGGACGTTGGCGGCGGGGGCGTTCACTGTGGCGTACGCGATGATCTGGTTCCCGGGCGTGCGCTGGTTGACCCGCCGGACCGGCTGACCGGGACCGCCCGCCGGGCGGATCGACTTTCCCGCCGGCACCGGCGGGCGACGGAGAGAACGGAGTGGTGCAGGTGAGCGCCGCGCTCAAGTACACGCTGGGCCGGATCGGGCTGTTCGTCGCCGTGCTGGCGGGCCTCTGGCTGATCGACATGAACGTGTTCCTGAAGCTGATGTTGGCGTTGGTCTTCTCCGCCGCGCTCTCCTTCTTCCTGCTCCGCGGCTGGCGCGACGAGCTGGCGGGGGAGATGGCCGACGCCACCGAGCGTCGCCGGACGGAGAAGGAACGCCTCCGCTCCGCCCTGGCCGGCGAAGACAACCCGAACCCCGACGCCAACCCACCCACCCGCCCCACCGAAGGCCCGGACACCGCGCGTTGATCAAGAGGTTCGCGTCACCGAGAGCCGATCCGGTGACGCGAACCTCTTGATCACCCGAGTTGGGTCACCAGTTGGTGGAGTTGGGGACCTTGGGCCAAGGCTTGTTGAGCGGCTTGATCAGGTACGCGATGCCGCCGGAGCCGCCGGAGACGCCCCCGCTGGCGTTGGTGCGCTTGGTCCGCAGCCAGATCTGCTCGAACTGCGCGCGCTTGTAGACGTTGCGCACCACCTCGTTGCTGGACGAGGCCGGGTCGTTGACGATCACGTCGCCGTCGGCGGTGAAGCCGACCACCACGAAGAGGTGCCCGGAGGTGCCGTAGTTCGCCCCGTCCAGCTCACTGGCGAGGAAGGACTGGCTGGTCACGACGGGGATGCCGGCGGCGATGAAACGCTCCAGCTCGTCCAGTGAGTGCAGCCGGGTCACCCGCCCCTCCAAGCCGGGGAAGCTGGCCGCGTACGCGGTGTTGAACGGCCAGTTGCCGGCCCCGTCGTACGCGTAGTCGAAGACCATCCGGGCGGCGTGGTTGACCGTCGGGTCCGGGTAGGTCGGGTCCACCCAGGAGGTGTCGGCCGTCGACGGCTTGCGACCCCAGTACTCGACCACCATCTCGGTGGAGGTGGGCGAGCACCACGCCTCGCCGCCGCCGTCGTACTCGGGGTAGTGCCCGGCGTGCACGTTCTGCGAGTAGCGCGGCACCGGCAGCTCGACGCCCCAGGCGATGTGCCCGGCGCTCGGCGGCACTGTGAAGCGGTCCGGCACTGTCGAACTCATCGCGCCGACCATCCGGACCACCGGCGCGGCGGTCTGCCCGGGTGCCCGGTAGAGGGTCAGCCGGAGCTGGTAGGACCGCAGCAGCACCCCGACGGTGGCGTCGTCGATGCTGAAGGTGTCGGTCCAGATCGTCGACCAGGGGTCGCCCTGCGGTTCGACGCTGGTCCGCTTGATGTCGGTGTCGCCGGACGCCCAGCGACCCATGACGTACCACGGGGTCTGGTCACCGCTGGTGTAGCTGCCCTGCATCTCCACCTGGATCCAGGTGCCGGCGGGGGTCTCCGCGTTCCACGAGGCGATCAGTTCGGTGGCGTCGAACCCGATCCGGGTCACCGGTGAGGTCCAGGTGCCGTACTCCCAGGTGCGGGTGTTGCCGGTGTGTGGGTCGGCGTACTCGGTGGTGCCGGCCGGGCGGGCCAGGGTGAGGCCCGCTCGGGCGCCGGGCACCACGCGGGTGCCGGCCCGGCTGCCGCGGTGCCAGTCGGCGGGCCCGGACCAGTCCTGGAAGGTGATCTGCTCGTCGTGACCGACGGCGGGTGGTCGGCCTGCCATCGCGGGCGCGGTGGTGGCGAGCAGGGTGAGCGCGGTGACGCCGGCGAGGGCGCCCGCGCGCATGCGGGATCTGGCCATGAGGGCTCCGCGGTGTCGAGAGGGGCATCGTCGCAGGTCAGTCTTCCGCTCGGAAAGAAGTTTCGCCAGACGTTGACGGATGGAAAATCATTGCCGCCGTGATGATCCACCTGGGATGGACCAGGTAACGATCAATATTGATATGACCATGTGACAGATGGTGAAGTGTCCTTCACCGAGCGGGATCTCCCGCCCATCGAGGAGGTAGTCCATGGCCCTCCGCACGCCCATCCCCCTCCGCCGCGTCCTGGTGCTCGCCGTCGTCACCGGACTCGGCATCGTCACCGTCGCCGCAGGTCCGGTCGCCGCCCGACCCGCGCCGGACCGCACCACCGAGCCGGCCGCCGCCAGCTACCGGGTGCTCGGGCCCCGGACTCTCGCCGACCGCAACGCGGTGGCCCGCACCGGAGCCGCCATCGACTACTCCGAACACGGAGTCCTGCACATCTCGGCTACCGCCGGTGAGGCCGCCGCGATCGGCAAGCTCGGCTTCCGGCTCGAACCGCTCGCCCCACCGCCCAACGCCGAGCGCGGCGCCGGCGAGATCGGCACCATGGCCTTCCCGCCCGCCGACTCCAACTACCACGACTACGCGGAACTGACAGCCGTCGTGAACCAGGTCGTCGCCGACCACCCGGCGATCGCCCGCAAGATCAGCATCGGTTCGTCGTACGAGGGTCGCGACCTGATGGCGGTGAAGATCTCCGACAACGTCGGCACCGACGAGAGCGAGCCGGAGATCCTGTTCAACTCCCAGCAGCACGCCCGCGAGCACCTGACCGTCGAGATGGCGATCTACCTGCTCAACCTCTTCACCGACAGCTATGGCAACGACTCCCGGATCAGCAACATCGTCAACAGCCGCGAGATCTGGATCGTGCCGACGGTCAACCCGGACGGCAGCGAATACGACATCGCCACCGGGTCGTACCGGTCCTGGCGCAAGAACCGGCAGCCCAACAGCGGTTCGTCGAACGTCGGCACCGACCTGAACCGCAACTGGGGCTACAACTGGGGCTGCTGCGGCGGCTCGTCCAGCAGCACCTCGTCGGAGACCTACCGCGGTCCGTCGGCGTTCTCCGCCCCCGAGACGCAGGCGCTGCGCAACTTCGTCAACGGCCGGGTGGTCGGCGGCGTGCAGCAGATCAAGGCGAACATCGACTTCCACACGTACTCGCAGCTGGTGCTCTGGCCGTACGGCTACACCACAGCTAACACCGCGACCGGGATGAGCGCGGACCAGTACAACACCTTCGCCACCATCGGTCAGCAGATGGCGGCCACCAACAGCTACACCCCGGAGCAGTCCAGCGACCTCTACATCACCGACGGGGACAGCCTCGACTGGATGTGGGCCACCCACAACATCTGGGCGTACACCTTCGAGATGTACCCCGGCTCGTCCGGCGGCGGCGGCTTCTACCCGCCCGACGAGGTGATCTCGGCGCAGACCACCCGTAACCGGGAGGCCGTGCTGCTGCTCAGTGAGTACGCCGACTGTCCGTACCGGGCCATCGGCAAGCAGTCGCAGTACTGCGGCGGTGGTGGCGGCACCACGGTCTGGTCGGACACCTTCGAGACCGCCACCGGGTGGACCATCAACCCGGCCGGCACCGACACCGCCACCCTCGGCGCCTGGGAACGGGGTGCCGCCCAGGCGACCACGTCCTCCGGCGCCAAGCAGCTCACCCCGTACGCCGGATCCAACGATCTGGTCACCGGCCGGCTCGCCGGCTCGGCGGCGGGTGACTACGACCTCGACGGTGGGGTGACCAGCGCCCGGTCCCCGGCGGTGACCCTGCCGTCGTCCGGCACGCTGACCCTCTCGCTGGCCTGGTACCTGGCACACGGGTCGAACGCCTCCTCGGCGGACTACCTGCGGGTGAGCGTGGTGCACAACGGCGGCACGACAGCGCTGCTCAGCCAGGCCGGCGCGGCGGCCAACCGTAACGGGAGCTGGGCGGTGGCCAACCTCAACCTCAGCCCGTACGCCGGCCAGTCGGTCCGCATCCTCGTCGAGGCGGCGGATGCCTCCGGAGCCAGCCTCGTGGAGGCCGCTGTGGACAACGTCACCATCACGTCCTCCTGATCGGGTGGGGCCCCGTCCCGCCCCCGACGGGGCCCCACCACCCGCTCCCGAGCCTCCAGATCCGGGACATATGCCTCCCTGTGGCTGCCAGGTCGATCGACAAACAGTGATCGGTCCTTGATCGATCCGGCACGTCCCGGCAGTGCGCTACCGTCTTAGCGACCAGTCCGCAGCGAAGCCGGTGCGAAACCCGGCGCTGTCCCGCAACTGTGATGCCCCACCAGCCGGTGGGGACGAGCCAGGTCGCCTACGGATCGGTCGCGATACGCGCTCTCGAGGAAGGGCGCCTCGTGGGCGGGCGTACGAAAGTCCCTGTCGGCGAAGCACCACACTCCTCGACCGACAGGAGGCCCCCATGTTCAGACGTACCCCTCGGCTCTTCGCCGCGACCCTCGCGGTCGCCGCGCTCGCCCTCGGCGCCTGCGCCGAGAAGGCCGACGACAAGCCCAGTGCCGGCACCGCGGCCGCCGCGTACCCGGTCACGGTCGGCGCGCTCACTCTCGACAAGCGCCCCGAGAAGATCGTCGCGCTGTCGCCCACCGCCACCGAGATGCTCTTCGCGATCGGCGCCGGCCCGCAGGTGACCGCAGTCGACGACCAGTCGAACTACCCGGCCGACGCGCCGAAGACCGACCTCTCCGCCTTCCAGCCGAACGCCGAGGCGATCGCCGGTAAGAACCCGGACCTCGTGGTGCTCTCCGACGACCGCAACAAGATCGTCGACCAGCTCAAAACGCTGAAGATCCCGGTCTACCTGACCCCGGCGGCGACCACGCTCGACGACTCGTACCGGCAGATCACCGAGCTGGGCACGCTGACCGGGCACGCCGACCAGGCCACCGACGTCGCCACCCGGATGAAGGACGACATCGCCAAGCTGGTCAAGGACCTGCCGCAGCGTGCCGAGAAGCTCACCTACTTCCACGAGCTGGGCCCGGAGCTGTACAGCGCGACAAGCAACACCTTCATCGGCTCGCTCTACAGCCAGGTCGGTCTGACCAACATCGCCGACCCGGCCGACGCGGACGGCAAGAACGCCGGCTACCCGCAGCTGTCCCAGGAGTTCATCGTCAAGGCCAACCCGGACTTCGTCTTCCTGGCCGACGCCAAGTGCTGCCAGCAGAACGCCGACACGGTAAAGGCTCGCAGTGGCTGGGCCGGCCTCACCGCGGTCAAGAACAACCAGGTGGTCGCGCTGGACGACGACGTCGCCTCCCGGTGGGGGCCGCGCGTCGTGGACCTGCTCCGGGTGATCATCGACGCGGTCGCCAAGGTGCCCGCGTGACCGTCGCCGGTAAGTGAACGGGTCACGACAGGTGTCCGAACCGGTACCAACCAATCGGCCGGCCGATACCCCACCCGCGGGCTCACCCGCTGCGGCGTCGTCCGTGGCGCGGCCGGCTGGGCAGCTGTCCGTGGCGCGGCCCGCTGAGCAGCAGGCGGTGGCGCGGCCCGCTGAGCAGCTGTCCGTGGCCCGGCCTGCCGGGCTGCGGATGCGCTGGTTGGTCGCCGGGGTGTTCGCGGTGCTCGTCGCGCTCGTCGTCGGGGTGTCGCTCGGCCCGGTGAGCCTGCCCCCGGGCAGCGTCGCCGCCGAGCTGCTCAACCTGATCCCGGGCGTGCACCTCGACAGCGGGCTGACCGAGCGGGAGATCGCGATCGTCACCGAGCTGCGGCTGCCCCGGGTGGTGCTGGGCCTGCTCGTCGGTGGCCTGCTCGCCATGGCCGGCGGGTGCTACCAGGGTGTGTTCCGTAACCCGCTGGCCGACCCGTATTTGCTCGGTGTGGCAGCGGGCGCCGGCCTCGCGGTCACCGCGGCGATCGCCCTCGGCGGCGCCGGCCGGCAGGGTGCGATCTCCGGGCTGCCGATGACCATCCCGCTGGCCGCGTTCGCCGGATCGCTGCTAGCTGTCACGATGACGTACGTGCTCGGCGCGGCCGGCGGGCGAGGCGGCTCGCCCGCGATGCTGATCCTGGCCGGGGTGGCGGTCTCCGCGTTCCTCTCCGCCGGGCAGACGTACCTGCTGCAACGACACTCCGACAGCATCCAGCCGGTCTACTCCTGGCTGCTCGGTCGGCTGGCCACCGCCGGTTGGCACGACGTGCTGCTGGTGTTGCCGTACGCCGCGCTGACCACCGTGGTGGTGCTGCTGCACCGCCGCGAGCTGGACGTCCTCGCGGTCGGCGACGACGAGGCGCGGAGTCTGGGCCTGCACCCGCAGCGCACCCGGTACCTGCTGATCGCCGCCGCCTCCCTGGGCACCGCGGCGGCGGTCTCCGCGACCGGCCTGATCGGCTTCGTCGGCATCATCGTGCCGCACACCGTCCGGCTGCTCGCCGGATCGAGCTACCGGGTGATCCTGCCGATGTCGCTGCTGTTCGGCGGCGCGTTCCTGGCGCTTACCGACGTGGTGGCCCGCACCGCCGCCGCCCCCTCCGAGGTGCCGATCGGAGTGGTGACCGCCCTGCTGGGCGGCCCGTTCTTCGTGCTCGTGTTGCGAACCGCCCGCCGGGCGCTCACATGAGTCCCGAACCCACCGCTGGTCCGTCCGCTGGCGCTCGGTCGGCCGACGGCGTCGTGCCGGCCGTCGAGGTACGCGGGCTGCACGTCAGCCTGGACGGCACGCCGATCCTGACCGGCGTCGACCTCACCGTCGCCGTCGGCGAATGGGTCACCGTGATCGGCCCGAACGGCGCCGGCAAGTCGACACTGCTGCGCGCCGTCGGCGGCCTGCTGCCCGCGCCGGGGGCGATCACCCTGTTCGGTACGGCGAGCGCCGCGCTGCGCCGCCGGGACCGCGCCCGGGTGGTGGCCACTGTGGCGCAGTCCCCGGTGGTACCGCCCGGCATGTCGGTGCTGGACTACGTGCTGCTCGGGCGCACCCCGTACATCCCGGCGCTGGGCCGGGAGTCGACTGCCGACGTCGACGCCGTGTACGACGTGCTGCGGCGGTTGAACCTCACCGGCTTCCAGCGCCGCGAACTGGCCACCCTCTCCGGGGGTGAACGGCAGCGGGTGTTCCTCGCCCGCGCGCTCGCCCAGGGCGCGACGCTGCTGCTGCTCGACGAGCCGACCAGCGCGCTCGACATCGGTCACCAGCAGGAGGTGCTGGAGCTGGTCGACCAGCTGCGCCGCGAGCACGGCCTGACCGTCCTCGCCACGATGCACGACCTCTCCCTGGCCGGCGAGTACGCCGACCGGATGGTCATGCTCGCCAGCGGTCAGGTGGTGGCCGCCGGAACCCCGGCCGAGGTGCTGACCGAGCACCTGCTCGCCACTCACTACCGGGCCAGCGTGCGGGTCGTCCCCGGCGCCCACGGCCCACTGGTGGTCCCGGTGCGCCCCCGCGCCGACCGGTAACACCGGCCGGCACCCCACGTCCAGGATCCGGCGCGATCGTGGCGGGTCGCGGGCGGTGCGCGAGGCCGGTCCGGGTCAGGGGCCCAGGTCGATGACGGAGAAGAGGGCGCCCTGGGGGTCGCGGAGTGCCGCGAACCGGCCTGCCGGGATGTCGCGGGGTGGGACGAGAATCGTCCCGCCCAGCTCGGCGGCGCGGGCCGCGGCGGCGTCGGCGTCGGTAACCGCGAAGTACACAGTCCAGTACGCGGGCAGGTCGGCCGGGAAGTCGTCGGCCAGCGGCGGCATCATCCCGGCGACGATCTGCGTCCCGAGCCGCCACCCGGTGTACGTCATCCCGCCCACCGCCTGGTCGTCGGGCTGCCAGCCGAACACCAGCTCGTAGAAGACCTTCGCGCCCTCGGGGTCGGGGGTGACCAGCTCGTTCCAGCTCATCGCGCCCGGCACGTTGAACACCTCGGCGCCGGGCATCGCCAGCGGCTGCCAGACGCTGAACGTGGCGCCCGCCGGGTCGGCGAAGACCGCCATCCAGCCTCGGTCGAAGACCTCGAACGGCGGCACCACCACCTGACCGCCGGCCCGTTCGACCCGGCCGGCGACCAGTTCGGCGTCGTCGGTGGCGAGGTACGTCGACCAGATGGGCACCTGGTCCGGGATCGCTGGCGGCCCGGCCCCGGCCACCGGTTTGCCGTCGAGCAGGAAGACCGTGTAGCCGCCCGCCTCGGGCTCCGGGGTGACCCGGCCGGTCCAACCGAACAGCTCGGGGTAGAAGCGCCGCGCGTCGGTCAGGTCCGGGGTGGCCAGGTCGGCCCAGCAGGGCGTGCCCGGCGGGACGGTGCTCACTGTCAACTACCCCTCTCGGCCCGGGCGGCCACGTCGACCCCCTGCCGGAATCCTGGCACCGTCCCGCTGCGGCGCGGGGCGGAAACGGACGAATCGTCAGCTGAACCGGCGACCCTCGTCCCGTCGGTAGGCCCAGCCAGCGAGCGCGGCGAGCAGCACCACCCAGACGCCGAGCATGATCAGTGCCAGCGGCTCGACGGCGTAGTCACCGACCGCCGACCACATCAGTTCGGCAGCGCCCCGGGTGGGCAGGAACGGTGCGATCGTCTCGATGAACCCGGGCGCGTCTCCCGGCGCGGAGAGCAGCCCGCCGCCGAACGCGAGCGGCAGGAAGACCACCTGGGCCACCACGATCGCGGCCTTGCTCGGCAGCGAGTAACCGATGGCCAACCCCATCAGCGTGAACGGCACCGAGATGACGGCCACCGTGACGGCGGTCAGCAGGAACGCCGCCGGGGTGACCCGGGCCGCGGTGAGCGTCGCGCCGATGACCACGACCGGGATCAGTGAGAGGTACGTCAGCGCCAGGCCGGCCAGCACCCGGCCCGCGAAGCGGGGTGCCGACCCGGCCGGCAGGGTCCGGGTGTACGGGTTCCACGGCTGGTCGCGGTCCTCCGCGACGCCGACCCCGTACTGGAAGATGTTGGCACTCATCACCGAGAAGGTGATCATCGACGCGGTGGCGAAGGTGGCGCCGGCCGGGTCGTCGCCGGCGAACGGCACCACGAAGAAGATCATGGCGGCGGCCGGGAAGAAAGCGCTGCCGAAGACGGCCACCGGGATCCGGATGATCTCCAGGAGTTGGTAGCGGGCGTGGACCAGGGCAAGCTGCACGGTGGCCTCCTCAGGCGGTGGTGGATCGGCCGCCGGCAGCGGCGGTGGCGGGCCGGTCTCCGCTGGCGGGCTGGTCCCCGCCGGGCGCGTCCCCGCTGGTGATGGCGAGGAACGCCTCCTCCAGCGAGGTCGGGCGTACCTCCAGGTCGCTGAAGGGGGTCCGGGCCGTGACCAACGCGCGGACCAACTCGTCGGCGTCGGTGGTGAGCAGGTGCAGCCGCCCGTCGATCCGTTCACTGCGAACGACCCCGGGCAGGTCGGGGAGTCCGTCGGTGACCAGGCTGACCCGGCGTACGCCGACGATGCCACGCACCGCGTCCACTGTGTCGTCGGCGAGCACCCGGCCCTGCCCGATGACGACCACCCGGTGTGCCAGCGCCTCCACCTCCTCCAGGTAGTGGCTGCTCAACAGCACGGTGCCGCCGTCGGCGTGGAACGCGCGGATCGCCTCCCACAGGGTGTGCCGGGCGGCCACGTCCAGCCCGGTGGTCGGTTCGTCGAGGAGCACCAGGCGGGGTCGGCCAACGAACGCCAGCGCCACCGCCAACCGACGGCGCTGCCCACCGGAGAGCCCACCGGTCTGCCGTCGGGCGAGATCGCCCAGGCCGAAGCGGTCGAGCAACTCCCCGCGCGGCACCGGGTCCGGGTAGTGCGCCGAGACGAAGTCGACGACCTCGCCGACCCGCAGTGTGGCCGGCAGGCCGGTCTCCTGCGGGGTGACCCCGATCTGCCGGCGGCTCGCCGGGTTGCGTGGGTCGTGGCCAAACAGCTCGACCCGCCCGGACGTGGGGCGGCGCAGGCCGACCAGCAGGTTCATCAGGGTGCTCTTGCCGGCGCCGTTCGGCCCGAGCAGGCCGACCAGCTCACCGGCCCGGACTTCCAGGTCGACGCGGTCGAGGGCGAGGACGTCGCCGTACCGGCGGCTGGCCTGGTCGGCGCGGACGAGGGTCATGGCTGCTCCTTCGGCGGGATGGGGTCGAGCAGGCCGCGGACCGTTTCGTCGTACTCCTCGAACGCCAGCCGGCCCCGCGGCTGCTCCGGGTTCCCGCAACGAACCCTATGACGCACCGTCAAAGCTCGGTGACCCCGACATCGCGGGCGGGGTCACCGGTCGCGTGGGCAGTGCCTATGGTGGGAGCGGTTGCGGCCGACCCGTCGCACCGGACACAGAGGAGGGTTCGTGTCGAGCCCGAACAGCGAGCTGGAAGTCCAGCCGGATGCCCTGACGGTGTTCGCCACGGCTTCCCGAGACCGGGCGGCGGGCTTCCGCGGGCTGCGCCGATGACGCTCGACGAGAGTCACGCACGGTACGTCGAGGGGCTCACCCGACTGCTACCCGCCGACGAGCGGGTGCGTGCGGTGGCCCGGGTCCGGGTGGGTGGAGGTCTGGCCCCGGCGGCGCCCCCGCAGCCGGCGGCGCCCCCTGCCCCCGGCGGGCCGGGCTTACTGGGTGTCCTGCTCAACGTGCTCTCGCCGAACATCACAGTCGGCCGGGCCGACAACGCCGTCGACTGGCTCTTCTTCGGGGTCGGAGGTCGAGGCGAACCGGGTTCGCGGGCGTCTCTGCTGCACCATGCCCTGACCGTGGCGACGAAGGGTTCCGGCCTCCGGGACATCGTGCTGGCTGTCACCGACGAGCGGTTGCTGCTCGGCGCGACAGCGCCGGTCGGCCTGCTCTCCAGCTCGGCGGCGGACGAACGGGCCCAGGCCGACGTCGAACTGCTCGGGTCGGCGCCGCGCACGACAGTGGCCGCCCGGGTCGGCCGGTACCGGTTGAACTGGAAGCGGCTGCGACTCGACTTCGCCGACGGGTCGTGGCTGTCGTTCCATGTGCCGCTGGCTGACTCCGGCCGCTCCCTGCGGGAGGTCGCGACGGCCGTGTCAGCCGGCTGAGCCGCCGACGAGCGGGGCGGGCAGCGGCTCGCGGTGCAGCACCGCCAGCCGGGACACCGCCCGGGTGAGTACCACGTACAGCCGGTGCAGCCCGCGCGGCTCGGCCGCGACGATCGCGGCCGGCTCGACCACCACCACATGGTCGTACTCCAGGCCCTTGACCAGCGTCGCGGGTACCACAGTAACCCGCTCCGCGGCCGCCACGTCGTCGGCGGTCGCGGTCGCGACACCGGCGGCGGCCAGCGCCGCGCGCAGTCCGTCGACCGCGTCGTCGGCGGCGATCACACCCACCGAGCCGTCGTGCGCGAGCGCCGCCCGCACCTCGGCCACCGTCTCCGCGACCAGGTCGGTCACGGTACGCACGTCCAGCCCGCCGTCGTGGCGCAGCGACTCGGCCGGCGGTACGTCCACAGCGAGTGCCGGAAGCAGCAGGTTCGCGAACGCGACCACCGCGGCGGGCACCCGGAAACCCACAGTCAACGGGACCACCACAGCGTCCGGCTTGCCCAGGTGGGCGAGGGACTCCCGCCAGTCCGTCGCCGCCCACGGCGCGGTGCCCTGGGCGAGGTCACCGAGGAGAGTGACCGAGCCGTGTTCGCTGCGCCGGGCAATGGCCCGACACTGCATCGGGGAGAGGTCCTGCGCCTCGTCCACCACCACGTGCCCAAAACCGGAGGGCCGTTCCAGCAGCCCGGCCGCCTCGTCGAGCAGCACCACGTCGGCGGCGGTCCAACGGGTCGCCTTCGCGGTACGGGCCGGCTTCACCCAGCTGAGCAGCGCCTGCTCGGTGTCACTGAGCAGCCCGTCCGCCGCGGTGGCGAGCCGGCGCGGGTCGGAGAGCAGGCCGAACACCAGCCCTTCCGGGGTGAGCGCCGGCCAGACCGCGTCCAGGAAGTCGATCACCGGCCGGCAGCGGCCCATCCGGCGCAACCAGGCGTCGCTTGGCGACTCCGCCCGCCGCGCCTCGGCCTGCCGTTGCAGCAGGCTCACCACTCGCGCGCGGACCCGCTCCCGACCCGTGCCGTACGGCAGCCCTTCCCGGCGGGTCTCCTCGACGATCCGGTGCAACGGCTCCAGCCCGATCCGCCACCGGAACGAACCGTCCGACACCGTGATCGGTTCGGTCGGCGTGCCGATCTGTGCCCGCACCGCGCGTTGCAACACACGCGCCATCCGTACGTCGTGCTTGAGCACGGCGACCGCCGGTGCCTCGACCGCCCGGACCGGCACCCGGGCAATCAACTCCTCCACAGTGGCCTGTTCGACCTCGACCTCACCGAGCGCCGGCAACACCGCCGCGATGTACGACATGAAGGCCCTGTTCGGCCCGACGATCAGCACACCCGCCCGCCGCAGCCGCTCCCGGTGCAGATAGAGCAGGTACGCGGCCCGGTGCAGGCCGACAGCCGTCTTCCCGGTGCCCGGCGCTCCCTGCACACAGATCGAGTCGGCAAGGTCGGCCCTGACCAGTTCGTCCTGCTCCGGCTGAATCGTGGCGACGATGTCCCGCATCGGCCCGACCCGTGGCCGCTCGATCTCGGCGGTGAGGATCCGACTGTTCGTGCCAAGCTCTTCGCCCCGATCGAGACGCTCATCCTCAAAGCTGGTCAGCACCCCGTTGCTGAACCCGAACCGTCGCCGGACCGCTACTCCCTGCGGATCCCGCGCGCTGGCCTGGTAGAACGACCGGGATACAGGCGCCCGCCAGTCCAGCACCAACGGCTCACCGCGGTCGTCGGCGACATGCCGCCGCCCCACGTGATACCGCCGACCGTCATGATCAAAGCTGCGCGCAGCCGCGCCGGGATTCCCGTCGCTGCTCCTGCCCCCGGTGCT